>JAIBBQ010000274.1 GCA_019694595.1 Myxococcaceae bacterium
AGGGCGTGCGGGTGTCCGAGGCCGGGGCGGGCGGCTTCGCGCTGCGCGACAGCGGCGCCGGCGGGCCCGGCGGCCGGCTCGAGGGCATCGGGGCGCTCGCCACGCGCGGCAAGGGCGGCGGGCACCAGGGCTACGGCAGCCACGCGGTGTGCGAGGGCGCCGAGTGCCGCAAGGCGGAGCTGGCTCCCGAGCCGCGCGTCGACGACGCGGTGGTGGGCTGCGCCGTGCCGGGGGCGTGCCTGGACAAGGAGCTCATCCGCAAGGTCATCCGCGCGAACCTGGGCGGCATCCGCGCCTGCTACCAGTACGAGCTGACGGCGCACCCGGAGCTTTCGGGCACGGTGGCGGTGAAGTTCCTCATCTCGGTGGGCGGCGGCGTCACCGCGTCCGAAGTCGTCCGCAGCACCACCAGCTCGGCGAGCCTCGACCAGTGCGTCGCCAACCGGGTGCGCGCGCTCCGCTTCCCCGGCGTCAAGGCGCAGGGCATGGCGACCGCGGTGACCTACCCGTTCCACTTCCAGCCCGCGGGGCGGTGATCGCCTTTCCTGGGTGGCGCACACAGGAGCGGTGAAGGCCAACCCACTTCCCCGGGAGCTGCCACACCGTGTCCGACGACCACCGCCATGACGCAGGGCTTCAAGCCGACCTCCGCCAGCTCGTTCGCCTCGCCAGCCGCCGCGAGCTGCTGCGCTACGCCGCCGGGGCGGGGGTGCTCTCGCTCCTCGGGTGCGGCACCGGGACCCAGTCGGGCGGCTGCCAGGTGGTGCCGGAGGAGACCCAGGGACCGTACCCGGGTGACGGCTCCAACGGCCCCAACGCGCTCGGGCTGAGCGGCATCGTGCGCAGCGACATCCGCTCCAGCCTCGGCGGGCTGTCCGGGACCGCCGCGGGCGTGCCGCTCACCATCACGCTCGACCTGGTGAACGTGAACGCCAGCTGTGGCTCGCCGCTCGCCGGCTACGCCGTCTACCTCTGGCACTGCGACCGCGACGGCAAGTACTCGATGTACGACCTCACCTCGCAGAACTACCTGCGCGGAGTGCAGGAGTCGGACGCCAACGGCCGCCTCAGCTTCACCACCATCTTCCCGGGCTGCTACTCCGGCCGCATGCCGCACGCGCACTTCGAGGTGTACCCGAGCGCGGCGAAGGCGACGTCTTCCGCGAACAAGGTGAAGACCTCCCAGCTCGCGTTCCCCACCGACGTCTGCGACGCGGTGTACGCCACCGCCGGCTACGAGCAGAGCGTGAGCAACTTCAAGAAGACCAGCTTCTCGCAGGACATGGTCTTCAGCGACGGCACCGCGCTGCAGCTCACCTCGGTGAGCGGCAGCGTTGCCGACGGCTACACGGCGACGCTCCAGGTGGCGCTCTCGGCCTGAGGCCGCGCCCACCGACGGCGGTAGGTGACGGCGGCCTGCCGTCGTAACGTGCCTGCCATGGACCTGGCGGGCGCCACCTGCTCGATGCACTCGGCTGTCGCGGTCGATACCTGCGAGCGCTGCGGCATCTTCCTCTGCGCGGAATGCATCAACTTCGCCGACACCTCCGCGCTGTGCGTGAACTGCCACGCGATGCGCGTCTACACCAAGCCCTCGGGCCGGGCGGTGGCCGCGCTCCTCATGGGCATCGTCGGCCTGCACTGCCTGTGGCCGCTCGGCGTGCTGGGCTGGGTGCTCGCGAGCCAGGAGCGGGCGGCCATCGACGCCGGCCAGGCCCCCGTCGCGGGCCAGAGCCTCACCACCGCCGCCAAGGTGCTGGGCATCATCAACCTGGTGGTGCTGGTGAGCGTCATCTTCATCGCCGCGGTGGCGTTCCTCACCACCAAGCAGCGGTTCTGACGCGCGGCTATCGCGGGGCGCCGCCGTGGCCGGGGCCGCCGCGCTCCAGCACCCACCCCTTGGGGGCGAGCTTCATGCCCGGCAGGGCGTAGGCGGCGATGGACACGTTCTCCTCGAGCACCAGCTGGTCCCGCACCAGGGACAGCGGCGAGGCCACCTCGGCGGGCATCGTGCAGCGCAGGCCCACGCCTCCATCGGCCTCGACACCCCACAGCCGCTTGCCGCCGGAGTCGAGCAGCAGCACCCCGCCACTCTCGAGCGCGGCGAGGCTGGTGACGGTGCTGGGCCCCGGGAACGACTGGGCCCACCGGACGGACCGGCCCGCCGGGTCGACGTCGTGCAAGGCGCCGAACGCGGTGTTGAACCCCGGCGGCGAATAGACGAGCAACCGCCCCGGCGTGCGCAGCACGAGCGGCGAGGTGTACGGCAGGCCGGCGTCCACCACGTGCTCCACCGCCGAGCGGTCGACGATGCGCAGCAGCCCGTCGTCGTTGCCCATGCCGATGGCCTCCTCGTCGCCGAAGGCGAGCATCCTGGTGTGGAGGAAGCGGCTGGTGTGGACCCCGCCGTCGCTCGCCACCTGCTCGAGCTGCCCCATCGGCGCCCAGCAGCCCGCCGAGGAGCTCCACAGCGAGCCGTTGCCCGACGCACCGGTGCCGTAGAGGTGACCGCCGCGGTGGTAGTCGAATGTCCGCGCGCCGGTCGCGCGCGAGAACACCCGCACGTAGGCGTCGTGGAGCTCCCATCCCTCGGTGACCGGCACCGCGACCTGGCCACCGCCGAGCAGAATCGGCGCCTCGGAGTAGAACGAGCCCCCGCCGTCGGGCATCCCGTGCAGCACCGGGAGCCCGGTGACGGTGGGCACTTCCCACAGGAGCGCCCCGGTTCCCGCGCTGCGCGCCTGGAGAAAGTCGGTGCCGGAGATGAAGACCACCCCCGCCTCGTCGACCGCGTAGCCGGCGAGGCAGCGCAGGCAGCCCGGGCGCACCGGCACCCGGTAGCGCTCCACCCCGTCGGGCGAGAGCGAGACGAGCTGCCGCTCGATGCAGTCCCCGGTCTCCTCGCAGCTGGTGCCCGCCGGCGGGTCGATGCGCGGCGAGACCGGCGCGTGCCGGTCCTTGGTGGCGCCGAATTCGAAGAGGTACGCGTTGCCGGCCGCGTCGAGCTGCCCCTGGAAGAAGAGGTCGCCGAAGCCATCGGGCGCGGGGTGGAGCGGCAGGTGGCGCCAGCGCAGCTTCGGCGGACCCGGGACCGGCTGGTCGCAGCTGCCCTGGTGACAGGTCGCCGGTGCCTCGCACGCGGTGGCGGCGCGGCACTGCGAGCCTTCGGGGGCAGCCTTCGCTTCGCAGCTCCCCGCGAGACAGACGTGCGCGGTGACGCAGTCGTTGCCGCCGCAGGACGTGCCGTCGGCCACCGTCGCCACCCCGCACCCCGTCTGCGGGGAGCAGGTGGGGGTGTGGCAGGGGTTGCCGTCGCCGGGGCAGGCGTCGGTCAGGTCCTCGTGCCGGCACCCCAGCTGCGGGCTGCAGCTGTCGAGCGTGCACTGGTTGCCGTCGTCGCAGTCGCGCGCGGTGCCGCGGCAGACGCCGGCCTGGCAGGTGCCGCCGCGCAGGCACTGGTCGGCGGCGCCGCACGCCTGGCCTTCGGGCGCCGGGTCTTCCACGCACTTCCCGGTGGCGTCGTCGAAGCGCGCCACCGTGCAGTCGCTCGAGGCGGTGCACTCGGGGCGCTCGAGCGCCACCGCGCTCAGGGCCACCTCCACCGGCCCGCCGGGCCCGTCCACCCGCAGCACGCCGTCGAAGTGTCCGCTCGACGCGGAGCGGAAGTGCACCTCGAGGCTGCGGGTCGCTCCCGCGGGCAGGGTGACCGCCGCCTCGGAAGAGAAGGGCGGCTCTGTCGCGAAGGTGAGCTCCACCGCGGTCAGCGAGGTGTTGGTCAGCTCCACCGCCGACGTCACCGTGCTCCCCGCGTACCCGCTCGGCAGCGCGAGGGTGGTGGGGGAGACGGTGAAGGACGCGCTGGAGGCGCTCAGCCCCTGGGGCCGGCAGCCCGCCGCGAAGCCCAGCACCCCCAGCAGCAGCAGACGAGCGCGCACGCGCACGCGCCTCGCAAACTCGAGGCCAGCGCTCGCGTCAGTCGAGCCGAGAGGTTGCCCCGGCTCACCCTCAGTTTTTCGTCGTAGAACCGCACCGATGACCCGCGAAGCCACCCTGCTCGCCGCGCTGGCGGCCCAGGTCGACGACGAGGCGACCTGGAGCGTCTACGCCGACTGGCTGGTGGAGCAGGGGGACCCCCGCGGCGAGCTGGTGCAGCTCCAGCGGCTCCTGCGCACCGCAGACGTCGACGACGAGCGCCGGCCCGCGGCAGAGAAGCAGGTGAAGGCGCTCCTCGAGCAGCACCGGGTGGCCTGGCTCGCGCCCGTCCAGGAGTTCCTGAGCCTGGGGCTGCGCTTCGGCTTCGACCGCGGCGTGGTGGCCGAGGTGCAGGGCGAGCCGAGGCTCCTGGCCCGGCACGCCCACGCCCTGCTGGCGGCGGCGCCGCTGCTCACCCGCCTCTCGGCCCAGCTCGAGGACCAGGTGCGCGAGCTGGCTCCGCTCGCCGGCACGCCGCTGCTCGAGCGCGCCCGCTTCGTCTCCGTCGACAGCTTCACGGCCAGCCGCTGGAAGGGCGCCGAGGTGCTCGCGCAGGCCGAGCACCTCGAGGGCCTGCGCTTCGTGAGCGTGGCCATCGGCGCGGGCGACCTCGAGGGGTGCTTCGGCCCCGGGAAGCTCACCGGCCTCACCACCTTCGAGGTCTCCGGCTGCCGGCTCAACCGCGGCGCCCTGGAGCCGCTCGCCACGCTCGATGCTCGGCTGGAGCGGCTCGAGCTCCAGGCCGCGCACCTCGGGCCCTGGCTGGGGAAGACGCTCGCGCGGCCCGCCTTCCACGGGCTGCGCGTGCTCGCCGCTGCGGGAAACGAGCTCGGCCGCGAGGGGCTCGAGGCGCTCCTGCCCGCGCTCCGGCAGGTGGAGTCGCTCGACCTGCGCGGCAACGCGCTCACCGCCGACGACCTCGGGCTGCTCCTCGCGCCGGGCGTGCTGCCGAAGGTCCGGGTGCTCGAGCTCGGCGGCAACGCGCTGGGCGACGACGGCGCGCGCGCCCTCGCCCGCTGGCCGCAGGCCGCTCAGCTCACCCGCCTGCACCTCGGCGACGCGCGGGTCACCAATGAGGGGGCGCTCGCGCTGGCGGAGGCTCCGGGGCTGTCGGGCCTGCGCTCGCTGGTGCTGTCGGGCCCGCGCTTCTCTGCCAGCACCGATGCCGCCCTCGCGGCCTCGGCGCACCTCGCGCGCGCCCGCATCTTCTCGGGCAACCGGGTGCTGCCGCGCGAGAAGCCGGCGCCCCGGAAGAAGGCGGCCCCCCGCGCGAAGCGCCGCTGACCGGAAGCGCCGACGACCGTCGTCAGAAGGCGATGCCGACCTTGAGGAACGGGTAGCCGACCTCGGCGCGCAGGCACATGCCGTTGCCCAGCTTGTAGAGCACGCCCAAGGTGAACGAGTAGTAGCCCCAGATGGAGCCGGCCCCGAAGCCGAAGCCCTGCGGGTTCACCGTGATGCCGCCTTCCACGTGCACGAAGCCGGCGAGCTCCGGGCTGAAGAAGAGGTTCCAGCGCACGCCCACCGCGACGGGAATCGTCACCCACACCCCGCCGCCGTAGAACGCGTAGCCGAAGTAGGCGTTGAGGTCGGCGCCGAACTCCACCGCGAGGCTGTCGTTGTTCTGCGGGAGGAAGCCGTCGTGCAGCACGGTGATGGCGTACCGCGCGCCCACGCCGAGCCCGAAGCCGTAGCCGTAGCCCAGGTCGGCCATGAGGCTCAGCTGGTTGGGGCGGCTGTGGGTGCCGGCGTCGTTGAGGCCGTTGCCGAACCACGACGCGGAAGACGACGAGGCCGACGGGGCGTTCTCGCCGGCCGTCGAGCCTTCCTGGGCCGAGGCAGCGAGGAGCGGGGCCAGCACGGTCAGCATCGCCAGGGTCTTCTTCATGTCTTGGGTGTCCTGTTCTTTTTCGTCGGTGCGCGGCGAGCGCGGCTCGCCAGGCGGGGTGGGCGCTTCAAGGCTGCGGTGCCGCGCTTTACCTCGCCTGGGGCGACAGGTCAGCCCTGGCTGCTAGAGGGAGGGCCATGGCCAAGCCCAAGAGCCACTTCACCTGTCAGTCCTGCGGCCACCAGACCGCCAAGTGGCTCGGCCGCTGCCCCGAGTGCGCCGCCTGGGGCTCGCTCGTCGAGGAAGCCGAGCTGTCCGCCGCCTCGGTGCACCGGCCCGCCTGGGGCTCGTCGGGGGGCGCGACCAAGCCGGTGCTGCTCCACGAGGTGGTGGGCGAAGACCGCGCCCGGCGCCTCACCGGCATCGCCGAGCTGGACCGCGTGCTGGGTGGCGGCGTGGTGGCCGGCTCCCTGGTGCTCCTGGGCGGCGACCCCGGCATCGGCAAGTCGACGCTCCTGCTCGCGGCGCTCGACCGGCTCTCCCGCGATCGCCCGGCGCTCTACGTCACCGGCGAAGAATCGCTCGCCCAGACGCGCATGCGCGCCGACCGGCTCGAGGTGATGAGCAAGAACCTCCACCTCTTCGCGGAGACCGACGCGGAGAAGATTCTCGGCGCTGCGGAGAAGCTCGCCCCCAGCGCGCTGGTGGTCGACTCCATCCAGACCATGTTCCTGCCCGAGCTCGGCAGTGCACCCGGGAGCATCGGCCAGGTGCGCGAGGTCGCCGGGCGGCTCATGGCCTTCGCCAAGAAGAGCGGCGTGCCCACCTTCCTCGTCGGTCACGTCACCAAGGAAGGCAGCATCGCCGGCCCCCGCGTGCTGGAGCACATGGTGGACACCGTCCTCTACTTCGAGGGCGAGCGCGGCCACCCTTTTCGCATCCTGCGGGCGCACAAGAACCGCTTCGGCTCCACCAACGAGATCGGCGTCTTCGAGATGAAGGGCTCCGGCCTGCGCGAGGTGCCCGACCCCTCCGCCCTCTTCCTCGCCGAGCGCCCCAAGGGCCAGTCGGGGAGCGTGGTGACCTCCACCCTCAACGGCACCCGCCCGCTGCTCGTCGAGGTGCAGGCCCTGGTCGCCCCCACCGGCTACGGCACCGCGCGGCGCACCGCGATGGGCGTCGACGGCAACCGGGTGGCGCTGCTCGCCGCGGTGCTGGAGAAGAAGCACGGCGCCCAGCTCGTGGGCTGCGACATCTTCGTCAACGTCGCCGGTGGCATGCAGCTGTCCGAGCCGGCGAGCGACCTCGCGGTGTGTGCGGCGCTCGTCTCCAGCCTGCAGAACAAGCCCATCGATGCGCAGACGCTCATCCTGGGAGAAGTCGGCCTCGCCGGCGAGGTGCGCGCGGTGGGTAACGTCGAGGCCCGCCTCGCCGAGGCCGCGAAGATGGGCTTCAAGCGCGCGGTGATGCCCATGGCCTCCGCCCAGCGGCTCGACGAGAAGCGGCTCGAGGCCATCGGCGTGAAGGACCTGAGCGCCGCGCTCGACCTCGTCCTCGGCTGACCCCACGCCCGCCGCCCGCGCGGGTGGGTGGCTTTCGCGGCACCCGGCGGGTCGCTAGGCTTCCCGGCATGCGCTCGGTCCTCGCCGTCGCGTTGCTCGGATCCGCGGCCTTCGCCGGCGGCGCGCGGCCCGGCAAGCCCGTCACGCTCACCTTTTCCACCCCCGGTGGCGTCACGCCGTCCTTCGTTCCCCAGGCGACGCCGTGGTGGGGGCCCGGGTACCGGCCACCGTTGGTGTGGAACCCCGTCTTCGTGCCGGTGGTGGTGCTCGCGCCGCGCGCGCAGCCGCCGCCTGCGCCGCCCGAGCCGCCGCCTCCCCCGCCCGAGCCGCCGGCGCCGGTCGTCATCC
>JAIBBQ010000045.1 GCA_019694595.1 Myxococcaceae bacterium
GCCGCCGCCTGTGCCGCCTCCGGCAGAACCACCGCCCACGCCGCCGCCTCCCGTGCCGCCTCCGGGGGCACCGCCGCCTGCGTTTCCCCCGGCCGAGCCGCCGCCGCCGCCGGGGCTCCCGCCGCCGGAGCCGCCGCCGGCCGAGCTGCCACCGGCCGAGCCACCGCCATTTCCGCCAGTCGAGGCCTCGCCCCCGCCGCTGGCCAGGGCCGAACCCCCTCCGCGCGGCGCAGGTGCACCGGCACCGCCTCCCGGTGCGCCACCGCCTCCGCGGCCCGGGCCGCCCGGAAGCTCGGCGGCGCCATCACAGGAGCACACGACCACTGCGAGGACCAGCGCGAGGCCACGGTGCATTCGCTGCCGCTTTGCATCGGCGATGCCTCGCTGCAGCGATGCGGAACTGCTGGCATTCCCGCCGCCTGAAGGCCCCTGCCACTGCGGCACCGGCCCTACAGGTGGCGCGTGCGTGCCTGACACCGCGTTCGGCCCTATGATCGATGGGCGTCGAAGGCGTGGAGGGGACTGCACCCGAATGAGCTGTCAGCACTGCGGACGCCAGCACCCGGCCGGCACGGTCGACTGCCCGGTGACGGGCGAGGCGATGAACACCGCCGGGCTCATCGGCACGGCGGTCGACCGGTACCAGCTGGTCTCGGTGCTGGGCGTGGGCGGCTTCGGGAGCGTCTACCTCGCGAACCACGTGCACACCGGCGCGCCGGTGGCGCTCAAGCTGCTCAAGCGCGCGCTGTCGAGCGACCGCGCGATGCTCGACCGCTTCCTGCGCGAGGCGCGCGCGGTGCAGGCGGTGAACTCCGAGCACATCGTGCGCGTGCTCGACGCCGGCAAGACGCCCGACGGGCTCGCGTTCCTCGCGCTGGAGTACCTCGACGGGCTGGACCTCAAGGAGCTCGCCGCCAAGCAGGGGCCGCTGGGGGTCGAGCGGCTCATCGGTATCGCGCTCCAGGTGCTCGACGGCCTGGGCGCCGCGCACGCCAAGGGCATCGTCCACCGCGACATGAAGCCGGCGAACGTCTTCGTGCTGCGCAAGAGCGACGGCAGCGACCAGGTGAAGCTGCTCGACTTCGGCATCAGCAAGGTGGGCGCCGATTTCGGCACCGGCGGTGGACTCACGATGACCGGGACCTCGATGGGCACGCCCGGGTACATGGCTCCGGAGCAGTTCTTCGACGCCCGGAACGTCGACCTGCGGGCCGACCTCTACTCGGTGGCGGCGATGCTGTTCGAGCTGTTCGCCCGCCGGCTCCCCCACGCCGCCGACAGCCTCCCCGACCTCATCGTCAAGGTGCGCATGGAGGCCCCGCCGCCGCTGCGGCAAGTGGCGCCCCACGTGAGCCAGGCCGTGGCGCAGGTCATCGACCGCGGCCTCGCCAAGCAGCCCGACCAGCGCTTCGCGTCGGCCCAGGACATGGCACGGGCGCTCGCAGGCGCGCTCCGCGGCGGCCCGGCGGTCGCTGCGGACCAGGCGGCCACCGATCTCTGGCCTCCGCCCGCGCCGCGCGCCTCGCCGGTGCGGCCGACCCAGAGCCCGATGGACCTGTCGGCCCTGGTCGCCGCCAAGCCCGCGCCCGCGGCGCCGTCGGGGCTCCCTCCGGTGCAGGAGATCACCTCGGGCTTCGTGGGCACCGGCAAGGCACTGGGGGCCGACGGCCGCCTCACCGGCAAGACGCTGCAGCCCACCGCAGCCGCCCCGCCCCCTGCTCCCGCGCCGCCGCCGCCCGGGGTGCCACGGGGCCTGGCCGAGACCAACCACATCGAGCTCGACCGCAAGCCGACCCGCCGCAGCGAGCGCACGCTGGAGCCGGTCCCCGAGCCACAGGAGCCGGGCTTCTTCGACTCCCAGCTCTGGGTGGTGCTGAAGCGGGTGTTGCTGGTGGTCGGCGCGCTCATCGTGCTCCAGGCGCTCTACCGGCACTTCTTCCCCAACCAGTCGGTGACGTCGCTGGTCCCCGGGCTGGGCGAAGCGCCAGCCGAGCCGACGCCCCCCACGCGTCGCTGAAGCGAGCCCCCGTCGCAGGACGCGGAGTGCCTCCGGGCAGCCCGCGGCGTGCTTCCTCGCAACCCACGGCGTGCTTCCTCGCAACCCACGGCGTGCTTCCTCGCAACCCACGGCGTGCTTCCTCGCAGCCCACGGCGTGCTTCCTCGCAGCCCACGGCGTGCTTCCTCGCAGCCCACGGCGTGCTTCCTCGTAACTCACGGTGCGCTTTGCCCCCCAGTGAGCGTTCGGTCTCTCGATCCGAGGACCCTCCGTTGGACGGGGCGGGCCAGGCGAAGCCGGCCAAGCCCCGCCCCCCTCGCGGGCGGGAGCCCTCGCGAGGGGACGAACGAGGGGACGAACGAGGGGACGAACGAGGGGACTAGTACTGCCGGATGACGACGAGGCCGATGCGACCGGCCTTCACCTCGACCTCGCGCTCCACCGGGTGCCCGTGGAGGTTGACCGAGACGGTGTGCTTGCCGGGCGCCACCACCGCGCGCGCCACCTGGTACTCCGCGGGCAACGACAGCCACGAGCGGGTGTCCGCCTGCTGGGTGAGCGTCATCAGCCCGAAGGCGAGCGCGCCGAGCTCCTTGCTCTTGGTGAGCCCGCCGACCACCGCCGCCGCGCCGGCCTTCACCGCCAGGCTGGCCACCGACTTGGCGATGAGCTTGCCGATGCGGTCTTCCAGCCAGCGGCGGGCCACGTCGTTGACGCTGGTGACCACCGCGCTGGTGACGCTCTTCCCGTCGATGCCCACCTTGGTGGGGCCGACCCCGACCAGGTTCGCCTTGTCGTAGACCGGCACCACGATGAGGCCGCCGCGGTTCTCGCGCTGGCTCGAGGTCTTGCGCGGGGCCTTGCCGGCCTCCAGCACCACCACCACCTGGCCCGAGCCCGCGGGCACCGGCTTGTCGTCGACGCCGGGGTACTTCTTCTTGAGCGCCTGGTAGTCGTCGTCGCGCTCGGTCTGCTTCGCGAGCCGCAGCACCGCGCCAGCCGCGGCGTCACCCAGGTCGGGCGCCACCTTGGCCGCCGCGAGGTAGTCGATGGCCGCGTCGTCCCACTCGTGCTGGTCCTCGTGGAGCACCGCGGACAGGTAGCGCGCGATCGCCAGCTGCTCGTACTTCTTGTCCTGCTTGGCGATCATCACTTCCAGCCGGTCGTTCAGCCGGCGCACCTCGACCAGCGCGTCCTCTTCCTTGCCCAGCTGCGCGTAGTTGATGGCCTGCATCACCGAGATGAGGAGCTTCTCGTAGTCCTCGCCGCGGTAGGTCTTGGTGCCTTCGTTCGACAGCACCGCGCCCACTTCCTCGCTCACCGAGACGGTGTCGAGCTGCTGGGCGAAGTCGTCGGCCTTCTGCAGCACCTCGATGCTCGCCTGCCAGTCGCCCTTGGCGTGCAAGATGGCGCCGTGGTCGAGCATCACCAGGAGCTTGTCGATGTCGCGCCCCTGGGTGGCCTCGGCCTTGAGCAGCTCGAGCGCCTTGTCTTCCTGGTACGACTCGTAGGCGCTGCGAATGCGACCGTGCCGCTCCGCGTAGGTCGACGCGCAGCCGCTCGCCAGGGCGAAGCAGGCCACGCCCACCAGCGCGCGCAGAGAAGCGGTCGTCATGTGCTCGAGCCCCCTCACCACGGGCGGGCTGCTACCAGCTCACGCCCTGCTTCTCGAACTTCTTGCGGAGCTCCTTCTCGTCCGTCCAGTCGACGATGCCCGAGCGGAGGTTCGAGAGCTTGGAGGTCATCTTGTAATAGACGAGCTTGTCGGCTCCGACTTCCTGGATGATGGAGCTGATCTCGCCGGTGAGCACGTAGTCCGCGCCCGCCTGCTGCCCCGGGCCCTTCGCCTGGTTGGGGTCGACGTAGCCCGAGCCCTGGTACTCGTACTCTTCCGCCACGTCCTTGCGGGCCGCCACGTCCTGGAACGCGAACTTGCCGCCGCGCGAGAGCGCCACCTGGATCTTGTCGGCGAGCGACTTCATGTCGATGTGCTCGCTGGTGGAGTTCTTGAACGTCTTGATGACGATCAGCGGCCGCCCCTGGATGGCGGCGAACTGCGGCGAGGCCATCAAGGAATCGGCCATCTTCTTGGCGATGAGCTGCAGGTCGTTCTCGTTGAACTTGTCCGAGAGCATCTCGATCTGGTTCGGGTCCTCGTACTGGCCACGCGTGAAGGCGCGCGGGCCGGTGCAGGCCACGGTCGAGGCGACGGCAGCGAGAAACACGGCATTGCGGATCAGGGTCATGACGGTCAGTTCCATTCGCATTCGAAGCGGCTGCCCATGTAGCGCCACTGGTAGGTGAGGACGGCGTCTCGCTTGTACCCGGCGGTGAGCCGGCAAAGGCTCTGCAGGGACGCGCGAGGGTAATCGAACGTGTAGCTCTGTGCAGTCTTGCGCTCGAGCGCGTTGAGCTGCGACGGGTGGGTGAGCGACGGGTTGGCGCTCGCCACCACCAGCACCTGGTGCTTGCCGTACGTCTTGAGCGGCACGCTGCCCACGAAGCGCACCCGGCGCACCCGCTTGGTGATGAGCAGGTCCGACCGGTCGACCATCTCGTCGCTCGAGTTGTTGCGGGTCAGCAGCTCGATCAGGTCGGCGGTGAAGACGCCGGTGAGGTCGCCGTCGTCGACGAAGAAGTAGAGGAAGTTCTGGCGGGCTTCCCGGCTGTCGCCGCTGAAGTCCATGGTCACCAGCACCTCGAGGTGCCGGTTGGGCTTGAGGCCGTGCAGCGACACCGCCTGGATGACTTCCTTCGGCACGCCCGCCTTCTTCAGGCGAATCATGCCTTCGGCGCTGGCGTCACACGCGCAGCGGCGCTCCTCGATCATCTTGATCATCATCGGAGCGTCGAAGCCTTCCTTCGCCAGCTTCTCCAGGTCCTCGTCGGTCAGCGGGAGCTGGTCCGAGCGCTGGTAGACCTTGGGGAGCTGGGCCCCGTCCCAGTTGACGATGTTCACCGTGGTCGCCACCCCGGTGGGGAACGGCAGCCCCGGCGCCACGCTGGGCGGCAGCGGGGGCGCGATCTGGGACACCACGAACGCCGTGAGCAGGGGAGCGAGCATGTCTAGAACCGCCAGCCGATGTTGAGGCCGATCCGGTAGGTGACACCGTTCCCCGCGATGGGGATGTCGATGGCGCCTTCCAGACCGGCGATGAGGTGCCGGTTGAACATCATGTCCACCGCGGCGATGGGCGACAGGCCGAAGCGCACGCCGGCGAGCGGGTCGGTGATGATGCCCGCGCGCAAGCCGAGCGAGCCGCTGACCGGCCAGGTGGCGGTGCGGAAGCGGGGCCCGAGCAGGCCGTGGAACCGCTGCGAGTTGAAGGCGTAGCTGCCGTGCAGGTCCATCAGGAACCAGTCGGTCATCCAGTACGAGGCGGTGCCGCCCATGTAGAGCGGGGCGCCGCTGCCGCCCAAGGGGGTGTTGTTGATCGCCCCGCCGAAGTCGAAGGCCAGCGAGAAGCTGCCCGACAGCGGCTTGTCGTACCCGCCCTTGCCCCACTCCGAGTTCTCGGGGCCATCGGTGCGACCCCGGTCCTGGGCGAAGGCAGTGGCAGACAGCAGCACGGCGGCGACGGCGAGCAGTGAACGAGGGCGCATGGAATCCGTGGGGAGCAGCGAGGTTCGGCCTTGCAGAAGATGCGCTTTCAGACGGAAGAGGGCCTGGAATATTCACCAACGGCCCGGATCCGCAAACCCCCAAGAGCAGGTGTCTGTTCGAAAGAGGCTCTGATATGGGCCTGGGTCAAGTCCCGTGGCCAAGAAGATCCTCCTCATCGACGACAGCGAGATCACGCTCCAGCTCGAGCGCGCGGCGCTCGAGGCCCGTGGCTACGAGGTGCAGGCGGCCTCGACCCTGGTGGAGTTCGAGAAGCTGCTCAAGGTGTTCCGGCCGGACCTCATCCTGACCGACCTCCACATGCCCGAGGCCAAGGGCACCGACATCTGCCGTACCCTGAAGAACGAGTACGACACCCAGGACATCCCCATCGTCATCTTCAGCTCGCTCGACGACGAGCAGCTGGGGAAGCTCGCCGAGCAGGTCGGCGCCGACGGGTTCCTGTCCAAGGCCAACGGCCTCGACGCGCTCGGCGAGAAGGTCGACGAGCTGGTCGAGTCGATTCTCTGGTGACCCGTGGGCCGCTGGTTCCTCGCGGCGCTCGCCCTGGCCGCCTGTCGTACCGGTGAGCCTCGCGGCAAGGACGCGGCGCCCCCGGCCGAGCAGCAGCACGCGGTGGTGGTGCTGTCCAGCGAGCTCAAGGGCTACGTCGGCCCCTGCGGCTGCTCCGAGAACATGCGCGGGGGCCTGGCGCGCGCCGCGGCGCAGGTGGCCGCCGCTCGCACCGGGCAGGCGCCTTCGCTCTTCCTCGACCTGGGTGACGCGCTCTTCGGCAGCCGAGAGCTGCCCGAGGCCGCGGTGCCCCAGCAGGAAGCGAAGGCCCGCGCCATCGCGAAGGCGTTCTCCGCGATGCACCTCGACGGGCGGCTGCCCGGCCCGCTCGACGACGCGCGCGGCGAGGCGCTGCGGTCCTCGCTCGCCCTGCCCGAGGTGCCCAGCGGCCAGCCGGCCCTCTTCCACCTCGGGAAGCTCGAGCTCGCCCTGGTCTCCGGGCCCGATGGCCAGACGCTGGCGGCCCAGGCCGCGCTGGCGCGCACCCGCGGGGCAGGCTTCGTCCTCGGCGCATACCTCGGCCCCTTCGACGAGGCGCTCAAGCAGGTGACCGAGGCGACCGGGGTGGACTTCGTGGTGGTCGCCCGCTCGAAGGACGAGCTGAGCGGCGAGCAGAATCGCCTGGTGCGCGCGCCGGTGCCGATGGCGCAGATGCAGAGCAAGGGGCGCTCCCTCCTGCGGCTCGACTTGAGCGCGATCGGCCCGGGCCGCTTCGAGCTCCTGCGCGGGGCCGCGGAGCAGGAGCGCGACCTCAAGGCGCTCGACGAGCGCATCGAGCAGCTGCGGCGTCAGGTGAACGCCCCGGGCCTGGCCGACGAGCTCAAGGCGCTGCGCAAGTCGAAGCTCGAAGAGATCATCGCCCGCCGGGAGGCGCTCGCCGAGACGCCGGTGGCCGCGCCCACCGACAAGAACGGCGTCGCGGTGCGCTTCATCCCCCTGGAGTCGAACTTCCCCGAAGACGGCGCGGTGAAGGAGATCCTCACCGGGTACGACCGCGAGGTCGGCGAGCTCAACCTCGCCTGGGCGAAGGCGCACGGCACGGCCTGCCCTGCCCCGGCCGCTGGCCAGTCGGCCTACGTGGGCACCGCGCGCTGCCTGGACTGCCACGAGGAAGCGGCCGCCGTCTGGCAAGGCAGCAAGCATTCCCAGGCGCTGCCCACGCTGGAGAAGGCGGGCAAGCAGTTCCACCTCGACTGCATCGGCTGCCACGTCACCGGCTGGCAGCGCCCGGGCGGGACCTGCCGCATCGACCAGACGCAGCTGCTCGCCAGCGTGGGCTGCGAGGCGTGCCACGGCCCCGGGAGCGTGCACGCGGAGGACCCGGCGACCGCCAACATCCTCGACGGGAAGGCGCCCGAGGGCTGCCGCACCTGCCACGACCCCGAGAACTCGCCGCACTTCGACTTCGAGAGCTACCTGGCCAACATCATCGGCCCCGGGCACGGGCAGCCTGCACCGCCCCGGCCCGACGCCGGGGTCCGCCCCCCGCCCCCTCCGCCGAAGAGCCCTGCCGGAAAGCCCAAGCGGAAATAGGCGCCGCGGTCCCAGGTTTGACCAGCGGTACCCCCGCCCCTACCCTCGACGCGCCTCGATGCTGCTGCTCCCTCTCGCCCTCATCCTCGCGCAGCCCGTCGACGCCGGCGCCGCGGTCGACGCCGGGGTGCTCGAAGCCCAGCTCAAGGAAGCCGAGGAGCCCACCGGCGAGCTGGAAGAGATGCGCGCCCTGGAAGAGTCCGCCATCGGCCAGAAGACGGGCCCGGCGGCGCCGGCGGAAGAGACCGTGCTGCGCGAGGCGCTGCTCGAGCTCGGCTACGGCCAGGGCACCCGCGAGCGGCTGCTCGACGGGCTCGACGCCGCGCGGGCGATGGGCGGCGCGGAGCTGCTGCTCGACCCGGTATCGGACGTGGAGAAGTTCGACGTCGCCCTGGTGCGCGACCGCTACGACATCCCCGTCGAGATGCACCCGCTGGTGGCCCAGTACATCCGCTTCTTCCAGGGGGCGGGCCGCAAGTGGTTCCGGCGGTGGATGTCGCGCTCCACCCGCTACGTGCCGATGATGACGCCCATCCTCGAGTCGCAGGGGCTGCCGCGCGACCTGGTGTACCTGGCGATGATCGAGAGCGGCTTCAACACCTCGGCCCGCTCGTGGGCCGCCGCGGTGGGGCCGTGGCAGTTCATCCAGGCGACGGGCAAGCGCTTCGGTCTCAAGCAGGACTTCTGGGTCGACGAGCGGCGCGACTGGGTGAAGGCCACCGTGGCGGCGGGCCAGTACCTGAAAGAGCTGCACGACGAGCAGGGCCACTGGTACCTCGCCTGGGCCGGCTACAACTCGGGCGGCGGCCGGGTGCGGCAGCTGGTCAACGCCACCCAGAGCAAGGACTTCTGGGTCCTCATCGAGGCCAAGCGCGGCTTCGCTAAGGAGACCAAGCACTACGTGCCCAAGCTCATCGCGTGCGCGCTGGTGGCCCGCTACCCCGCGGCCTTCGGCTTCACGCCCGACGAGTTCCAGCCGCTGGACCCGCTGGAATACGAGGAGCTGCCGCTGACCCAGCAGGTCGACCTCGACGTGCTCGCGCGCGCCGGCGGCTTCGACTTGCAAGATCTGGAAGAGCTCAACCCCGAGCTCAAGCGCTGGTGCACCCCACCCGCGAGCGCCGAGCACCCGTACGTGCTGCGCGTGCCCAAGGGGAAGGCGGAGCCCCTCGCGGCCGCGGTGGCCAAGCTGTCGCCTGCAGAACGGCTCAACTACGCGGTGCACCGGGTGAAGAAGGGCGACACGCTCTCGGCCATCGCCGCGCAGTACCACTCGGCCACCGAGGCGATCATGCACCTGAACGGGCTCAAGTCGGCCCGCTCGCTGCGCGTGAACAACGACCTCATCATTCCGGTGCCGAGCCCGGCCGCGCTCAAGGCGGGCAAGGACGACCCGGCGCTCACCCGGCAGGTGGCGCAGGCCCGGCGCGCCGGCGTGGCGGCGAGCCGGCCGCAAGACGAGATCCCCGCCGGTACGCAGAGCGCCAAGGCGCAGGCCGCGCAGGGCACGGTGAAGGTCGACCAGGTCGACGGCAAGAAGCGCGTCATCTACGGCATCGCGCCGGGCGACTCGCTGTGGAGCATCGGCCAGCGCTTCGACTGCAGCGTGGGCGACCTGCGCAACTGGAACGAGCAGCTCGCGACCAGCCGCAAGCTCAAGGTCGGCGCTGCGCTCACCATCTGGCCCGGGCCCAAGGCCGAGCTGCCCAAGGGGTGAGCGGCGCGCGGGTCAGCTGCCTCCCGGGCTGCCATCGCCTGGGATCTGCAGCTGACGCGAAGCGAGCCGCCTCGGCCAGTACCGGTCGATGAGGCGCTGCTGCACCGGCGTGGAGTGACGGAGCACCCGCAGACCGAGGAGCCCCGCCCCCGTCGCCAGCGCCTTCACGTCGGCCGCGTCCAGGTCTTCCCCCGCCCGGAGCTTCAGCGTGCGCACCGACTCGGCCATCGGAGCCTCGGCGAGTGCGCGCAGCGCAGCCCGGGTCGGCCCCGCCCAGTCGAGGTCTTCCCACGGCGCGGAGCGGCGCTCGAGCAGCGCCTGCACGCACAGCGCTCCCGGGACTACCGGAGAGAGCGACCTCAGGTTCGGCGCGCGCTCGGCGTCGAGCCAGGAAGCGACGGCCTCGGGCCTGGACCAGCCGTCACGGGCGTAGAGCGCCAAGCTCTCCATGCGAGGCCACGCCCTGCCGAGCAGCAGGGGCTCCGCCGCCGGCCCGCCCTGGAGGGTGAGCTCGCGCAGGTGGCCGAGCCAGGGCGCGTCCTGCAGGCGCTCGACGGGGACCGCGGCCGCGTGAAGCCGGGTGAGCGCCGGAAGCGGACTGCGCGCCAGCTCGGTGATGACGCCGTCGTCCACCGCGCGCGGGAGCCGGTACGTCTCCACCGTGCGTCCCAGGACGGAGCCTTCGAGGCGCGGGAGCCGGGCGCGCTCGGCCGAGGACAGGTTGAGCTCCGTCAGCGGGAGCGCGGCGAGTCCGGTGACGTCGACCGTTCCCTGGGCGGCGATGGTCAGCTGGCGCAGCCCGGGAAACGCGCCGCGCAGCGCGTGCTCCACCAGCGGCTGCACGCTCTCGTTGCGCACGTGGAGGTGCAGGCCCTCGAGCCGCGGCCAGGCGCCCTCCGGCAGCGAGAAGGGCCCGCCGGTGAGCTCCACCCCGTAGAGCGTCAAGGAGCGGAGCCCCGGGGTCGCCTCGGCGCAGCGGCGCAGCGCGTCGGCGCTCAGTCGTCCCATGGCGAGCTGGAGCTCCTCCAGCGCCGGGAAGACCTGCCCCCCGAGCAGCTCGGCCACGAAGAAGGGGTTCTGGCTGCCCGCGCAGGTGAGCCCCAGCGACTTGAGCCCGTCGGCGCACGCCCAGGCGCGCGCCAGCCTCGCGGGCGCCGCGCTCAGCCGCACGTCGAGGCGCTCCAGGCCCCGCGCCTGCGGCAACGCGAGCAATTCCACCAGCTCGTCGACGGGCTCGACGCCGGTGTACGGGTCGCCGACCTCCAGGCTGCGCAGCATCGCGAGCAGCGGCGCCGCGCGCAGCAGGGTCAGCTCCACCAGGTCGCCGCGGATCGACAGGCCGTCGATGGGCAGGTCGCGCTCGAAGGTGGGCAGCGCTTCCCGCAGCTCGCCGCGCTCGAAGGCGGCCAGCGAGGGAACGTCGGACCGCAGCGACACCCACGCGGCGCCCAGGGGCCGCAGCCGCTGCAGCGCCCCGTGTACCTCGGTGAACCAGCGCCGGGCGGCGGGCTCCTCGAGGGCTTCCCGGCGGCGCTCCAGCGCTGGGGAACGGGCCGCCGGCGCCTGCGCCGCTAGCAAGAGCCCGAGCGCGCCGTACTCGCCGCGAACGTCGCCCTGCTCGGTGAAGCGGTCGGCCACCGCGAGCCGGAGCCGAGGGTCGCGCGCCGCCGCGCGCAGCTCGGCGACCCGCTCCCGGCTGAGGCTCCCGCTGCGGGTGACGCTCACGCCGCGAGTCTACGTCAGGGGCGCTCGTGCACCCGGGTGCCGAAGGGCGCCAGCGCCACGAAGGCGAGCTTCAGGTGCTGCAGCGCGAAGGGAATGCCGATGAGCGTCGCCGCACACGCCAGCCCCAGCGCGATGTGGCTGAGGAAGATCCACAGGCCCGCGAAGAGGAACCACACCACGTTGAAGAGGAAGCTGGGGGCGCCCCCGTGGCCGCCGGTGAAGTCCTTCCCGAACGGGAAGAGCGCCAGGCCGGCGATCTTGAAGCACTGCACGCCGAACGGAATCCCCACCACCGTGAGGCACAGCAGCGCCCCGGCGAGCAGGTACTCCAGGGCGGTGAGGAGCCCGCCGCCGAACAGCGCCCACAGCACGTTGAGGACGAAGCGCACCATGATGCTCTCTACGCCAGGAATGCCGCCCGATTGCGTGCTTGCGGCATGGCCCCTGGAAGGAACATCCTCCGCGCCGCGCGTGTCGGTCTGCTCGCGCCCCTTCGAGGGGGACCCCACATGAAACGTCTCGTCCGCGGCGCAGCCCGCACCCGCTGGTTGGTGGCCCTGGTGGGCCTGACCGCCGTGGTGCTCCTGGTGGTCTCCAGCCGGGTCTGCCTCAGCTCCGGCTTCCAGTACGGCCTGTGGGTGAACCAGTGCCCCGACGGCGACCCGGTGCTCACCGTGAGCGCCGCCGGCTCGGGCCTGGCCCGCGGCGCCGAGCGCGAGCTGCGCATCATGGCGATGGCCCACTACACGACCGGCAAGGCCGACCTGCTCAGCTCCGCGGTGGTGGAGTCCTTCACCCCGACCGTGACCCTGGTCGACGGCGCCAAGGAGACGCCGCTCGAACCCAAGAAGGGCTGGAAGACGGAAGGCGGTCAGCAGGTGGGCCTCATCACCATCCCCACGGTGAACGACGGCGACTACAAACTGCGCGTGAAGGTGACGTCCCGCGTGGGCACCGCCCAGGCCGACCTGCCGCTCGCGCTGTACGCCCCGGCCCGCATCCACGTGCTCACCGATCGCCCCCTCTACGAGCCGGGCAACACGGTGAAGTTCCGCGCGCTCGCGCTCAAGGGCAACGACCTCACGCCGCTCGACGAGCGGCCCGGCACCTGGTTCGTGCGCGACCCGAGCGGCGAGGTGGTGATGCAGGAGCGCGTCGCCGCCGGCGCGTGGGGCGTGGTCACCGGCTCCTTCCCGCTCGACGGTCAGGCCACCAGCGGTGCGTGGACGGTGGAGTGGGCGTCGGGCAACCACTCGGGCTCGCGCAGCTTCGACGTGCGGCCCTTCACCCTGCCCCGGTTCCGCGTGGAGACCACCCCGGGCAAGCCGTTCTACGGGCGCGGCGAGCGGCCGGTGCTGCGCGGCGAGGTCCGCTACAGCTCGGGCGCCCCGGTGCCCGACGCCAAGCTCGAGTTCACCTGGAGCACCTCGGGCGAGTGGCCCCCGCCCACCGCGTGGACCGACGGCTCCGCGCTGCCCAAGGCCGCCTCGGCCGGCGCCAACGGCCGCTTCAGCGTCGAGCTGCCCGCGGTGCCGATGGACCTGCAGGGCAAGGCGACCCTGAGCGCGCACGTCTCGGCGACCGACCGCTCCGGCGACCGCATCGACGCCAGCGCGTCGATCCTCCTGTCGGAGGACCCCATCTCCGTCGACGCCGTCACCGAGCTCGAAGGTGGCCTCATCGAGGGCTTCAACAACCGCCTCTTCCTGCGCGCCACCACCGCCGACGGCCGCGTGCTCCCGGGCGCCGACCTCGTGGTGCGCCGCCTGTGGGAGCCCACCGACAAGGGCACCGCCACCAAGGCCGACGAGGACGGCGTCGCCCAGCTGCAGGTCGACCCCGGCCCCGCGGTGAACGTGGTCATCCCCCCGCAGCCGTTCCGGCCTCCGCCCCGCGCCAAGCAGGTCACCCGCGGCGAGCTGGTCGACCACTTCGCCGAGGACTCCGAGCCGTCGCTCGCCGACCGCCTCGCCTTCGACCGCCTGGAGTCGAGCCTCGAGCGCTGCACCCGCTACGCGGACGCCGACGACCAGGCCCGGGGCGCGGTCTCCGTCGACGCCTCGGGAGCCGTGCGAACCACCGCCTTCACCGACACCGCCCTGGGCCGCTGCGTGGAGCAGGGCCTCAAGGGCCTGCGCCTGGGCACCGGCAAGGAACGCCTCTTCACCGTCAGCTACGCCTTCAACGACGAGGACCTGCCGCGCTTCGTGGTGGAAGCGAACACCAGCGCCGCCAACGGCCCGCTGGAAGCCGAGGAGCAGGCCATCAACCAGGCGATGAGCGACGTGCGCGACTGCGCCCCGCCCACCGTCGTCTCCGGCGTGCTGCCCCGCCGCGCGGTGTGGAGCCGCAGCTACAAGGGCAAGCAGCTCGAGCTGCGCTGGGTGAGCAACCCCGACGGCGAGCGCAAGCTGGAGTCGGTCGCCGCCTGTGTCGAAGGCCGCCTCAAGAAGCTCGAGCTCAAGGGGATGGGGCCGCTCGAGGACCGCGACCCGTCGCAGGACGTGGCGGACCTCGGCTTCGTGTCGGTGCGCGTCGACGCGCCCGCGAAGTACGAGGCCGAGCGCCCGCAGGCGACCATCATGGAAGGGTACGAGCTGTCGGTGACCGCCAAGGCGGGCAAGGAGGTGCTCGGCACCACCCGCGTGCGCCTGCGGCCGGGTGCGGTGCCGCCGCTGCGGCTGCGCCTGAGCTCCCAGCTGGTGAACCCCGGAGACGTGGTGGAAGCCCAGCTCCTGCGCGGGCCCGATTTCCAGGGTGACCTGCCGGAGCTCGCGTACCTCGAGCTCGGCCGCACCACGAAGGAAGAGAAGGTCGACCGCACCAAGAAGACGGTGAGCTTCACCATTCCCAAGGACGCCCAGGGCTGGGCGCGCATCAGCGCGCTGAGCGCCCAGGTGTTCCTCTTCGTGCGCCCGCAGTCGCCGCTCGCGGTGTCGGTGAAGAGCGAGAAGGAACGCTACGCGCCGGGCCAGCTCGCGCGCCTCGAGCTGGAGACGCGCATCGGCGATCAGGGCAAGAGCGCCGCGGTAGGCCTCTTCGGCGTCGACGACAGCCTCGGCCAGCTGGTGAGCCTGCCCGGGGCAGACGAGCTGTCCTCGCTGCGCCCGCAGGTGAGCTCGAGCGGAGGCTTCGGCGGTCTCGACGCCCAGGCGCTGATGCTCGGCCGCATCCGCGGGGCGCAGGCCCAGGCGGCCACCCTGCTCAAGGTGAACGCCCTGCCCCCGCCGTCGGAGATCGAGCCGTCGCTCTCGGTCAGCGGCGGGAGCACCTTCGACCCCAACGAGGCGCTCACCGACCGCTTCTACGGCGTGCTGGAAGAGCTGCACGCGCAGGTGCGCACCTGGGAAGCCAAGGCCCCCGAGGCCGAGAAGATGTCGCCGCGCACCATGGCCCGGCTGTGGAGCCAGGCCATCGACGCGGTGGAAGCGCGCCACGAGAACGCCCGCGACGCGTTCCACCGCAAGCTGCGCCTGCACCGGCTGCCGGCCGATCTGCTGGCGCTCACCGACCCGCGGCAGGTGGTGGTCGCGGGAACCCGGCTCCCCGAGGACACCGAGAACTGGTCCGCCTGGGTGGCGAAGGAGAAGCCATGAATCGCTCGTTCGTCTGGGGTTTCCTCGCCGCGTCGGGGCTCCTGATCCTCGTCGGCGGGCTCTTGATTCTCGCGTTCACCGGCGCCCGCTCCGCGCGCGCAAGCCAGGGCTACGACGGGGCGATGGGCGCTGCGCTGGAGGCCGCGCCGGCTCCCGCGCCGATGATCGAGCGCGACGAGGAGGCGATGGCGACGGACAAGAAGGAGGCTCCCTCGCCCAAGCGCAAGATGATGCGGGCGCTGGACGGTCCTTCCGCCGTCGCCAACAAGAGCCTCGCCGGGCTCGGCCTGAGCGGCAAAGGCTCCGGAGGCGGCGGGCTGGGCATGCTCGGCGGAAAGGCCGACCGCGACGACGCCAAGCCGTCGGCGCCCCCGGCCTCGGAGCCCGAGGCGGCCAACGAGGCGGGCGGCGAAGGTGGCGCCCCCACCCGCGCGTGGTTCCCCGAGACGTTCCTCTTCGAGCCGCTGGTGGTGACCGACGAGCAGGGCCGCGCCACGGTGCCGGTGAAGGTGCCCGATCGCCTCACCTCGTGGCGGGTCCTGGCGCTGGCCCACTCGCGTCAGGGCGCGCAGGCGGGCGCGGTGACGTCGTTCCTCGGCACGCTGCCGACCTACGTCGACCCCGTGGTGCCGCCGTTCCTGGTCGCGGGCGACGAGGTGCGACTGCCGGTGCAGCTGGTGAACACCACGCCGGCCGAGGTCGCCGCGTCGCTCTCGCTGCGCGCGGAGAACGCCACCCTGTCGAGCGCCGGCGGTGCGGTGAAGGTGCCGGCCGAAGGCAGCACCGTGCAGTACGTGACGCTCAAGGCGCCGCGGCCCGGCGCCGTGGGCTTCCGCGCTGCGCTGGGAAGCACCGACGCGGTGGAGCGCACCATCGACGTGCACCCCGCCGGCCGCCGCCAGTCGGTCAGCGCCGGCGGCACCCTGGGCGCGCCGCGCACGCTGGAGCTCGAAGGGCCGGCCCACCCCATCGCCGGCACCGAGGTGGTGCGGCTGCAGGTCTACCCGGGCGCGCTGTCACTCCTGCGCTCCGAGCTGTCGGCGTCGCCCGGCCGCGGCGGCGTCTTCGAAGACGGCTACACCCTGCTCCTCGCCGGCCGCGCCTCGGGCCTGCTCAAGGCGCTGGGCGCCCAGCCCGACACCCAGGCGCTGCGCGACGTGGCGATGCTGGGCACGCAGCGCATCTTGCGGCACGCGCGCAACCCCGACGTGGCCACCGCCGCCGCGCTCGCCGAGGCCGCGCTCGCCCACCCCGAGAACCCCGTGCTCTCGCGCGTGGGAGAGCGGCTCGCGGCCCAGGTGGCCCAGCGGCAGCGCCCCGACGGCACCTGCCAGGGCGCCGACGGGTGGACCTTGCAGCGCCTGCTGGTCGCCACCGCCGACTGCACCGCCGCGGTGAACGCCGCGCAGGAGACCGACGCGCAGAAGCACCGGGCGATTGCCTTCAAGCTGCGCGCGCGCGCGGCCTTCGAGCGCAACGTGGGCCGGGTGAGCGACCCGTACACGGCCGCCGCCATCCTCGCGACGGGCGCGGTCGACGGTGACGTCGCCGAAGGCCTGCGCAAGCAGGTGCTGGCCGCCATCGAGAAGCAAGCCGATGGCTCCGCGCTGATCACCCTGCCTTCGGGCGTGGTGCGGCCCGACGGCCAGGTGCCTTCCCGGCTCGAGGCGAGCGCGCTGGCGGCGCTGGCGCTGATGGACGTGAAGGACGCGCCCGTCGCCGACCTCGGCGCGGCGCTCTTGGGCAGCTACTCGCCCGCCTGGGGCTGGGGCGACGGCCGCACCAACCTGACGGCGCTGCGCGCGGTCCTGGGCATCTTCAAGACGCCCGTCCCCGAGAACGTGAAGGTGGTGCTGACCCGCGACGGCAAGGAAGTCTCCGCGGGCGTGCTCGACGCCAAGCAGCTGCGCGACGTGATGACGCTCGCGGTGCCCGCCGAGGGCAGCGACGGCAAGCACGTGTGGGGCGTGCGCGCCGAGCCCGCGGTGGCCGGCCTCGGCTTCGCGCTCGAGCTGGCCGCGCACGTGCCGTGGAAGGACGAGCCGGGCGGCGGCCTCGAGCTCACCGCCACCCTGCCCCCCACGCTCAAGGTGGGCCAGACGGCGCCCATCCAGCTGGTGGCGAGCGCCCCGGCGAACACCGCCACCAAGCTGACCTACGCGCTGCCCGCGGGCGTGCAGGCCGACGTGCCCTCGCTCGACGCGCTGGTCGGCGCGGGCACCGTGCTGCGCTACGAGACCGAGGACGGCGCGGTCATCCTCCACCTGAAGCCCCTGGCGGCCGGCGGCTCCTTCCAGGGCACGCTCAAGGTGGTGCCCACGCTGGCGGGCACCCTGCACGCCTCGGCGAGCACCTTCGCCCCCGAGGCGCGCCCGGAGCAGGCGCGGGCCTTCGCCCCGGCGAAGTGGTCGGTGCAGTAACGGCCGAGGGAAACCCCGAGGGCCTCGACACGCGCCCTGCGCTAGGGGGACGCCATGCTCAGCCTTCTCCTCGCGGTCGCTCTCACCCAAGCGCCGGCCTCGTCGTCCGACACCAAGCCCGTCGCCCCACCTCCGCCGCCGGAGCCGCCCACGGCTCCGGTGGGAGTGACGCCGTCCGCGCAGCCACCAGCACCGCCTCCCGCGCCGCCGAGCGCGAGCGCGAAGCCGGCCGCCCCCGTGGACGAGGACTTCGACGTGGTCCGCTTCCGCTCCGGCATCAGCCTCGGCGGCGGGGTGACGGTGGGCCCGGTGCTGGGCCCCACGGCCGCGCTCTCCGTCCGCCTCGGGGCGCAATGGGGCCGCAACTTCGGGACCTACCTGCAGAGCCAACCCACCGTCTTCTTCGTCTCCAGCGACGCGGGCGTGGTGGTCGGCTTCACGGTGAACAACTCGCTGCTCGCGGCGCTGACGCTCTTCGACATGCTCGAACTCGGCGTCGGCCCGTCGCTCGACTACCTCGGCCTCGCGGGCTGCGCGGGCAGCTCCTGCGTCGCCGGCACCGGGCTGGCGTTCGGCGCCGATGCCCGGGTGGCGGTCAACTTCGGCCACCGCGACCCGCGCGGCGGCCGGCGGAGCGGCCTGACGCTCTCCGCCGACCTCCACCCCCTCTTCGTCGGAGACTCGGTGGTGTTCTTCACCGTGTTCTCCGTCGGGGTGGACTGGTTCTGAACGACCCTCAGCGCTCGGCGAGCAGGAGCTTCAGCTCCTTGATGCGCCGGGTGACGAAGTCGCGCTCCAGCGAGGCGAAGGCCTCCGGCAGCAGCTCCTTCGAGGTGCACTCGGCGACCGCGACCAGGTTCTGCAGCTCGACCTCCAGCGGGTAGGTCGGCGGCAGGAAGTCCTTGAGCACCGCTTCCACGTCGCCGGCGACCACGTCCTTGCGGCCTTCCGTCACCGCGCGGAACTTGGACCGCACCAGGATGGCCTCGATGTCGGCGCCGCTCATCACCCGGCCCTTGGTGAGCTCCCCGAAGTTGGGCACCTCGACCGGCACGTGGGTCTTCTTCTGCATCGCCTTGAACAGCTCGAGCCGGTCGGCGTCGGTCTGCGGGTAGAAGAGCGCCAGGTGCTCCTCGGCGCGCCCCTGCCGCTTGAGGTCGATGGGCAACAGGTCCGGGCGGCAGGTGAGCAGGAACCAGACGATCTTCCCGCGGTACTCGGTGTTGCCCATGAAGCTGGCGATGGCCGCGAAGATGCGGCTCGAGGTGCCCGAGTCGCCCGACGCGTCGCGGTTCCCCAGGAACGCGTCCGCCTCGTCGATCATCACCGCCACCGGCCAGAGCGCCTTGAGGAGGTTGAAGATCTTCTCCAGGTTGGCCTCGGTCACGCCCTGCCACTGGCTGCGGAAGTTGAGGAACTTCACGCAGGGAATGCCGATCTCCCCGGCGAAGCAGGTGACCATGAAGGTCTTGCCGGTGCCCACCGGCCCCGACAGCAGGTAGCCCATGGGCATCACGTCGAGGTGGCCGCCGCGCAGCGCGGACGCCCCCGCCCGCAGGAGCTTCTTGGCCTTGGCGTGCCCCGCCACCGTGTCCAGCGTGTACGGCGGCTCGACGAACTCCAGGAGCCCGTGGCACTCGGCCTGGATGATCTCCTTCTTCTTGTCCTTGAGGATCTCGGGGGTGATCTTCACCTTGGCTTCCAGCGCCTCGGTGAGCAGTCGGTCGAGGTTGATGCGCGAGAGGCCTGCCGTCATCTTCGCCAGGCCCGCCGCCGGCACTGCGGAGACCTGCGAGAGCTTCTGGCCGTCGAGCTTCCAGCTCACGTAGTCGAGCCGCTCCGCCTCGGTGGGCAGCGAGATCTCGATGTTCGACACGTACGGGTTGCGCGAGAGCCGCGGCGAGAGCTCCGCCAGGTTCTCCACGATGAGGATGATCGACAGGTCGCCCGCGAGGAACTGCGGGTCCTGCGACCACTTCACCAGCGTGGTGAGCGCGAAGCGGTCCTCGGCCGAGAGGTGCGAGAGCTCGCCGGCCGGCGCCAGGGTCTCCGCGAAGTCGATCACCAGCGCCAGCGACTTGCCGTCGGCCATGCGGATGCGCAGGTAGTTCTCGAGCACCTGCAGCGCCCGACCCGGGTCGCGCGGCATGGTGCGCGCGTAGTCGGTGCCGTAGAGCGTGTCGTAGCCCGTCATCACCCGCTGCAGGTCCTTCTGGGTCTCCGGCTCGCTCGCGCGGATGCCCGAGCTGCGCTCGTAGAACACCACGTGGTCGCGCCCGCCGAAGAGCTCCTCGGCGAGGAAGGTCCTCAGGTTGCCGAAGTCGCGCCCACCGTCGGACGCGGTGGTCGGCAAGAGGTCGCGCACCGCGCCGAAGAGCACGAAGGTGCTCACCGTCTTCGTGTAGTACTTCTGCGCCAGCTTCCGTGCCCACTCGGGCAACGAGGCGAGCGGGTCCTGCGATTGCTTCTTGGCCATGGGGCGCCTCGCGGTGCGTGGGTCTAAGGCTTCTTCTTCAACGAGGAGTTGAGCCGCGTGTAGTCGGTCCCCTCCTTCACCTCGACGGTCTCGACGAACGTCTCGTAGCCGTCGGCGAGCACCATCACCGTCACCTTCCCGGCGGGCACGCGCTTGAGCTTGGGCCCCGGACGAATGGGGCTACCGTCGTCCTCGAGCAGCGGCTGGCCGTTGACGTTGAGGCTCAGGCCCGGGGCGTCCGGCAGCTCGATGTAGAGCAGGCCTTCGGGCTTCTTGCCCAGCACCAGCACCAGCACCGTCACGAGCACCAGCAGCAGCACCGACGCCGCAGCGAGGATCGGCAGCCGGTACGGGCGCAGCAGCTCCATCAGGTTCGCGGAAGGGGCCTTCGCCGTCGGAGCCGGAGCCGGAACCGAGGCCCTGGGCTCCGGCATCTGCGCGACGTTGGTCGCGCTCGCCGGCTCGTCGGCGGCCGAACGGCCCGCCGGTTCCGCCTGGACCCGACCGGGCGAGCCCGCCACCGTCGACTCCGGGCTCAGGTCGGGCCTGGGCAGCGGGTTGGCGATCGCCCCGCTCTGCGAGCGCCGCAGCACCGGCGGCGGCTGCTGCGGCAGCGTGGCCATGCCCAGCACCGTCGCCTGGTCGGCCTGGTCCACCTCGTCGCGGAGCTGCAGGTTCGAGCGGCTGGGCGACGCCAGCGTCGCGTCGAGCCCGATGCCCGGGTCTTCCACCACCGCGGGCATCTCGGTGGGCACCGTGGGGCGCGGGTCGTGCGCATCGCGCCCGGCGCCGTGCGCGAGGCCCGACGGAGGCATCGGCGGTGACGGCCGGAAGGGCGGCTCCTGCACCAGCTGCGTCGACTGGTGGGAGTCCTTGTCGTTGGTGAGCATCGGCGCCACCGCCGTGAGCTTGATGCTCGGCGTGGAGCGCGGCGGCGCCATCGGGGTCGCCGCGGGCACACCGGTCGCCAGGCCCCGGGGAGGTACACCGCGGGCAGGCGCCGCGGCGGGTGGCTGCACCGGGCGCTCGGGCACGAACTCCTCGCCGGTCGACGGGTCGGCGTCGGGGTCGCCGTACTGGACCCCTTCCGGCTTCGGCACGTCGGCGTAGTCCTTGAGTCTGGTCTTCTCGCGCTCGAACTCCTCGGCGAACGTCGACTTCATGTACTGCGCGAGGTCCTTGCGGCCGAAGACGGCTTCCGAGGTGATGAGGAAGCGCTGCAGCGCCTCGCCCACCTCGCTGGCGTACTGGTAGCGCTCCTCGACGTCGCGGGCGAGCGCCTTCATCACGATCTTCTCCAGCGCCTCGGGAATGCGCCGGTTGTACGTGGTGGGGGGCAGCACCTCGACCTTGCGCACCTTCTCGAGCACCGAGAAGTCGCTGTCGCCCACGAAGAGCCGCTCGCCGGTGAGCATCTCGTACAGGCAGATGCCGATGGCGAAGACGTCGCTGCGGCGGTCGAGCGGCAGGCCGCGGATCTGCTCCGGGCTCATGTACCCGAACTTGCCCTTGAGGATGCCGGCCTGCGTCTTGGTCGCCTTGCCAGCGGCCTTGGCGATGCCGAAGTCGATGACCTTGATCTCTCCGTCGTAGCTGACGAGCAGGTTCTGCGGGCTCACGTCGCGGTGGACGATGTTCATCGGCCGGCCGGCGCCGTCGGACGCGCGATGGGCGTAGTCGAGCCCCTCGCAGCACTTGGCGATGGCGTAGCAGGTGAGCGGAATGGGGGCCGGCTCCCCGCGCTTGCGGCAGCGGTCGAACACCGCGCGCAGGTCCTTGCCGGAGATGTACTCCATGGCGATGAAGTACGAGTTCTGCACGTGCGACAGCTCGTAGATCTGCGCGATGTTGGCGTGGTTCAGCTGAACGGTGATCTTCGCCTCGTCGATGAACATCGAGATGAACTCGGCGTCCTCGGCGATGTTGGGGAGGATCCGCTTGATCGCCACCACCCGCTCGAAGCCCCCGGCCCCGAAGGACTTCGCGCGCCACACCTCGGCCATGCCGCCGATGTTCACGCGGTCGAGCAGCAGGTACTTGCCGAACGGAATCGGCGCTCGCTTGAGGCTCACGGCTGTCGCGTCTCGCTGCGCACGGGGCCTGGAACCGTAGCCGCTCCCCCGACGTGGTCAACGGTGGAAGGGCCGCCGCCGGCACTCGCCTTCAGGGGGCGCCGGCATCCTCGCCATCGAAGGGCGCACCTTCCTCATCCGCCTCGGGCGCCGGCGCCGCGCTCACCACGGTGGAGAGCGCATCGGGGCCCTGGCTCACCAGCCCCGGCTCCCCGAAGCGCCGCCCCAGGGGCAGCCCGACCGCGGTGAACCAGGCGAGCTTCCGGTCGGCCGCCACGCAGTAGACGATGGTGCCCGCGGGCAGCCCGGCCACCTCGGTCGCCGGCCCCGCGCAGCCGGTGCGCGCTTCCCAGGTCCAGCGCGCGAGCGGCTCGCCCTTCACCAGGTACGGCGGGGGCGGCAGGCCTTCGAGCAGCGGCTCCACCGCACGCGCAGGGGGCACGGCTTCCACCGAGGCCAGGCTGGCCGCTTGCTCCGCGAGATGCCTCAGGCTGAGCGCCACCCGCTCGGCGCGGCCCAGCGGGTCGCCGCGGCCGAAGACCGCGAAGAAGTCGACGAAGAAGACCACCAGCGCCACCACCGGCAGCAGCCGGTACCCGCGGAACTCGGCCCCTCGCCGGCGCACCACGCCCACCACCGCGCCCACTGCGGCCGCGGCCAGCGCGGCGAGCGCCAGCGCCGGGAAGCCCGGGCTCGGCAGCGCACTCATGGCCGCCACCGGGGCGGTCGGCGCCCGCAGGGCGTCGAGGAGGTCTCCCCCGTAGAGCCAGCCGAGCGCGAGCACGCACACCGCGTCGGCGGTGAGCCAGCCCTTCGGCAGCGCGCTCATCCCGCGAGCACCCGCGCGGGCTCGAGCCGCGCCGCCCGCCGGCTCGGCCCCACCGCACCCACCACCGCGGCCAGCGCGCCCAGCGCCACGCCCGCGAGCGGCAACCAGAGCGGCACCCGGAAGAAGGCGTCGGGCTTGAAGGGGAAGTCGGGCACGAAGCGGGCGACCGCCAGGTCCACCGCGAAGGCCGCCGCCACCGCGAGGGCGGCCCCCAGCGCGCCACCCGAGGCCCCCAGCACCAGCGCCTCGGCGCGCACCAGGCGGGCGACGTCGGCCCGCGACGCCCCCACCGCCCGCATCACCCCCAGCTCGCGGCTGCGCGCGCGCACCGACGCCGACAACGCGTGGGCGATGTTGAGCGCCGCCAGCAGGCAGATGAGCGCCGACAGCAGCGCCATCGCCAGGGTGGTGATGGCCACCGCGGCCCCGGCGTTCTCCGACAGCCGGCGCTCGGCGTCGTCCACCCGGAAGCCCATCTCCTTCACCGCCGCCACCACCCGCGGCACTTGCGCGGGGTCGCTGGTCTCCAGCGTCACCCCGGTGAAGGTCGCAGCGTCGGCGCCGTGGTCCTTGTTGATGCGCCGGGCCGCCTCGAGCGGAATGGTGACGCCCGCGAGCAGGCCGCGCTCGCTCACCCCCACCAGCTGCATGGTGCCCGGCGTCGACGGCCCCACCGCGGACGCGGTGACGAACGAGCGGTTGAGCTCCACCGGAAAGGAGAAGCCCACCAGCATCGCCGGCGACAGCTGCGGCAGCCCGCGAGCCGGCGCGAAGGTCTTGTTGTAGATCTCGATGAGCCGCGTCGCCGCCACCGCGGGAATCGGCTGCCCTGCCCCCGGGTCCTCGAACTTCCCGAGCTGCACGTCGGCCTGCACCAGTGACGGGTCGACGCCCACCGCGATGACCTCGAGCCCCATGTTGAGCTGCTGCCCGAAGAAGTCGCCGCGGTAGCGGCACACCGCGGGCACCCTGACGTTCATCTTGCGGTGCGCCCGGTCCACTCCCGGCAGCGCCGCCAGCCGGTCCACCGCCGCCTGGTCGAGGGTGCCGCCGAGCAGGCCACCGAGCGCCACCTGCGGAGGCACCACCTCCACCAGCCTGGTGTCCACCGGGAAGACCTTCTCGCGCACCACGCGGGAGATGCCCAGGCCGAGCGCCACGAAGAAGACGAGCGACGAGACGCCCACCGCGATGCCGAAGAGGCTCGAGAGCGCGCCGCGGCGGTCGCGCCGGAGGTTGAGCCGCACCAGCGCCGAGACCGCCGAGGCCTTCATACGAGCTGCCCCTGGTCGAGCCGCAGCACCCGCTGGGCCGCCGCCGACACCCGGTCCTCGTGCGTCACCGCGAGAATGGTGAGCCCTTCCCGGTTGAGGCGCTGGAACAGCTCGATGATCTCCGCGCCCGTCGCGCCATCGAGGTTCCCCGTGGGCTCGTCGCACAGCAGCACCGGCGGCTTGAGGAAGAGCGCCCGGGCGATCGCCACCCGCTGCCGTTCGCCGCCCGACAGCTGCGCGGGGTTGCGCTGCGCCTTCGCCGCGAGCCCCACCCGCTCGAGCGCTTCCAGGGCCCGCCGGGGCGCGTCGGCCGCGTGCGCGCCGAAGAGCTCGGGCAGCGCCACGTTCTCCGCCGCGGTGAGCCCGCTCACCAGGTGGAACGACTGGAAGACGAACCCCACCGTGGTGTTGCGAAAGCGCGCCAGCGCCTCGTCGCTCGCCCCGTCGAGCCGCTGCCCGGCGACCGTCACCTGTCCGGCGTAGTCGGTGTCCAGCCCGCCGAGGATGTGCAGCAGCGTGGACTTGCCGCTGCCCGAGCGGCCCATCACCGCCACCAGCTCGCCGCGAGCGACGCGGAGGCTGGCGCCGCTCAGCACCGCCAGCGACTTCCCTTCTCCGTCCTCGAAGGTCTTCGACAGGCCCGACGCCTCGATCACTTCTTCGCCCCCGTGAGGCTCAAGGTGAGCTGCAGCTGCACCGCGCCTTCCTTCGCCTCCGCGCCCACGGTGATGGCCTCGAGGTCGTCGGTGGCGTCGAGCCAGCGCAGCGTGGTCGCCTTGATGGCGAAGCCGCCCACGCCCCACGCGTCGCTGGGCAGCTCGCGCACCGCCGCCGACAGCGCGTGCAGGTCGACCACCGCCGCCACCGCGCGCTGCTCGAGCACCGCCTTCAAGCCCGCGGGGAGCGGCCCGTCGCCGTCGCTCTTCGCCTGCAGCGCCCCCAGCACGCGCGGCAGCGGCGAGCCGAAGGCCACCGTGTCGCCCTGGGCGGCGAAGTGCACCCCTTCGCCCGCGCTGTAGGTGGTGACGTAGACGGCCTGGCCGTCTTTCTCCTGCTTGTCGATCTTCGCCCCGAAGCGCGGCCCCGCCTGGGCCAGCGTCTCCAGCGATTTCGGCAGCGAGGCCGCGTCCTTCACCTTCGCGGCGCCGGTGAGATGCACCCAGCGGAAGGGGTTGGTGCGGCGCACGTCGAAGGCGGGGACCCCGTCCATGCGCGCGGTGGGGGCCAGCGAGAGCGCCGCCACCGCGCCGGGCGCCACGTTGCCGAAGAGCTGAGCCTTCCAGTCGATGCCGCTCTCGCCCAGCGCCTTGGCGAGGTACGGGCCCACCAGCGCGTCGGCGTAGGGGGTCAGCTTCTGCGGGTCGCCCGCGAAGCGCGCCACCAGGAACGCGTCCTTCGGCAGCCGGCCGAGCAAGGGTGCGACCTGCGCGGTGCGGGCGAGCACCTCGAGCGCCTGGGGGTCGCCGGTCCACGGCGCGTCGAGGGTGACGCTCAGCCCCTGCGCGCTCAGACTCGCCGCGGCCGCCACCGCGCCCACCGGCCCACGCAGCACCGGCGAGCCGGGCGGCAGGTAGACCAGCAACTGCCGCTCCGCGGGCAACCGCCCGAGCGCCTTCGCCCACTGCGCATCCTTGCCCAGCGCGTCCATGTCGCCGAGCTGCGCCCAGCCCGAGAGCTTGTTCACCGCCTCGTCGACGCCCACCAATGCGTAGCCCTTGGTGAAGACCCAGCCGAAGCGGGCCGCCGCGCCCTTGGGGGCCAGGGTATGCACCACCAGCGTGCCGGCCTTGAGCTCGCCGGCCTCGGTGGCCCCCAGCCGCGCCTGCGCGAGGCGCTGGAAGAGCGCGCTCACCTTGCCTTCGTCGGCCACCGGCAGCGCGAGGAAGCCGGTGCCGTCGAGCATCACCGCGCCGCCGGCGCCGCGGTCCGGCGCGATGCCGGCGCCCTGGAGCGCTTCCTTCGAGCGCACGTCGATGCCCACGCTCTGGATGAGCGCGTTCACCAGCTCCTGCCCCGAGCCGAAGCCCTGGAGCTGCGCGGCGAAGCCCGCCACCTTGAGCTGCTGCAGCACCTCGAGCTTCTGCCCCAGCGCGTGCACCTGCGGCACCACCACCACCGCCACCGCGCCCTTGGGGAGCACGTCTTCCACCTGGACCTGGGCGCTGGACGCGGTCTTTCCGCAGCGGCTGCACCCCGCGGCGAGCACCACCACCATGGCCGACAGCCACACCCTGCGAGCCAACGCGTTCATCGCACCCTCACCCCTTCCGGCCGGAACCCGGCCGCCTCGTCCAGCTCCAGGAACTGCTGCATCTCTCTCGCCGACGCCTGGGTGGTGGCCACGTCCTTCGCCACCGCGTCGAGTTGCCGCGTCACCACCTCGGGGTCGCGAATGGCGATCGACTGCTCGAAGGCCAGGCGCAGCACGTCCTCGATGGTGGCGAGCTGGTGGCTCAACAGCTCGCGGCTCTCCGAGGCCTGGTGAAAGCGTTCCCGTCGCTGGCGAAGAATGTCCACCCGGCGCTCCTTCACCTCGCGCAGCTTCGCGTTCTCTTCCCGCGCCACCTCGGCCTGGAGCGCGGCCAGCTCCACCTCGACGGCCTGACGGTCGTCCGCATTCAGATAGGTGCGGTAGGCGTTGAGGCTCGAGAGCAGCCGCACGAAGGCGTCGATGAGCGCGTCGAGCCGGTGCTCGCTGGAAGCGACCAGCACTTCGCCCCCGGGGAGCGCCCGGTAGGCTGCCAGAAGCTTCGCCTTGAGGTCTTCCAGCGCCTGCACCTGGGCGAGCTGCGACGGCGCCAGCGCCTCGAGCCCCCGGCGCCCCGCCTGACCGTCCCGGGCGGCGCCGCGGCGCGACAGCGCGCCGTACACCGCCGTCAGCACCGCCGCCCCCAGGCCGAAGCCGATGGGCACCGGGCTGTCGAGCACCGCGGACGCAGCCATCGCGCCCACCAGCGACAGCCAGGTCGCGGGCGCGGTCAGCGAACGCGCCATCGAGCTACTTGACCTGCTCCTTCTTCCCGATGGTCTTCTCGCCGCCGCTCGACACGTCGGACACCGGCGCCGGGCTCTCGAGACCCATCTCCATCTTGAACTGCTTCACCAGCTCGTTGGCCTGCATCTTCTCGGCCTCTTCCTCGATCTTCACCGCGGAGTGGTCGACCGACTCCAGCGCCATGCTCATGCGCGCTTCGTTCACCGCGGTCTGCTCCTCGATCTTCCGCAGCATCTCGTCGTGGGTGGCGTCGATGCCCGCGACCTCGAACGACTCCATGGCGTCGGCGACCTTCGCCTGCCACTTCGAGCGGCGCGCGTCGCGGATGGCGGCCATCGCCTCGGCGGTCTTCTTGTCCTTCTCGCGCATGAACGCCTTCTTCACGTTCAGCGCCTTGTCGTAGGCGGCCTTGGCGGTCGCGAGCTGCGCCTCGTTGCGAGCCAGCGCGCTCTTCTCCATCTGCAGCCGGGTGGCGTAGCTGGCCGCGAGATCGTCGCGCCCACCCTGGATGGCGGCCTTCACCTTGGCGGTGAGCTCACCGACCTCCTGCTTGTACTTGGCGTTCTCCTTCTCGAGCAGGGTGAGGTTCGCCCGGACCATGGCGATCGACTCGTTCATCTTGGGGACCTGGTCGTTCAGGTCGCGGATGTTCTGCTCGAGGATCAGCTCCGGATCCTCGATGGAGCTGACGAAGAAACCCACGAAGCTGCGCATGGCGCGCCGAAACCTGTCCCACATGAGAGGTGCTCTCCCGGCACTTCGAGCCTGACCGCCAACGTCCCCTTCAAAGACACCGGACTCTACACACTTTGTTTCACAACCGGTGGGAGACCGCAGACCTTCCCCACCCAATACGCGGGTCCTTTCAACCGCTTGCATCACCTACCGGAGGGAGGCGAACAGCTCCCAGAGGCTGCGCACCCGGAACCGGGCCACACGCCCCCCCGGCCGCACCTGCAAGGCCAGGGTGCCGTCGGCGAGGCGCCCTTCGACGCCGTCGCCTTCCGCGGTCAACAGCGGGGTCGCGAACTGGCTCAGCGCCACCACGCAGCCCTGCGGCGCGTCCACCTCGACCTCGAGCGCGCGGAAATGCGTCTCCTCGCCGAGCTCGGGCCGCTGTCGCACCACCGTGCACCCGTCGACACGCACCAGCGGCGTGCGCGGCGGAGGCTCGTAGCCCACCGCCACCGGCATCATCTCCCGCGCCGTCCACGGGTCGTCGAGGTGGGTGACGTGCTGCGCGTACACCTCGGGGGTGTAGCGCTGGTAGTGAATCGCCTGCGCCCGAACCGCGAGAACCAGGTGCAGCACCGCCACCACCGCCCACACGAGCGCGCCCGCGAGCCGCCGCCGGAGCCCGCCGCGCGCCGCCGCCCCCCAGAGCGCCGCCGCGAGCAGCGCCACCGCCGGGGTGAGAAACCCCACCAGCCTCCAGGGGAACTGCAGCAGCGTGGCCTTGGGCACCGCGCGGTAGAGCGGCATCGACGCCTCGAGCTGCAGGAACCCGTACAGCGCGATGGCCGCCGTGAGCAGCACCGCCGGCCCGAGCGCCACCCGGCGCCGGTCCTTCGCCAGGGCGACCACCGCCCCCAGCGCGAGCGAGGCCCAGAGCCAGCGGCCCACCTCCACGCTCACCCCTTGCCACTGCCGCCCCCACTGGAACGCCGGGTCCGCGAAGTAGCCGGGCCAGGCGACCAGCTGGTCCCACGGCAGGAACATGTTGAGTGCGTCGACCCGGAAGTACGGGCCCAGCTTGAGCACCAGCACCGCCACCGGGCCCGCCAGCACCAGCACCACCGCGCCGGCGATGGCCGCGTCGACGACGGCCGCCTTGCGCCCCGTGAGCCGCAGGCGCAGCGCGAAGGCGAGCGCCACCAGCGGCGCGGCGAAGAGGAACATCACCATGTGCGCGTGGAAGAGCGCCGCCAGCCAGAGCCCGACCGAGAGGTGCGCCCGCTCCCCGCGCACCCAGCGCAGGAGCCCCTCGAAGAGCCAGGGGGTGAGCAGCACCGCGGTCGCTTCCGCAGGCGACCCACGGATGAGCCAGTCGGTCATCACGTAGGGCGCGGTGACGAAGGCCCACGCCGCCGCGAAGGCCACCCACGCGTCGGCGCCCAGGCCGCGCGCGGCCCGGTACAGCCCCGCCATGCCCAGCGCCCCGAAGCACCACAGCCCCAGGCGCAGCCCGGCGTCGGTGCCGAAGGGCACCGCGAAGGCCCCGGCCACGAAGTTGAACAGCCGGTGGTACAAGAGCGGCGCCGGCGTGCCGTGCCCCTGGAAGCAGAAGCGCGACCACAGCGGGAAGACGTCGCCTTCCAGGAACGCGCGGCGGAAGTGCTCCACGCGTGAGAAGGCGCCCAGGCCTTCGTGGTTCTCCGGCCAGTCGGCGTGGAGCAACGTCGGCCCCATCGCCACCAGTGCCCCGGCGAGGAACGGCAACGCCAGGAGCAGCGCCCGCCCGACCTTCGCCGCGAAGGGCCTCACGCCTCCGGCCCTCTGCCCAGGAGCGCGCGCAGCCCGCCGCCGCCGAAGCGCACCGCCTCGCTGGCCGCCGCCTTCGCCACCAGCCGCAGCGCCAGGCCACAGAAGACGAGCGTGCTCGCCACGGTGAGCGCGGCGGGCCCCACCGTCGCCGCCGACAGCACCACCGCCTTCACCAGCAGCGCCACGTTGAGCAGCGGCACGCAGGCGGTGAAGGCGTTGAGCTCCACGCCGGGCATCAGCGCCAGCATGCCAGGCAGCGAGCCCAGCATGGTGAAGGGCGTCAGCAGCGCCTGCGCTTCCTTGAAGGTGCGGGCCACCGACGCCACCGCGAGCGCCACGCCGCTCACCATGCCCGCCGCCGCCACCAGGGCCACCAGCAGCACCGCGAGCTGGGCGGGGCTGAAGTGCACCTGCGCCGACTGGCCGCTGTCCAGCGCCAGCCCGATGCGGAAGGTCACCGCCATCGACGCCAGGTTGGCGAGCGCGGTGCACGAGGCGAGCGTGGCGACCGCGAGGTACTTGGCGGCCATCACCTGCCAGGGCTTCACCGGCGCCACCAGCACCGTCTCCCAGGTGCCCCGCTCGCGCTCGCCGGCCGTCATGTCGATGGCCGGGTACAGCGCGCCCACGAAGAGCATCAGCACCAGGATGACCGGGAGCAGCCGCGAGGCGATGAGGGGCCCGAGGTCCTTCTCGAAGTCCACGTCCTCGGGTGCGACCTTCACCGGGCTGACGAACTCCGGCGTCACCTTGAGGTCCTCGAGGCGCACGGTGAGCCCGCGCTCGCCCACCGCGTCCAGCGTGCGCCGCAGCCGCTCCAGCGCTTCCATCGAACGGTCGTGCCGCTTGGTGTAGCGCACCGTCACCACCGCCTGCCCCCGGCCGTCGAGCGCCGCCACCGCGCCGTCGCTCGCCTCCACCACCGCCCACACCTGCTTCTCGCGCAGCGCCTCGAGGCCCGCCTCGGCCGTCATGCGCCGGTACACGGTGAAGGCCGGCACCGGCTGCCGCGCGAGGAGCGCCGCCGCCTCGTCGCTCGCCACCGCCACGTCCAGGCTCTCCCGCGCCAGGCGCTCGCGGCCGGCCGCCATCACCCCGCCGACCAGCAGCAACGTCAGCGGGTAGAGCACCACCGGCAGAAGCGCCATCAGGAGCACCGTGCGGCGATCGCGGATCGCCTCCGTCAGCTCGCGCCACCAGAGCAGCCGCACCGGGCTCACGCGGCCTGCCCTCCCCCGCGCGCGTAGTGCAGGAAGGCCGCGGTCAGCGTGTGGGCGCCGCTGCGCTCCACCAGCGCCTGCGGCGTGCCTTGGGCCACCACCTTGCCGGCGCGCAGGAACACCAGCCGGTCGCAGAGGTACTCGGCCTCTTCCAGCCGGTGCGTCGAGAAGAGCACCGCCTTGCCGCCCGCCTTCGCCCGCTGCACCAGCTCCAGGATGCCCACCGACGCCAGCGGGTCGAGCGTCGCGGTGGGCTCGTCGAGCACGTAGGCCGGAGGATCGGCCACCAGCGCCCGGGCGATCGACACCCGCTGCTTCTGGCCGCTCGACAGCTGCCCGCAGCGGCGGTCGAGCACCGCGCCGAGCTCGAGTTCCTTCGCCAGCACCTCGGTGCGCGCGGCCACCACCTCGCGCGAGAGGCCATTGAGCTGCCCGAAGACCGAGAGCACCTCGCGCGCAGTGAGCCGCTCGAACAGCCCCGTCGACGAGGTGAGGAGCCCCAGCTTGCGGCGTGCCTCCAGCGGGTCCTGCTGCACGTCGACGCCGCAGACCAGCGCGCGCCCGGCATGGGGCGTGAGCAGCCCGGCCAGCATGCGCAGGGTGGTCGTCTTGCCCGCGCCGTTGGGGCCGAGGAGCCCCACCACCTCGCCGGGCGCCACGGTGAAGGACACGCCGTCGACTGCCAGGAGCCCCGCGAAGCGACGACTCAGCTGCTCGACGGCGAGGGCGGGCGACGACACGCCCCGGGTGTTTAGCCGCCTTGGCGCTCGCGGCGAAGGCGCTACTTGCTCGCCGCAGGCATCGGCAGATGCACCGGCAGGCGAACGCCCATCGGCGCGTTGCCCCACGCGGTGTCGGGGTACGCGTCGCGGTTCAGCTTGAACCACATCATGTAGTCGCCGTCGGGAATGCGCATGCGGTAGTGCGTGCTGCCGCCTTCCTGGTTCCAGTCCCAGTCGGTCCCGTCCTGCATGCGGCGGAGGTTCAGGCCGACCTCGGGGCCACCGGTGTTGTTCTCCACCAGCCGGCCGCCGACGCGGATCGGGCCCGTCACCAGCACCGACTTGTAGTCGAAGTTCAGCGTCTGCGGATGGTCGAGGTCCAGCCGGCTGACCATGCGGTAGCGGCCGCTCGCGTACTCGGGGAACGTGTGGTTATCGATGTAGAAGTTCACCTCGTACGAGCCCTTCGGCACCCGCACGCGGAAGCTGCCGTCTTCGGCCGGCGTCACCGTGCGGTAGAAGAACGACGACTGGGTCACCGTGCGGCTCTGGAAGGTGAACTGCCCCACCGGCTTGCCTCCCGGGGGCGGCTTGCCGTCGATGGTGATCTTCCCGTCGAGCACCGCGGTCTCCACCACGATGGGCAGCTTGGTGTCGCTCTGCACCTGGAAGTACTTGTTGATGAGGAACCAGCCCGCGGCGAGGTCGTCGGCGAGCGAGTTGTCGAGCGCGAGCAGCGCGTAATAGTTCGCGGGGAACGCCTTCAGCTCGAAGGTGCCGCTGTCGAGCGGCACCTCGAAGTACAGCAGGTTCGACGGGTACAGCGCGTCGGGCAGCGCCAGCATGTAGAGCGTGAAGTAGTCGGACACCGAGTACTTCGGCGGCTGCCCGTCGATCAGGATGCCGCCTTCGATCTTGAACGTCTTCATGTCGACGTTCAGCTGCTGGTTCTGGTTCGTCAGGTCCAGCTGCGGCGAGACCTGCTTGCCGTAGATGCGCGACGGGAGCGAGCGGTCCGGCTTGCTCTCCATGTTGAGGTTCACGGTGTACTTGCCCGAGGGGATCAGGCTGTGGATGTTCGACAGCCCACCTTCGTGGTGGGTGATGGCGACGGGCGAGCTGCCGCCGGTCGGCGTGTACTCGAGCGTGAAGTCCTCGCCCGGCTGCCGGTCGGGGATCGGCGCGCCGTCGATCTTCACTTCGCCTTCGACCTCGTGGGCGTCGATGTTGATGTCGAACACCGAGTCGGCCGAGAAGTTGAGCGACGTGGTCATCGGGTAACGCACCAGCTGGGTGCCCCCGAGCGCCTTGGGCTCGACGTTCAAGTAGATGCCGAACACGCCTTCGAGGAGATTCACCTCGTAGCCGCCGCCGACCGACGTGGTGCTCACCAGCTGCGTCGGCGGGAAGCCGGGCGCCTCGATGGCCAGGTCGGGCGGCGACTGCTGCGGCAGGAACGGCAGGTTCGCGAAGATGGCCCCGCCGCGCAGCACGTGCGAGCGCACCGCGAGGTCCCGCGACTGGTCCTTGTTGAGGTCGATGTTGCCGAACTCCTCGTGCCCCTGGTGGGTCGAGAACACGCCCGCCGGGTGGTACTTGAGGAGGTCGTAGCGGCCCTTCAGCACCTTGAGGTGGAACTTGCCGAACGCGTCCGTCGCCGGCTCCGCCTCGGCCTTGTAGTCGCCCGACTCGAAGCGCAGGTTGATGCCCGTGGCGCCCTGGCCGTTGAGCGTCGCGGTCCCGTCGAAGTTGCGCAGCGCCGCGCACAGACCCCAGACGACGAAGCCACCGTCGGGCAGCTCGCCGCCGTCGATGATGCCGCCGTCGGTGTCCTGCACCTCGAGCGTGTCGCTGCCCGGGGGACACGGCTCGGCCGCGGTGAAGCTCGGGTAGAAGAGCCCGCCGTCGGGGTCGATGTCCGGCCCGCCGTCGTTCATCGGGCCCGCGTCGGGCTTCGTCGTCGGGCCGCCGTCCTTCTCGCCGGCGTCGAACGGCCCCGGCTTCGGCGCGCACTGGCACCCCGCGGCGAGCAGGGTCAGCGAGAGCAGCGCAGCGAGGTTCCGAGGCGTTAGCAAAGTCACACCGATCATGAGGCAGCCCGCGGGGGCCACTCCAAGTAGCAAGCCCGGGACCAGCCTGCAAACGCTCGCGAGGACTCGAGAAAGTCACCAAAGAGCCCAGCGATGCCAGGCGGTTGGCGCTTTGCTACCGCAGACCCAGCTCGGTCTGTGCCGGGCTGGAACGACCGAAGAGCTCCAGCTGCACGGCCTGGGTGGCGGCGCGGGCGAAGACCCCTTCCTTGCGCAGGGCCGCCGCCAGCTCCTCGGCGAAGCCGTGCACCGTCACCACCTCGCGCGCGCCGGTGGCCTTCGCGTAGCGCAGCAGCGACGGGAAGTCGGCGTGATCGGAGATGGGAAAGGCCACGTCGGCCCCGGAGCGTCGCGCGGCCCACGGCTCGATGGCCCAGCCGGTGAGCACCGCGGTCACCTTGGGCGTCAGGCGCTTGAGCGCCGGGCTCTTGCCGAAGGGCGGGAAGACGCCCACCTCGTCGGGCTGGAGCGTGCCGTCGAACTCCCGCGCTTCCACCGCGACGCCGAAGGCCCGGTAGATCTCGGTGACCGCGAAGATCGACGGGTGCACGCAGACCTTGAGGCCCCGGGCGTTCAGCTGGGCGATGGCTTCCTGCGACTTGCCGAGCGAGTACGCGTAGAGAATCGGGTGCACGCCGCGCGAGAGCGCGCGCCGGGCCCAGGCCTCCACCTCGTCGAACACCTGCGCACGCGCGGGGAAGCGGAAGCGCGGGCTGCCGAAGGTGGCCTCCATCACCAGCGTGTCGCACTCCGCGGTGACCGCAGGCTCGGCGGTCGCCAGGCGATCGAGCGTGAAGTCTCCGGTGTAGGCGAGCCGGTGCCCGTCGTCCCTCGTCACCTTGAGCTGGGCAGAGCCGAGCACGTGACCTGCGGGCAGCAGCTCGAGTTCCAGCGCCCCCAGCGTGAAGCGCTTGCGGTACGGCGCCGTCAGCACGCTCTCGAGCGGGCCCAGGCGGTGCGCCATCAGCCGCGAGGTGGCCTCGGTGGCGATGGTGCGCTGGTGACGCGCGATGTGGTCGCTGTGGGCGTGGGAGACGAACGAGAGCTCCGACTTCCGGCGGGCGTCGAGCCAGAGCGGGGTCCCGGTGACGTGCAGCCCTCCGCGCTTGAGCTCGACCGGCATGGGCGGCGCCCATAGCACGGGTGGCCGACACGCCACCTCGGGAGCCAGGTCAGGGCGGCGCGACCTTGAGGCTCAGGTGGGTGACCTCGAACGTCTCGCTCGCGGACTGTGGTGTCAGCACGCGGGCGTGGAGGTCGATGAAGCTGTCGGCGGCGAGGTTGACGTATTCCACCCGCAGCCGCTTCCACGATGGGGACAGCGTCCCCCCCGGCGAGGTGATGGCGCCCAGCAGCACGTCGCCCGAGTCGTATTCCTTGAGATCGATCTCCACCTTGCTGGTGCTCGACTCCGCGCGCACCCACGCCGCGAAGCAGTAGCGCGCGCCTGCCTTGGGGGCGTGGGGGACCCAGGAAGGCGAGTCGTTGAGCCCGAACTCCGTCTTCGTGCCGGCAGGCGCGCTCACCCGCAGCGCGTTGCGCGCCGGCAGCCCTGACGCCGCGATGCGCTCGACCGAGGCCTGCAGGCCCGCCCACCCGGTGGCGTCGCGCTCCAGGTCCGGGTTGCCGATGAGGTTCTCGGCGTCGAGCACCGCGCTCGCCTCGCAGGCGCCCAGCGCATCTGCAGGCACGTCGGGCGCGACGCACCAGCCGTCCACGCACACCTTGCCGTCGCCGCACGGCGAGGCCGAGGTGCACGACCGGATGCGCTGCTCCACGTCCACCGCGCAGGAGGACCCGAGCGCTGCCCAGGCGCAGCACAGCAGGGAGAAATGCGAGCGGCGCATCGGCGTCACTTCATCTCACGCGAACCCGCGGTCCATCTACACTTCCGGCGATGCGGTCCTTCCTCGCCGTCACCTGGCTGACCTGCTCCGCCGCGCTGGCGCAGCCAGCTCCGTCCGCGGTGACGCGCCACGCGGCGCTCCTCGGGCCGCTGGTGGAGCTCAGCGGCGACTACATGGAAGCCATCGAGACCGGAGACCCGCGCGAGCTCGACAAGCAGCGGGCGCTGGCGCACCACGCGGCGGAGGAGGCCGCCCGCCTGTCGCTGCCCCCGAAGGCCAGGGCCGACCTCGAGGCGCTGGTCCGCGCCGTCGATGCCGTGGCGCCGCCGGCGGAGGTGCACCAGCGCAGCCGCGCGCTGATCGAGCTGCTGCGCACCAGCGGCCGCTTCTCTCCCGCGCCCGCGCGTGCCCCCGACCTCGCCCGCGCGGCCAAACGGTACGCCCAGCTGTGCGGCGCCTGCCACGGCGAACAGGGCAAGGGCGATGGCGCGGCCGCGGCGACCCAGCACCCGCCCCCGGTGAGCTTCCAGGACGACGACGTGATGAACCCGCTCTCGCCGCTCGACGTCTTCTTCCTCCTCACCAGCGGCAGCTTCGAGAGCGCCATGCCCTCCTTCGAAGCGCTGAGCGACGAGGAGCGCTGGGAGCTCGCGTTCTTCGTCTTCACCCTGCGTCACGCCGCATGTCCGGCGCCGGCCGGGGCTCCGGTGCCGCTGGCCGAGCTCGCGCGCCTGAGCGACGGCGAGCTCAACGCGCGCCGAGGAGAGGCTGCGGTGGGCTGTCTGCGCACCGCGCTCCGGCTGCCGGGCCGTCAGTGACAGGCACCGCTGCCCTTGTCGGTGAAGGTCGCCCCGGCCACCGGGAGGAACTCCCAGTCGTAGGTCGCGTCGTGCAGCGTGAGCTTGAGCAGCCCGTAGCTCGACGCGTAGCGGACCTCGCTGTTCGGCAGCGCAGTGCCGAAGCTGTAGAGCGTGCCGCCGCCAGTCCCCACCAGGAACTGCCGCAGACCGCGTGACGCATCGAGCGCGCCCGACGGCGTCTGGGGCGCGAAGCGCTCGTAGACGTGCTCGTGGCCGCTGATCACCACGTCGGCGTTGAAGTCGTAGAGCGCCTGCCAGACCGGCTGCATGAAGGTCGAGCTGCCGTGCTGGCTGCCGGAGTTGAAGCGCGGTGCGTGGAAGATGGCGACGGTGCACTTGTTCGGGTGCGCCTGCAGGTCCGCGCGCAGCCACTTCTCCTGCGCACTCCCGGCAGACACCGAGGCGCCGAAGCTGTCGATCACCACCACGTGCCACTTGCCGAGGTCGTAGCTGTAATACGCGCCGCGCGTGGGGTCGCCTGCGTTGGCGCCGAAGTACTGGAAGTAGCCGCCCGCCGCGGTGACGTCGCGCTCGTGATTGCCGGGCGCCGGCCGGGTGCGCGCCTTGTGCCGCCCCCACGTGGGCCCGTAACAGGTCTGGTACTCGGTCAGCGTGCCGTCGTTGTACGCGTTGTCGCCCGCGGTGAAGACCACGCCGTTCGAGTTGGCGCCGTTGGCGAAGAGACCGTCGAGGAGCTTCGCCGTCGGCTCTCCGTTCGCCGAGCCACAGATCGAGATGTCGCCGGCGCCGACCAGGATCGGATCGGATCCGCCCGCCGCACCGCCACCCGGTGCGCCACCGCCCGCTGCACCACCACCCGCTGCACCACCGCCCGCTGCACCACCGCCCGCTGCACCACCGCCCGCTGCACCACCACCCGCTGCACCGCCGCCCGCTGCACCGCCGCCCGCTGCACCGCC
>JAIBBQ010000275.1 GCA_019694595.1 Myxococcaceae bacterium
GGCTGCGCAGCGCCGGCGCCGAGCGCACGGGCGCGTTGATCGGCTCCCACGGGCGCTGCCGCACCGTCGGACCGGCCGGCGTGGCGTCGAACCGGGAAGCCGCCGGCGACTGGACCGTGAAGCGCGGCGCCTCGAAGGCGTCGGCCTGGCGAAGTGCGCGCAGCGTCTCCGGGCCGGCGATGCCGTTCCCCGACAGCCCGCGCGCCTTCTGGAACGCGCGCACCGCGTCCTCGGTGCGGGGCCCGAAGACTCCGGGGCCGGTCGACATCGCGCGCGAGGTCAGGAACCCCTTCGCCACCAGCAATTTCTGGAGCGAAAGCACCGGCGCGCCGGACATGCCCCGGTGGAGCGTCGATGCCTGGAGCAGGGTGCGCGGGACGGCGGTCACGCCGCGACCCCAATCCACGTTCCGGGCCAGCGAGGCCCGGTCGGCCAAACGCCCGGAACTGCATCAGCGACGCTGTGATCGGCTTTGACACCGGAGCGCCGCCGCGTCGCCCAGAGGGCGACATGCGTGCGCTCGAGCGCACCGAGACCCTTTACAGTCGCATCGGCGCGATCAGGACTCGAGCTGCTCGAGGATCGACCGCGCGATGAGGGCGTCCTTGGTGACGTAGCCGTCGGCGCCCACCTCGCCCTGCACCTTCTGAAGTTCGGAAGCGTCGGCGCCGGAGCAGAGGATCACCTTGATGCCGGCGTAGAGCGAGTTGCGCTTGATGAACCGGCAGAAGTCCCGCCCGTCGATGTTGGGCATGTTGAGGTCGAGCAGCACCAGCTCGGGGCGAGTCTTCTTGTTCACCACGATCTTGGTGGCCGCCTCGGCCGAGCTGGCGGTGCGCACCTCGAAGCCCCGCGCAGTGAGCTCGGCTTCCAGCAGCCGCGCGGTCGCCTCGCTGTCGTCGACCACCAGCACGCGCTTCTTCGCCGGGGCCGCGGCGGTGAGCTGCTGCTGCACGGTGGCGACCGCCACCTCGAGGCCACTGCTCTTCCAGATGTACCCGTCGGCGCCCGCAGCCTTCGTCTTGCGCTGCAGCTCCGCCTCGTCGACGTCGGAATACAGGAGCAGCTTCGCGGACAGCTTGCGCTGCACCCGCAGGAACTCCACCACGTCGTCGCCGTACATCTCGGGCATGTTCACGTCGACCAGCACCAGCTCGTACTGGTTCTTCGAGATCCGCTCGTCGAGGGACGACAGGTCGTGCGCCTCGTGGGCGGAGATCCCCACCGCGGCCAGGCCCTTGACGAGCAGCTCGGTCGAGACCGGACTGTCGTCGATCACCAGCACGCGTGCGCTCATGCACCCTCGTGTCTAGCAGAGTTTTTCTAAGCCTTCAGGCCAAGGTTGGCGATACTTCGAACCGCCGATGACCACCCCCCTCCAGGAGGCGCTCGAGAAGGCACCCGTGCGCTCCGCGGCCGCCAAGGCCGCCGCCACCCGGGAGCTCTTCGTCTTCAAGCTGGGGGAGTTCACCATGGCGCTGGAATCGACCTACGTGCGCGAGGTCACGCGGTCGGGTCCCCTCACGCCGTTGCCCCGCATGCCGAGCTACCTGCTGGGCGTCGGCGGCCAGCGCGGCGAGGTGCTGCCGGTCGTCGATCTGCTGCGGTTCTTTTCCCGGGGCGAGTCGACGGTCACCGAGCGCACCCGGCTCTTCATCTGCAGCCACCAGAGCTGGACCGTGGCCTTCGTCGCCGACGCGGTGGTGGGGCTGCAGCGCTTCGAAGAATCGAAGATCTTCCCGGCGCCGGTCGGCGGGGGGGACCTGCCCATCGAGTTCCTCGGCGGGGTGCTGGTGGGTCCCAAGTCGTCGGCCATCGCGCTGCTGAACCTGCCCCGGCTGCTCGCCGCCGCACGCACCCGGGCGGTGTCCCGGTGAGCGGGCAGGTCGAGCTGGTGGTCTTCGAGATCGACGGGGCCCGCTACGGCGCCGACCTGACCCAGGTCGACCACCTGGAGCGGTCCCGCCCCGAGGACCTGGCGGCGGCGCCACTCGGCAAGCTGAGGACCGGTGAGCGCGCCCTGGTGATCCGCAGCGCCGATGGCCTGCCGCGGCGCCTGGCGGTCGACGCGCTGCTCGGCGTCGAGTCGGTGAACGTGAACATGCTCCGCCGGCTCCCGGCGGTCGCGTCGAGCGGGGCGCTGCCCATCGGCGCGTGGTTGGATGGTGAGACGACGGTGCTGCTGGTCGATCTGCAGCGGATCGCGCCGGTGGTCGAAGCGAAAGGAACCGAGACATGACGAGCGACGGACCGCGCCCGAGCGCGCCGAGGAAGAAGGCGGCGTCGGCTGGCGGGGCAGCGGCGCTGAGCGAGGTGATCGCCAAGGTCAAGGCCGGCCAGCTGGGCGCCCGGGTGGACGCGCGCAAGGCCGGTGACCTCGCCCCGGTCGCCGAGGAACTCAACGCGCTGCTCGCCCAGGTGCAGGAACGGCTGGTCGAGGCGGACCGCCGCAAGGAACAGACGGTCCAGGTGGTCGACCAGGCGCTGGGCGCGCTGATCGCGCTGGTGCGCGAAGGCGAGCTGTCCTGGAACAAGTCGACCGACGACCCGATCCTCGGCCCGCTGCTCGAGGGGTTCGGCAAGGTCATCGACACGCTGCGCACCTTCGTGCGCGAGATCAACGAAGCGGCGCTGCGGCTGTCGTCGTCGGCCAACGAGGTGCTGGCGGCGTCGACCCAGCACGAGTCGAGTTCCACCGAGCAGGCGGCGGCGATCCACGAGACCACCGCCACGATGGAAGAGCTCAAGCACGCGTCGGCGCAGATCGCCGAGAACGCGGGCGCGGTGGCGCGCGTCGCCGAGGAGACGCTCAACTCCGCGCGCTCGGGCCGGGGCGCGATCGCCGAGTTCATCCAGGCGATGCAGCAGATCCGCGCGGACAGCGCCGCGGTCGCCGACTCCATCGCCAAGCTGTCGAAGCGGGTGGAACGCATCGGCACCGTGGTCGAGGTGATCGACGAGATCGCCGACCGCAGCGACCTGCTGGCGCTCAACGCCGCGCTGGAAGGGTCGCGCGCTGGGGAAGCGGGCCGCGGCTTCGCCATCGTGGCCAGCGAGATGCGGCGCCTCGCCGAGAACGTCATGGACTCCACCAAGGAGATCAAGAACCTGATCACCGAGATCCGCGAGGCGACCGCGGCGGCGGGTGGCGCGGCGGAAGCCAGCCAGCGGGCGACCGAAGGCGGCGAGCGCCTCGGCTCGGTGGCGGCGGCGGCGGTCGAAGGCATCCTCTCCGGGGTGCAGGAGACCAGCGACGCGGCGCGGGTGATCAACCTGGCGACCCAGCAGCAGCGCACCGCGACCGAGCAGGTGGTGGCCTCGATGGCGGAGATCGAGGACGTGACCCGCCAGACCACCAGCGCGTCGAAGCAGGCGACGGGTGCCGCGGCCGAGCTCACCCAGCTCGCCAGCCGGCTCGCCGAGCTCATCAAGCGGTTCAAGGCCGACTGACGCGTGGACACCGAGGCGCTCAAGAAGTCGCTGCTGGCCAAGTTCATCGAGGTCACCGGCGACCGCTTGCAGACGATCCAGCTCGGGGTGCTCGAGCTGGAGAAGCCCTCGGCTGCCCAGGCAGCGGACGCCGTCGCGCGCGAGCTGCACACCATGAAGGGCGAGGCCCGCATGCTGGGCCTCGGCGCGGTGGGGCAGCTGGCCCACGCCTGCGAGGACCTGCTCAAGGAGAACCGCGAAGGCAAGGTGCCGTCGCGCGAGGCCACCGACCTGCTGCTGCGGGCCTGCGACCTGATCGTCGACGTCATCGAGGACCCCGCGGCGGCCAAGGCCGGCAACGACGCCACCGTGGCGATGGTGAACGAGCTCGCCGCGAAGTCGGGCCACGCCCCGCCGCCGCTCGGGCCTCCGCCGTCGGCGCCCCGGCCGCCCGCCAAGCCCAAGGGCCCCAGGCCCAGCGCCCCCGCCGCCGCACCCGCTCCAGCTGCCGCGCCGCCGTCGGCCCCGCCGCCTCCGCCGGCGGCGCCGGCCCCGCTCGAGGCGGCGCACGGAGACGAGACGGCGGCTCCCGAGCGCCGCGCCGCGGACCGCAGCATCCGCGTCAACGTCGAGATCCTCGACGCGCTGGGCCTGCTCGCGGGCGACCTGCTGGTCGAGAGCGCGCGGGCCCGCCTGCGCGCCGACGAGCTGGAAGCGCTGCTCAGCCGCTATTCCCGCTTCGGAGACCAGCTGCTCAAGCTCTGCCAGGACCTCAGCCTGCCCGAGGAACAGCGCCAGGCGATCGAGCGTTCGGAGCGCGACCTCCACCTGCTGCGCGACGACACCTTCCGCTTCGTGCGGCACCACGACGACGGGGTGAACTCGTTGCACGGCAACCTCACCCAGCTGGCGGACAACGTCGCCGAGGCCCGGCTGGTGCCGCTGGCCTCCGTGTTCGAGGTGTTCCCCCGCGCGGTGCGGGAGATGGCGTCGGCCACCGGCAAGGAAGTCGAGCTGGTGCTCGAGAACGCCAACGTGGGCGTCGACCGCTCGCTGGTGGCCGAGGTGCGCGACGCGATGGTGCACCTGCTGCGCAACGGCGTCGACCACGGCATCGAGTCGCCCGAGGCGCGCCTGACGCTCGGCAAGCCCCAGGCTGGGAGGCTCCTGGTCCGCGCCCGCGGCGACGGCGACATGCTGGCCATCGAGGTGGAAGACGACGGCCGGGGCATCGACACCGAGCAGGTGAAGGCCACCGCGGTCGCCCGCAAGCTGCTCACCGAGGCTCAGGCGGCGGCGCTGTCCGACCGCGAGGCCACCGCGCTCATCTTCCGGCCCGGCTTCTCGACCCGGGAAGAGGTGAGCGAGCTGTCCGGCCGCGGCGTCGGCATGGACGTGGTGAAGACCAAGGTCGAGTCGCTCGGCGGCTCGGTGATCGTCACCAGCCGCACCGGCCGCGGTACCTCGATCATGCTGCGGCTGCCGCAGTCGCTCGCGCTGATGCGGGTGCTGCTGGTGCGCCTGGGCGACGACGTCTACGGCATCCCCGCGGCCGAGGTGGAAGCGGTCGCCCGCTTCAAGCCGCAAGATCGGCTCGAGCTGTTCGGCACGGTGGCGGTGATGCACCGGGGCAAGCCCACCGCGGTGGTGGCGCTGGGACCGCTCCTGGCGCTCAACGGCGGGCCGCGCTTCGACCGCCCGCCCGCGGTGGTGGTGCGCCACGGAGAAGAGCGCGCGGCGCTGGTGGTCGACGGGCTCATCGACGAGCGCGAGGTGGCGGTGAAGCCCTGCGGCGGCGAGTTCCTCAAGGGGGCCGCCTTCGTGGCCGGCACCGCCTCGCTGGAAGACGGGCGCGTCGCGGTGCTGCTCCACATTCCCGACGTCATGGCGGAAGTTCGCCGGCTGGTGCGCCCGGTGAGCGAGCCCCAGCAGAGCAAGCGGCTCAAGGTGCTCCTGGTCGACGACTCGCCCATCGCGCGCGCCACCGAGTCCGCGCTGGTGAAGGCGCTGGGGCACCACGTCGAGGAAGCGCAGGACGGGGAAGACGGCTGGGCCCGGCTGCAGAAGAACACGTACGATCTCATCCTGTCCGACGTGCAGATGCCCAAGCTCGACGGCTTCTCGCTCACCCGCCGAATCAAGTCGAAGCCGGAGCTGGCCCGGATCCCGGTCATCATCCTGTCGTCGCTCGCCTCGCCGGAAGACAAGCGCCGCGGCCTCGACGCCGGCGCCGATGCCTACCTGGTGAAGGGTGAGCTCGGGGTGGAGAGCCTGGCCCTCACCATCGACCGCCTGACGTAGGAGCCTCGAGTGGCCGTGACCTGCCGGGTGCTGGTGGCCGACGACGGCGAAGGGCTGGTCAGCCTGGCCAAGGGCCTGTTCAGCGGACAGGTCGAGGAAGCCGGCGTGGTGCGCCTCAAGGACATCACCGACGCGGTGGTGCGGCTCAAGGCCAACGTGGTGCTGGTGGTGCTCGGGCCCAGGTCCCAGCAGGCGGTGAGCGCCATCGAGCGGCTGATGGCCGAGCGGCCGACCCCGGTGCTCCTGGTGGCGCAGGAAGGGTCCGATCGGCAGAGCGCGTTCGCGGCGCTGGCGGCGGGCGCGCTCGAGATCTTCGAGGTGCCCAAGGAGCCCCGGCCCGAGGTCTGGCGGCGGCTGCACGATCAGCTCGATCATCTGGCGCGCTTGAGCGTGCTGCCGCAGGTCCGCGGCCGCCGGCAGCAGGTGGCCACCCACGTCGCGCTGCGGCCGGTCTACCCGGTGGTGGCGATCGCCGCGTCGCTCGGCGGCCCCAAGGCGCTGGCGGCCGTGCTCAAGGGCCTGCCGAAGACCTTCACCGCGCCGGTGCTCATCTGCCAGCACATCACCAGCGGCTTCACCGACGATCTCGCGCGCTGGCTGGCCGCGGAGAGCAAGCGCGAGGTGCTCGAGGTCACCCGCACCCAGGCGCTGCGCGAAGGCGCGGTGTACGTGGCGCCGTCGGGTCTGCACCTCGCGGTCCGCCCGGGGGGGCGGGTGGAACTCGACGACGGAGAGCCGGTCGGAGGCTTCAAACCGTCGTGCGACGTGCTGCTGCGCACCGCGGCCTCGGCCTTCGGCGACCGGGCCATCGGCGTGGTGCTCACCGGCATGGGCCGCGACGGCGCCCGCGGCCTCAAGGAGATCCGCGCGCGCGGTGGGCACACCGTGGCGCAGGACGAGGCCACCAGCACGGTCTTCGGCATGCCGCAGGAAGCGATCGCGCTCGGCGCGGCGGAGAAGATTCTCCCGCTCGACAAGATCGCCGCCCAGCTCGATGCGTGGACCAGGCCATGAGCGAGCCGGAGATCGATCGGCTGGCGCTCGAGCAGCTCGCCGGCCTCCTGCTGGAACGCGCCGGCCTCAAGATCACCCCCGACGGGTATTACGGCCTGCGCATGGCGCTCAAGGCGCGCATGCCGGCGCTGGGCATCTCCGATTCGCAGGAATACGTGCGGCGGCTCAAGCAGCTCGCGGGCGAGCAGGAGCTGCGCGCGCTGCTGCCCCTGGTCACCGTGGGCAAGACGGACTTCTTCCGCGACACCCGCCAGTTCGGTGGGCTGGAGTCGGTGCTGATGCCGGCGCTGCTCAAGGAGTCGCGCCAGACGGGCCGCCCGGTGCGCATCTGGTCGGCGGGCTGCGCGACGGGCGAAGAGCCGTACAGCCTGTCGATGGTGGCGCTGGAGCAGGGGGCCCAGCCGGGCGAGGTGGACATCTGGGCCACCGACCTCAACCCGCTCGCGGTGGAGACCGCGGCCCAGGGCCTCTTCCCGCTGCGGCGCATGGGCGGCGTCAGCGAGGCGCGCCAGGACCGCTTCTTCACGCCGGAAGACGGCGGCTTCCGGGTCCGGCCCGACGTCAAGGCGCTGATCCGCTTCGAGGGGCACAACCTCGCCTCGCCCGTCTTCCCCGGGGTGGCGCCGGAGTCGCTCGATCTCATCCTCTGTCGCAACGTGATCATCTACTTCGATCAGCCGACCATCCAGCGGCTGATGGACCGCTTCTGGGAAGCGCTGCGCCCGGGCGGCGTGCTGCTCCTGGGGTATTCCGAGAGCCTGTTCCGGCTCCCGACGCGCTTCGAGATGTTCGAGCTCGAGGGCACCTTCGCGTACCGCCGCGCGCTTCCAGGTGCGCCGCTGCGGCGGCCCCACTCGAAGGCGCCCGCCGCCCAGGCCCGCCCCACGCCGGCGGTGGGCACGATGACCGCGCGTGCGTAGGCGCCG
>JAIBBQ010000276.1 GCA_019694595.1 Myxococcaceae bacterium
CGGAGTCGATGACCAGCGCGTTGCCTTCGCTCAGGTTCCCGCGCGCATCCAGCGTGCGCACCTCGGGCAGCGCGTGGAAGCTGCCCACGTCGCTCCAGCCGAAGCTGCCCGGCACCACCGCGATGTTGGCCGCCTTCTCCGCCACCCCGTAGTCGATGGAGGTGGCCGGCATCCGGGGGAACTCGGTGGCCAGCGCCTTGGCGTACTTCGCGGTGCCGATGGTCGCCGCCAGCCGGCCGAGCGCCGCCGACAGGTCCGGCATGTGCGCGCCGAAGGCCTGGAGCATCACGTCGGCGCGGAAGACGAAGATGCCGGCGTTCCAGAGGTAGTCGCCCGAGGCGAGGTAGCCCTTGGCCTTCTCGACGTCGGGCTTCTCCACGAAGGCCGCCACCTTCCGCGCCTGGCCCGAGAGCCCCTCGCCGGTGCGGATGTAGCCGTAGCCGGTCTCCGGCCGCGTGGGGTGGATGCCCAGGGTGACGATGTGGCCGCCCTGCGCCACCCGCACCGCCTCGCGCAGCGCCGCCTGGAAGCCCGGCACGTCGGCGACGTGCTGATCCGACGGCAGCAGCACCAGCACCGACTCGGGGTGCACGTGCGCGACGTGCGCGGTGGCGAGCGCGATGGCCGGCGCGGTGTTGCGCGCCTGCGGCTCCACCAGGCAGTGCGCCCTGGGCATCGTCTTGAGCAACTTCGACGCGGTGGCGGCGTGGGCCTTGCCGCACACCACCCAGAGGTCCTTCGGGGCCACCAGGCCTTCGAGCCGCGCCGCCGTCTCCACGATGAGCGGCCGCTTCGAGGTGAGCGGCAGGAACTGCTTGGGGCGCGCCGCGCGCGACAGGGGCCAGAAGCGGGTACCGCTGCCTCCCGCCATGATGACCGCGTGCACCCGCGGACCTTCGCTGACCGCTGCCTTCGCCGGCTTCTTCGCTGCCTTGGCCATGACCGGGTTTCTAGCGAGAGCGCTCCCGGTGCGGTGGGGGAAATTCGCTCGCGTCAGGTGCCCTGGCCCAGCTGCCCCAGCGCGTCGTAGGCCGCGTACTTGTAGGCCTCGGAGAGCGTCGGGTAGTTGAAGCAGGTCTGGATGAAGAGCTCGACCGAGGCATTCACCATCAGCGCGGTGAGCCCCACGTGGATGAGCTCGGTCGCTCCCTCGCCGATGAGGTGTGCCCCCAGGAGCCGCCCGTCGGCCTTGGCGGCGAGCAGCTTCAGCATGCCGTGGTGCTCGCCGATGATGCGGCCGCGCGCGTTCTCGCCGAGCTTCGCCCGGCCCACCACGTAGGGAATCTTCTTCTCGGTGAGCGAGGCCTCGGTCTCCCCGGCCATCGACACCTCGGGAATCGTGTAGATGCCGTACGGCAACACCGGCGCCAGCTTCGTCTTGTATTGCAGGTCGAACATGTGGACGACCGCGATGCGCGCCTGCTCCATCGCGGTGGACGCCAGCGCCGGGAAGCCGATGACGTCGCCCGCCGCCCAGATGCTGGGCACCTTGGTGCGGAAGTGCGCGTCGACCTCCAGCGCGCCGCGCTTGCCCGCGGTGAGGCCGGCCTTCTCCAGGTCCAGCTCGTCGGTGGCGGCCTGGCGCCCCGCGGCCACCAGCACGATGTCGCCCACCCACGGCGCGCCGCCCGAGAGCTCGAGCTTCGCCGCGTCCTTCGTCACCGTGACGCCGGTGACCCGCTCGCCGAGGCGCAGCCGCACTCCGAGGCGCTGCATCTCGGCCTGCAGCAGCTCCGAGAGCTCGGCGTCGAGGAAGGTCATCACCGCGCTCTTCGGTTCCACCAGGGTGACGTCGACCCCCAGTGCGGCGAAGAGGCAGGCGTACTCGCAGCCGATGACGCCGCCGCCCACCACCGCCATCGAGCGGGGAATCATGTGCACCCGCACCATCTCGTCGCTGTCGTAGACGCGCACGTCGTCGAAGGGGAACTCGGGCGGGCGGTACGGCGCGCTGCCGGTGGCGACGAGGATGTGGTCGGCTTCCAGCACCTGCTCGCCCGCCGGAGAGCTGACGTGCACCGAGTGGGGCGAGAGGAAGCGGGCGTGTCCGTCGAAGCGCGCCACCTGGTGCCGCGAGAGGTTGTCGTCGATGCGCGAGCGCTCGCCTTCCATCACCCGCTGCTCGTGGAAGAGCAGCTCGGGGAGCTTGGCGGTGCGGCCGAGCGTCACGTCGACGCCGTGCAGCCCGCGCTGACGGAAGCCCGACAGGTAGAGCGCCGTCTCGCGCAGCGTCTTCGACGGCAGGGTGCCGGTGTTCACCGCCGCGCCGCCGGGGAACTGCGCCTTCTCCACCAGCGCCACGTTCTTGCCGAAGTACGCCGCCTGCGCCGCGCCCTTCTCTCCCGCGGGCCCGGAACCGATGACGATGAGGTCGTAGCGCATGGCGCGGAGCCAAGCCGCCTTTGGCGCCCGCGTACAGACGATTTCGTGACGCGCGCTACGAGAGCCGCGCGAGGTCCAGCACGTCGGGGGTGTTGGCGCTGCCCTGGTACTGGCTCACCTCGGAGCTGCACTCGGCCCAGACGCGGGTGATGGCGAAGGCGCGCGGCTGAAAGTCGTGCGTGCCTTTCCCGGCAGGCTCCAGGGTGCCTTCGAAGATCTGGCGCTTGTACTTCGACATCTTGGTGCCCTTGGGCGCGTAGTACGTGGTGGGGTTCTGGCTCGTCGCCGGCCCCGGCGAGATGCCGGTGAAGACGAGGCAGTCGCGCTTGGCGTCGACCTTCGGAGGCTCCACCTTCGCGCCGCCGTAGTTGGTGGCGCTCGAGACGAGCGCGCCCAGCATGTACATGGTGTCGGGCTTCGACGAGGTGAAGACGTAGTTCGGCTTGCCGACGGTGCCCCGGTTCTCGACCGTGCCGGGGAGAATCAGGCCCGCCCGCTCGTAGTTCTTGAGCAGCGCAGCGAGCTTGCGGTCGGAGAAGTGCACCATCTTTCCGCCGACGTTCATCTGCGGCTTGCCGTTGCCGTCGATGCTGATTCGCCCGGAGATGAAGTCCTTAGGCGTGCCGGGGCAGAAGCGCTCCATCACGAAGATGGGCTTCTTCGGGTCGGCGGTGTCCATCCACCCGCGCACGCTCACGGTGGCCTTGTGGCCGCTTTCGGTGGCCTCGGCCAGGAAGCTGCTGATCTCCGCGCCGAGCCCGTACGGGTAGGTGGCCGGATTGGCGGCGGCGAGCGCGAAGGTGCCCTGAGCCGTCTTGAGCAACAGCTCCTTCGTCGTGTTGCCCCACGTGTCCTTCGAGCTGCGGGTGATCAGCGTGCCGGTGAGGGTCGGCTGATCCATCAGCGGGTCGAGCTTGGCGAGCGGCTTCACCTCCGCGGTGTCCCCGACGCGCACCGGCAGGTTGGGCTTCTGGGTGGTGTAGTTCCAGCCCAGGTTGAGCGTCGCCGGGTCGTGGTGGCTCTTCGCCGCTTCCAGGAAGCCCTTCACCTTGTCCTCGTTGGCGGTGAGCAGCTTCTTCACCGCGGCGAGCTTGTCGGGGGCGATGGTGTCGAAGTCGGTCCCCACCAGCGCGGTGAGCTTCTTCTCCAGCGCCGAGTGCACCGTGAGCTGCCTCACGAAGCGCGCGGCGTCGGCGATGGCGGCCGGGCTGTCGCTCTTGAGCAGCTTGTCGAACGCCTCGGGCGTGCGCGCCTTGTCGAACCGCTTCCCCAACGGTGACGTGGACATGGTCGAACCACCCTAGCGGATCTGTTCCCCCGGCCGGAAATCGCCCCTGGGATTGTGTCGCAGACCGCGTCCTGTTCTCTTGGCGGCCGGTGAAGGTCCGAGTTCCCCCGGTGTCCCCGAAGTCCGCCACCGCGGCCGGCGCCGACCCGCGCCCGTCGCCACCGCACCAGACCTTCGATGGGTGGAGCGCCGACCGCGCGCGGCTGCCGATGCACGCGCCCGACCGCACCGCCAGCTTCGAGCCTTCGGCGGTGGCGTCGACCGTCGACCCCAGGACCCACCGCGAGACGTTCGTGGTGCTGAACGACTTCTTCGACCCCACCCAGTACCACTTCGAGCTCGACGCGAAGGACCAGCTCGTCGCCACCGAGCGGGTGGCGCGCGCGACGATGACGCTCGAAGGGCACCCGGGCGTCTTCGCGCCGAAGTTCGAGGCGGTCTCCGCGCTCCCCGACGGGCGCTTCCTCGCCACCACCCCGTTCAACCGGCCCGAGGTCGAGACCCACCGCATCTTCACCTTCGGGTACGCCGAAGGCCGTCACGCGGTGGCGCGCGAGGTGGCCTTCGACCGGCCCGCCTTCGAAGGCTTCATCCGCGCGCGCTCGGGGCAGCCCTGGTTCCAGGTCGAAGGCCTCGCGGTCGACGCCGCGGCACGCCACGCGTTCTTCGGCGTGCGCTTCACCGGCGAGTCGCGCGAAGGCGCCAAGCAGCCGACGGTGACGCTGGTGCGCTGCCCCTTCGACGGGGCCGCGCTGGGCACGCCCACCAGCGCGGTGACGCTGAGCACGGTGAAGGCGCTCGGCCGCCAGGAAGGCCTCGCCGACCTCCAGCGCGACCCGCGCGACGGCAGCTACCTGCTCCTCACCAGCTTCGAAGGCGCCGACGTCACCGCGCTCGGCAACAACCAGGGCCACCTGTTCCGGCTCCCCGCGGAGCTCGTCGAGCACGCCACCTCGGACACGCCGCTCGAGCTCCCCGCGCCGCTCGCGTCCTTCGAAGGCAAGCCGGAAGGCGTCACCGCGCTGAAGGACGGGCGGCTCCTGGTCATCTTCGACGACGACCGGGAGTGGAAGGACAACTTCAAGGGCTACGCCCGGCGCCAGGCGATGTTCGCGGTGCTCGACGCCCAGGGCCAGCCGGTGCCGCCCAGGCCCTGACGCAGCCCGCTCAGCGCTGGCGCAGGTGGTGCAACACGGGCGGCGTCTTGCTGCCGAAGCCGAAGTCGTGCAGCCACACCAGCACCGAGAGCTTCCCGAGGGGGTCGCGCGCCAGCTGCACACCGGACGGCGCGACGCTGAAGGGCAGGCCCCCGAGCGGCATCGGCTGCCACGCGTTGGCGGCGGTGCGGCGAGAGAGCTGCAGGTCCGGGTTCAGCACCGCGGCGACGAGGGCGCCCGAGCCGTCGGTGGTCACGGCGAACTCCTGGGTCGCCGCGGGCAAGGACTCCACCGTCCACGCGCTGGTGCCCTTGAAGGCGCACTTCCCCGCGCCGTAGCAGATGATGGGCGTGGCCCCGCCCACCGCCAGGCGAGCACGCGCCCGCTTGGTCCCCACGGGGTTCGGAGCGGTCGCCTCGTCGAAGTGGTACGCGGGGTCGATCAGCTCGTCGGTGAAGCCGGCGGACGTGCCAGAGGCGTGGTGGACCTGCGCCTTGAGCAAGGCGTTGGGGTTGGTCTGCTCTTCCCGGAGGTACGCGAGGTGGACCACGCCGCTGGGGTCGACGGCGATCGACGCCAGCTCGCTGTCCGACGACCACGCCCGGCGCGCGGTGGCCGACGGCACGGCGACCTTGTGCACCCAGCTCCCGGTGACGTCGGTGGCGTAGACGAGGTCGAGCCCGCCGTCGCCGGCGAAGGCGCGGTAGGCCACGTGGTGATGGCCCTGGGCGTCGATGGCGAGCGCGGGCCAGGTGGCGGAGGTCGGCGCTCCAGGGACGGCGGTCGCCTGCGAGCCGCCGTCGAGCTGCGTGAACAGCGACAGAGCCCCCGCGTTGGTCTGGCCCAGCGTGAGCAGCAGCTCGGGCGAGCCCTGCGGGCTCAGGGCGAGCGACTGCGCAGTGAAGGTGGGCAGCCCGCGATCGTGCTCGACCACCGACGAGAAGTCGGCGGCGGCCGGCGCGCTGTAGACGTTCACCGACACCGAGTTCAGGGCGTCGGTGCGGCCACACCAGGTGGCCGCGTGGGACACCGTGGCGCTGCTGGCCACCGCCACCGGCTGGCTAACGGCGCAGATGAACGGGAGCGGCACCTCGGTCCACGCCCAGCCACCGCAGGTCCCGTCGGGCGCGCACGAGCTGCCCGCAGCGCAGTGACCGCAGACCCCACCGCACCCGTCGTCGCCACAGGCCTTGCCCGAGCAGGCGGGCACGCAGACCGGCTCGCGGACGATCTGGTTCTCGTACCTGGGGTTGTAGAGGTGCGTCGTCGTCAGCACCCGGCCGCGCCCGCTGGGGCCAGGGAGCACGTCGAGAATCACGTGCAGCTCGGGCCCCGCGTCGAACACCTCCCGGTAATGCCCGTGGTTGCGGCGCTGGAGGTCGAAGGTGCCGTACGCGATGCCGGGTTCCTCACCCACGTCGAAGAAGCCGCCGGGGTGGGTCGGGAGTTCGATCAGGCTCGCGTACCGATGGACGAGCTCGTCGCGCTGCGGTCCGGTGGTGTACCAGGCGCGGCGGAGCTCTTCGGCAGCCGAGGTGGAGAGGCGCCGCTGCGCGCCGTAGAGGATCTGCACGCCGCCGGGGATCCGCGCCATCGAACGCGGCCCGATGAGCGCATCGGAGTCGAGCTCGGTCAGGTTCCACCCCGCGTCGCTGCTGACCGCGTGCCAGGCCGACGGCTGATCGTTGCTCTGGTTGGTGATCTTGTACGAGTACTCTTCGCCGAAGAGCACGTGGAGGCGCCCGAGATCGTCGAGGAGAACCTGCGAGCGCAGGCCATCGGCCCCGAGGATGGGCGAGAGTGTCCAGCCGGTGCCCGTCTTGGTGGCGACGCCGCTCCCGCTGGAGCTGTTGTAGGAGATCACCGGAGCACCGTTGGCGTTGAGGGCGATCGAGGGACCGCGGCCGACGTCACCGGCGCTCGAGACGAGCTGCTTGGTCCAGGTGTTGGGCCCGGTGCGTTCGGCGTAGCGGAGGTCCTTGTTGGTCGGCTCGTAGTAGGCGAGCAGCGGCTGGCCGTTCTTGAGGGTGATGGCGACCTCGCAGCCGGTGCCCAGGTTGGGGTCGACCGTCTCGCGGATCCACCCGGAGGCCGTCTCGCCGAAGTACTCCACCGTGCCGCCCGGGGCGCAGCCCACGAGGTGCACCCGGTCGAGCGGATCGACCGCCATGGCGACCGAGTCCCAGGACCAGTCGTACTGGAGTTGCTCGCTCTCCCAGGAGCCGGGGAGGCACGCGCCGTTGAAGCACCCTTCGCTGCAGACGATGGTCCGCCGCGCATAGTCGCACTGCCCTGCGTCACACCCGCCGATGGCGGCCGCGAACTGGAGGGTGCTGCTGCTCACGCAGGTCGCGGCGGGAGGCGCGTTGCAGGTGGCCGCGCCGCAGGTAGGCGCCGCGCAGGCGGTCCCCGAGCAGCCGCTCGGGCAGGACACGTCGACCACCGCGTAGCTGCAGGTGCCGGCGCTGCACGTCCCGGTCGGCGCGTACTGGTGAGCCGTTCCCGCCGCGCAGGAGCTCTGCGGTGGGGTGGTGCAGCTCTTCGGGGTCCCCTGGCAGCGGCCCTGGTCGCAGACGTCGCCGAGCGTGCAGGCATCCTGGTCGTCGCAGGCAGCGCCATTGGCGAAGGGGTACGTGCACGTCCCGGAGACGCACGTCCCCTGGGCCTGGAAGCAGCCCGAGGGGGGCGTGTTGCACGCGCCGCACCCCTGCCCGCCACCGCTCGACGCGCTGCCGCCACCGCTCGACGCGCTGCCGCCACCGCTCGACGCGCTGCCGCCACCGCTCGACGCGCTGCCGCCACCGCTCGACGCGCTGCCGCCACCGC
>JAIBBQ010000046.1 GCA_019694595.1 Myxococcaceae bacterium
CAGGTGCGCGGCGCCGCGGGCCGAGCGGGCGTCGTTGAGCGCTCGCGTCGCCAGCTCCTGTGCGCGCGCGGAGGCGAGGTCCTCGGGCGGCGGCGGCGGGGCGACGACGGCGGGTGCGGCGGAGAGCAGCGCGACGGCCAGGGGGAGCAGCATGCCCGGCAGGTTCTAGGCTCAATGCACCAGGAAGCGGAGCGCCATCGGCACCTGGACGCCGGCGTCCTGGGGGAAGAAGACGTTGACGTCGGCGACCGCCACCTTCTCCCGGGTGAAGACGATGCTGCCCGCGGCGAACTCGGCCGGCACCACGCGCACGGAAGGGTCGGTGGCGTTCGCGCAGGGGCCCAGCACGTAGCGGATCCGCTCCACCGCCCAGCTGCTGCCCGCGGGGCCGCTCACGTGGACGTTGGGGTTCCCCGCGGAGGCGCCGACCAGGGTGAGCACCGCGCAGCGGCTCGCCTTGGGGTCGTCGCGCAGCAGCTCGTAGCGCTCGAGCCCGGTGGGCAGCGGCTGGAAGGTGTACTGGGTGACGCCGCCCGTCTCGCCGGAGCCCAGGCACTTGCCGTTGGAGTTGCGGGTGTCGAAGCCGTTGCTGCAGGCGCACCCTGCCCCGCTGCCCATCACCGCGCAGACGCCGGCGAGCGCGGAGGTCTGCGGGTCGCCCTGGCACGCGAAGCCGTTTCCCGGGGTGCACTGCGGCGTGGGGAGCACGCAGTGGGCGGTGGAGAAGTCGAAGACGTAGCCCGAGAAGCAGAAGCAGCTGCCGTCGGGGGCGCACAGGCCGGTGGCGGCGGCGCCGCGGGGGTCGCTGCAGGCGCCGACGTCGCCGACGCCGGGGCATTCCACGGTGGCCTGGAGCCCGCAGCGGCCGGTGTCGGGGTCGAGGGTGAAGGGGCTGATGCAGGTGCAGCGGCCGTCGCGGTCGCACGTGCCGGCCGTGGCGGACATCGACGCGTTCTCGTTGCAGGTGGAGTCGACCCCGGGCGTGCACACGCCGGCCCCGCCAGCGCCGCCGCTGCCACCGCCTCCGGTGCCCCCGCCGCGTCCGCCGGCCGCGCCTCCGCCGCTGGCGGAACCTGCACCGCCTCCCGCCGCGCCCATCGACACCGGCTGGAGACACCCCGCGAGCACGAGCCCGAGCACCACCGCACTGCCAAGCGACCGCTGCATCGCCACGACCTCACGCCTCCGGCCCAACCACGGCCTTCATGCTCGACAGCGGGCCCGGGGTGCAACTCTCTGTCTTCGCGAGGGCGCTGCCCGCGAAGACGGCGGGGCGTGCGCCCCGTCCAACGGGTGGGGGTCGGAGGGCTCTCGCCCAGGCACGCACTCGTCTCGTGAACACGGAGAGGACCGCAGCCTTCAGGTGAATGACTTCGATCCGCGGCGGTGCAGCGAGCACGGACCGCGGCGGGAAGCAATTCGGCCGCCGGAGCCTCGCGGGGCGCCGGCGGCCGGGAATGGGAGCTGGGGTCGGTTCAGCGGCGGGCGCCGTCGACGGGCTCCAGCGTGACCTGCAGGTGGTCGGAGACGAAGTGGGCGTACTGGTCGGCGCTCACCTCGCGCACGCGCCGGTCGGTGTCGAGCGGGCCGGTGTTGGGCTCGAGCTGCTGCGGGCCGGTGTTGGGGCCGACGCCGGGCTCCTCGCTCAGCTCCGAGCCCAGGTCGTACAGCTTCAGCTCGCCGGTGATGGGGCCGTAGAGGGGCTGGTCGCCGTCGAAGAGCTGCACGCCGCTCTCCGGGGTGCCGAAGAACCAGTCGTTGGACCAGCCGAACATGGTGACGAAGGACAGGCGCTCACCGGGGACCGCGGAGACGGTGAGCTCGTACGCGGCGCCGGGGGGCAGCGCGCTGGGGTTCTCCTTGCCGACCGGGGTGTCGAAGACGGCGACCTTGGAGAGCGACTCACCCTGCAGCTTCTTCAGCATGTCGCCCAGGGCCTGTGCCTGGCCGTCCTCCGCGATGCGCTCGAGCCCCAGGCCGCGGTCCTGCTCGCCGAGCGCGAAGAGGGGGGCGCGCTCGCGGTGCACCACCAGCACGCCGGGCGAGTTGCCGGTGGCGACGCCGGTGAGCGGGCGAATCGCGGCGCCGAGGTCGGTGGGGTTGCCCATCTCGGCGATGAACTCCAGGCCCAGGCCGCGGTCCTTCTGGCCGTCGGTGAAGAGCGGGTCGCCCGCGGTGGTGACGGCGAAGACGCCCGGCGAGAAGCGCACCGGCTTGGGGCCTTCGCTGGTGAGGAGCGTGGTGGTGTCGCTCGCCACGTTCTCGATGCGCAGGCGGAACTCGCTGCCGCGGTTGGTGAGCGTGACCTTCACCATCTGGGCGACGGTGGGCGCCATGAAGCTGCCGCCGTTGGACAGCGGAATCGGGTTCACCAGGCGGCGCACGGTGGCGTTGGGGTCGTTCGCGCCCGGGCCGTCGGTGCTCGAGGCCTGCTTGGGGCCGGTGTGCGGACCGACGGCGGGCTCCTCGTCGACCTCGGTGCCCACGTCCCAGAGGAACACCTTGTCGGTGATGTCCCCGGTGACGGCGACGCCGTTGTCGAAGAGCGCGAGGCCCTTGGCTTCCGGCGCGATGAACCAGTCGTTGGACGCGCCGAACATCGACGCGAACGACAGGCGCTGGCCCCGGGCGGCGGTGAAGGCCACCTCGAACGCGTCGCCGGGGCCGATGGCGCCGGGCGCGCTCTTGCCGACCGGCACGTTGAAGATGCCCGACTTGAGCTGCTTGTACGGAGCGACGTTCTCGATGCGCACCTTGAACTGGGTGGGCGTGACGGCGGTGGGGGTGGTGCCGACCTCGGCGGTGCAGCCGACGACGAGGCAGCCGAGTGCGGTGGCGAACAGACGAGACATGGTGAACCTCCAGGCGGGGCCCGTCAGGTGTGCCGGGCGCGCGGGTTGTGTTCACCGGTACTCGAGCCACCCCGTGCGGGTTACCCGGACGACCTGTCAGCCCCCTTCACACTCGCAAACCGCCCCGATTCCTCTCCCAACCGCGCGAAGACACGCCCCCTGAAGGCTCGGTCCTCGCTGAATTCCAATGTCGAGTGCGGGCCTGAGCGAGAGCCCCCCGCCCCCCACCCGTTGGACGGGGCGCACGCCCCGCCGTCTTCGCGGGCAGCGCCCTCGCGAAGACAGACTACGGAAAATCGCGCGCGCACTGCGCCCGGCCGGCCGGGTCCACCACCGCCTCGGGCAAGTCGGGAACGCTGGTGTCCGCGAGCGCGAAGTCGAACAGGTCGAGCAGCGGCCACGCGTTGGCGTCGCGCCCGCTCATCGCCGGCAGGCCGAAGCGCGTCTCCACCAGCCGCGTGATGGACGTGTGGTCCACCACCTCGTGCGAGACGTACCCGCGGCGGCTCCACGGCGAGACGACGATGAGCGGCGTGCGAAAGCCGAGCTGGTCGAACCCGTGGTGCGGCTCGCTCACCGGCGGCGTGCCGTCGGGCGGGCACGCCTTGGGCGGCGGCACGCTGTCGTAGAAGCCGCCGTGCTCGTCGTAGGTGATGATCAGCACCGTGCGCGGCCACTGCGGCGAATGCAGCACCGCGCTGGTGACCTTGGCCACGAAGGCCTGCCCGACCTGGATGTTCCCTTCGGGGTGCTCGTCGCTCTCCTCGGTGCCTGGGCCGCCGCCGAACTGGCCTTCGACCACCGAGACCGCGGGCAAGGTGCCCTTCGCCGCGTCCTCGTAGAACTGCGAGATGCCCACGAAGTGGTCGAAGTCGCCGGTGATCATCTTGGGGAACATCAGCGGCGAGGCGACGTCGGTGACGTACGACAGCCACGAGACCTGCGCGTCGCTCAGCCGGTCGAACAGGCTCACCGGCGCCTTGCCCGTCGCCGGATCCACCGTCGGCGCGGCCGCGGCGTTGGTCGACCCGAACGAGGTGCCCGCCCAGTAGAAGAGCCGGTTGGGCGGCGTCGGCCCCAGCACCGAGGCGAAGTGCGCGTCGCTGATGGCGAACGTGCGCGCCAGCGCGTAGTACCAGGGCAGGTCGGTCTCGTCGTAGTAGGCGAGCGCGCGCGAGCCGTTGGGGTCGTTCGCCACCACGAAGCCGTCGTTCTTGCCGCCGTTGAACTCGCGGAACGAGCCGCTCCAGCCGTGGTTCACGTCCTTCAGGCAGTAGCGCGTCTCGTGGTAGCGCTGCACGGGCTTGCCGTCGGCGTCGGGGTTGGTGGCGAAGTTCGACGCCACGTGCACCCCGCCGTGGCTCAGCTGCGAGAAGTAGTGGTCGAAGCTGCGGTTCTCCTGCATCACCAGCACCACGTGGTCGAAGGGCAGCTCGTCTCCGATGGGGGAGCCGCGCCCGACGGTGTCCTGGGCCAGCGCGCCGCGGACGAACTCGCAGGCCCGGCGCGAGGCGCGCGCCGCCTCCACCGACGGCCGCCCCGAGGACACCGGGGGCGGCCGGCAGGCGGCACAGAGCAGGACCAGCGGGAGCCAGCGGCGCATCGCGCTGCGCTCATACTGGTTTCCGCCCTGAGCGCCAGCGCCAGCGCCGTTTGAGGTACAACCACCCGCCGTGGGAGGGACCGTACAGCTCGGCCAGGAATGGCTCGTCGACGCCTCGGGCTGCGACGCCCAGGCGCTGCGCACGCCCGCCGCGCTGGCCGCCCTCTTCGAGGCGCTGGTGGTCGAGCTCTCGCTCCACGTGGTGGGCACGCCCCAGTGGCACGTCTTCCCCGGCCCGGGCGGCGTCACCGGGGTGGCGATGCTGTCCGAATCGCACCTCGCGATTCACACCTTCCCCGAGCACCGGTTCGCGGCGCTCTCCATCTACTCTTGCCGCACCCGCCCCACCCCGCCGCTCGCCGCGCTCCTCGAGCGTCACCTGGGCGCGCAGAGCGTGGTGGTGCGCGAGGTGCCGCGCGGCGCGAAGGCGGCCCCGTGAGCCAGGGCCAGTGCCCCTCGTGCGGCGCCCCGGTCGACTTCCGCCCCGGCGCGGGCCAGGTGAAGGTCTGCGAACACTGCCGGACGGTGGTGCTGCGCGGCGAGGTGAAGCTGGAGTCGATGGGGAAGGTCGCGCTCCTCGTCGACACCGAGTCGCCGCTGAAGCTCGGCCTCTTCGGCAAGCACCGCGGCGTGGGCTTCGGCATCGCGGGCCGCATCCAGAAGTCGCACGGGAAAGGCACCTGGGACGAGTGGTGCCTCACCTTCGACGACGGGCGCACCGGCTGGCTGTCGGAGTCGGAAGGCGACTGGCACCTGAGCTTCGAGGTGCCGGGGCTCAAGGCCGACGCCCTGCCCCAGCTCGAGGTGGCGGCCTTCTTCATGCTCGCTGGCCAGCGCTTCGTGGTGGAGGAGCGCGGCCACGCGAAGACGGTGTCCGCCGAAGGTCAGCTCCCCGGCTTCGCGCCCGAAGGCGACTACGTGGACGCCACCGGGGCCAACGGCCTCTTCGCCACCCTGGACTTCGGGCAAGGCCTGGAATGCTTCGTCGGCTCCAGGGTGACGCTCAAGGAGCTGGGCTTCGCTTCCAGCGACCTGCAGCCGCAGCCGCGCAAGGAAGCGCTCCGCCAGGCGCGCTGCACCGAGTGCAACGGCGCGCTCGACCTCAAGGCGCCCGACGCCACCCGCCGCGTGGCGTGCCCGTACTGCGGCGCGCTGCTCGACGTGAGCCACGGGGCGCTGTCGTTCCTGCAGCTGCTCGAGAAGCCGTCGCGCACGCCCGCGATTCCGCTCGGGCGGCAGGGCTTCCTCGGTGGCACCCGCTACACCGTGCTCGCCTACCTCGAGCGCAGCTGCGTGGTCGACGGCAACCGCTTCGTCTGGGACGAGTACCTCCTCTACGAGCCCACCGCGGGGTTTCGCTGGCTGATGCGGTCCAACCACCACTGGACCTTCCTCACCCCGATTCCCGCGGGCGACACGGCGATGACCGACACCTCGCTGCGCTACAGCGGGCCGCCGCTCAAGCCGGTGCAGGCGGAGCACCCGGTCGCCGCGCGCCCGCTCGACCTCAAGTTCTTCCAGTCGGTGAACGCCACCGTCGATGCGGTGCAGGGCGAGTGCTACTGGGAAGTCGCGGTGGGCGAGACCGCGTTCGCGCGCGAGTACGTGGCGCCGCCGTACAGCGTGAACCTCGACCGCACCCGCGACGAGGGCACCTTCACCTTCGGCGAGCTCATCGACGCCAAGGTGGTCACCGAGGCCTTCAAGCTCGAGCAGCCGCTGCCGGCCGCGTACGGCATCGCCAGCGCGTCGGTGAACCCGTGGAAGGCGCGCGCCCGCGAAGGCTTCATCTGGGGCGGCATCTGGAGCGTGGTGCTGGTGGTGCTGGCCGTCGTCTTCGCGTCGATGGAAGAGCACGGCACCTACCTGAAGAAGACCTTCATGACCCCGACCGGCGTGGCGTCGGGCAGCCCGGAAGCGCAGGCCTTCTCCGACGCCTTCGAGGTGCCGCACAAGACGCCGCTCGACGTGGAGGTCACCGCCGAGGGCCTCGACAACCGGTGGATGGGCGTCCAGACCGACCTGGTGAACGACGAGACCGGCGAGGTCGTCTCGCTCGACTACGAGCTGTCCAAGTACTCGGGCACCGACGAGGACGGCAGCTGGACCGAGGACAACCTGAGCTCGTCGAAGTCCACCAGCCCGGTGGAGCCGGGCCGCTACGTCATGCGCACCACGGTGAGCTTCGACCCGGCGCTGCCTCCGCCCGCGCGGCCGTACACGGTGGAGGTGCGCGCGGAAGGCGGCGGCACCGGCATGTGCTTCGCGTTCTTCTTCATCCTGCTGCTCTTCGCGCTGCCCATCGGCATGGCGTCGAAGTCGTCGTCCTTCGAGAGCACGCGGTGGGACGACTCGGTGCGGCAGTTCCCCGACTGGCTCAACGAGAAGCCGAAGCGCGGGCCCAAGGCCCCCATCGAGCTTCCCGAGGACGACGACGACGGAGGTGAGGCGTGAAGTACATCGGCGGCATCATCGTGCTGTTCTACGCAGCGGCGAACGCCTTCGGGTGGCTGCGGCTCGAGTCCGACGACCGCGGTCAGGTGCCGGAGTCGGTGCGGCGCGGCCCGGGCGGCATCCTGAGCTGGCACGACGGTTTCATGGGAGGCAAGTGATGAACATGGAGACGCTGGGCAGGGCGCTGGTCAACTCGCTGCTCTTCTCGCTGGTGGGGATGGCGGTGTTCGTCGCGGGCTTCTTCGTGGTGAAGCTCATCCTCCCGTTCGACGTGAACAAGGAGCTGGAGCATGACCAGAACACCTCGGTCGGCCTGGTCATCTCCGCCTTCATCCTCGGCCTCGCCTTCATCGTCGGCATGGCCATTCACGGCTGACCGCGGTCAGCGCATGTAGTGGCAGGTGTACCCGTTGGGGTGCTTCACCAGGTAGTCCTGGTGGTAGTCCTCGGCGGGGTACCAGGTCGACGCGGCGGTGATCTCCGTCACGATGGGCTTCTTCCACAGCCCCGAGGCCTGGACCTTGGCCTTCACCGCCTCGGCGGTCTTCTGCTGCTCGGGCGTGGTGAAGAAGATGGCCGAGCGGTACTGCGTGCCGGTGTCGTTGCCCTGGCGATTGAGCGTCGTCGGGTCGTGCATGCGGAAGAACCACTTCTCGAGCAGGTCCGCGTAGGCAAGCACCGTCGGGTCGAAGACCACCTTCACCGACTCCGCGTGGCCCGACGCGCTGTCGTGGGTGTCGTCGTACTTGGGGTTCTTGAGCCAGCCGCCGGTGTAGCCGGCCTCGGTGTCGAGCACCCCGGGGATCTTCCGCAGGAGGTCTTCCATGCCCCAGAAGCAGCCCCCGGCGAGAATGGCGGTTTCCTTGGTCGGCATCTTCTTCACCTGCTCCTTGGCGGGCGCCTTGGCGGGCGCGGCCTGCATGGGCGCGGGACTCTGCGCGACGGCGAACGTGGTCAGTGCGGCGAGGACGAGGGACATGTGGCCTCCGCAGCACTCTACGCGCCAGCCGGCATTCGGTTTCATCTGGCGCACCGCCTCCCGGGCGTGCTGAACCTCCGGGGGTGCAGCGCTCGCTCCTCTTCCTGACCGTGCTGGTCATCGCCACCTGCGGGCTGGTGTACGAGCTCCTGGTGGGAACGCTGGCGAGCTACCTGCTCGGCGACAGCGTCACCCAGTTCTCCACCGTCATCGGCGTGTACCTCTTCGCCATGGGCATCGGCTCGTGGCTCTCGCGCTTCGTGGAGAAGGGCCTCGCGCAGCGCTTCGTGGAGATCGAGCTCGCGGTGGCGCTGGTGGGCGGCCTGTCGGCGCCGCTGCTCTTCTTCACCTTCGCGTCGGGCGCGGCGTTCCGGCTCGCGCTCTACGGCGTGGTGCTCGCGGTGGGCACCCTGGTGGGCCTCGAGATCCCGCTGCTGATGCGGCTGCTCAAGGACCAGCTGGAGTTCAAGGAAGTCGTCGCCCGGGTGCTGACCTTCGACTACCTCGGCGCGCTCATCGCCTCGCTGCTCTTCCCCATCCTCCTGGTGCCCAAGCTCGGGCTGGTGCGCACCTCGTTCGTCTTCGGGCTGCTCAACGCGCTGGTGGGGCTGTGGAGCACCTGGCTCCTGGCGCCGCTGCTGGTGAACCCGGTGCGGCAGCGCATCAAGGCGGTGCTGGCGTGCGCGCTGCTCACCGTGGGCGCGGCGATGAGCGAGAAACTCACCTACTTCTTCGAGGAGCAGCTCTACAACGACGAGGTGGTGCTGGCGCACTCCACGCCGTACCAGCGGGTGGTGGTGACGCGCGGCCACCGCGGCATGTCGCTCTTCCTGAACGGCAACCTGCAGTTCGCCGCGGTCGACGAGTACCGCTACCACGAGGCGCTGGTGCACCCGGCCTTCAAGGCGGCCAAGGCGCACGCCAAGGTGCTCATCCTCGGCGGGGGCGACGGCCTCGCGGTGCGCGAGGTGCAGCGCTGGAGCGACGTGGCGTCCATCACCCTGGTGGACCTCGACCCGTACATGACGAACCTGGCGAAGACGCTGGGCGAGCTCGCGGAGCTCAACCACCACAGCTTCGCCGACCCGCGCGTCACCATTCACAACGAGGACGCGCTGCAGTTCCTCTCCGAGCGGGGCGAGCAGTACGACGTGGTGCTGGTCGACTTCCCCGACCCCAACAGCTTCTCGCTCGGCAAGCTCTACACGGCGCACTTCTACGCGCTGCTGCGCAAGCACCTCGCGCCGGGCGGGGTGGCGGTGGTGCAGAGCACCTCGCCGCTCTTCGCGCGGCGGTCCTTCTGGTGCGTGGACGCCACCCTCAAGGCGGCAGGTTTCACCACCCGGCCCTACCACGCGCTGGTGCCCAGCTTCGGCGAGTGGGGCTACGTGCTGGCGGCGGTGGGGCCCATCGAGGAGCACCACCCGCTGCCCGACGGCCTGCGCTTCCTGTCCGAGGACTCGCTCCCGGCGCTCTACAGCTTCCCGCCCGACATGGCGCCGCTCGAGGTGGAAGTGAATCGCCTCAACAACCAGGCCCTCGTTCGCTACTACGACGAGGAGTGGAAGCGCTGGAACTGAAGTCGCCGTAGACTCGCGGCCGTTGAAGCAAACCCTGCTGATCAGCCTCCTCGCCGTCGCCGCGTGCGGCGCACCTTCGCCGGGCCGCGGCGATGCGGGCGTGGACGCGGGGGGCGACGCCGGCCCCGGTGACGCAGGCCCCGACGTGCCGGACGCGAGCGTGGTGCCGTTCGTCTGGCCGTCGCTCGACGGCGGCTCGGCCTGCGTGGTGCCGGCGAACCCCACGCTGCTCAGCCAGACGTGTCTCTACCTCGACGTGAAGGCGCGCACGCTGCGCCCCGAGGTGGTGACGTACGAGCCGGCGCACGCGCTGTGGGCGGACCAGGCGGACAAGGACCGCTACGTGGTGCTCCCCGAGGGCGGGCGCATCGACACCAGCGACATGGACCACTGGCAGTTCCCGGTGGGCACGCTGTTCTTCAAGAACTTCGGGCTGGGCGGGAAGCTGCTGGAGACGCGCCTCCTTCGCCGCACCGGCCCCAAGGCCGGCGACTTCCAGCTGCTGGGCTTCGTGTGGCGCGCCGACGGCAGCGACGCCGACGTGTCCATCAACGGGCAGAACGACGTGCAGGGCACCGCGCACGACGTGCCGTCGCAGAAGACCTGCGGCAAGTGCCACGACGGCGAGCCGGGCAAGGTGCTGGGGTTCTCCGCCATCCAGCTCTCGCACCAGAAGGCGGGCCCCACGCTGCGCACGCTGGCTCCGAGCGGGAAGCTGACCGCGCCGCCGCCGCCGGGCGTCGACTACCCCGCGCCAGGCAACGCGACCGAGGCCGCGGCGCTCGGCTACCTGCACGCCAACTGCGGCCACTGCCACAACCCGCTGGGCGGCGAGGCGTACCTGCTGGTGGACCTCGAGCTGCGCCTCGCGGTGGCCGAGCGCACTCCGGCGGCGAGCGCGGCGGTGCAGACCGCGGTGGGGAAGAAGACGAGCGCGCTGCTCAACCGCCAGGCGCAGTACCGCATCACCAAGGGTCAGCCGGACCAGTCCGACCTCTACCTGCGCATGGGCCTGCGCAGCACGGCGTTCCCGCCCCCGCAGATGCCGCCGTACGCGAGCGAGGAGGTCGACCCCACCGGGCGCGCCGCCATCGCGGCGTGGATCAGCGCGCTCTGACGCGCTTCGCGGGCGGCTCCACCACCAGCAGCTTCCCGGTGCGCGCGTCGGGGACCTCGAGCGGGTCCAGGCAGTCGGGCACGAAGTTGTAGTTGAACGTCACCTCGGTGCCCGGGCGGATGCGCTTGATGGCCTTCACCACCAAGAGCCCGCGCGTGTGCTGGAAGTAGTAGCGCGCGTTCGGCGTGTACGAGTGGTTGTAGATGGCGCCGTAGCCCAGCGGCAGGCAGCGCTGATCCTCGTCTTCCCAGTGGAAGAGGTACGCGGCGAGGATCGTCTTCATCGCGGGCTGCACCTCGCGCGCGGCGAAGCGGAGCACCGGACAGCGCTCGATGACCTCGCCCGGAACGAACTCGCGCGTGGCGTAGACGCCGCGCCCCTTCCCCTTCGTCTGCCTGACCCTGAGCCCGTCCATCGAGGGCCGCGCTTCGACCACCAAGCGCCCGGAGCGTCAATGCTCAACGCGCGCGTGAATGGGGTGACGCGAGGCCGGGACCAAGCGTCCCGTGGCGCGACTCCACTCCCTCTTCCTCGCGGCGCTGACCCTGGGCACGAGCGCCCAGGCGTACGAGCTCAAGCACGACAGCGGCGGCCACCCGGTGCGCTGGCGCGAGACGCTGGTCATCACCGTCGACGAGGCGACGCTGGCGCGGCTCGGGCCCGGCGCGACTTCCGCGCTCGACGCGGCGCTCGCCCAGCTGCAGACCGCCTGCACGACGGTGACGCTGCGGCGCGAGACGGGCCGCCACCTGCGCATCTCCCACGAGGTCGACGACGAGCACCCGCGCGTCAACGCGGTGGTCGGCCTCGACGACTGGCCGTACGACCCCAAGGCCCTCGCGGTGACCGTGGTGGCGAGCGACCCCACCACCCACGAGCTCGTCGACGCCGACGTCGCGCTCAACCTGCAGCACTTCCGCTTCGGCGTGCTGCCGCCCTCGGGCCCGCCCGCCGACCACTCGCTCGACGGCCTCGACGACGTGCAGAACACGCTGACCCACGAGCTCGGCCACGTGCTCGGCCTCGAGCACAACCCGCTCGACCAGGCCTCGGTGATGTTCCCCGGCACCAGCACCGGCGAGGTGCACAAGCGCACCCTCACCGCCGACGACCGCAAGGCGCTCGGGCTCCTCTACGACTGGCCCTTCGACCAGGGCTGGGGGCCAGGAGGCGCGGGGTGCTCCGCGGGCACCGGCGGTCCGGTGGGCCTCCTGCTCGCCATGCTCCTGTGGCTCGCGCGGCGGCCTAGAGTCCTCGCGCCATGGCCCTCACCGCCACGCTCTACGACTTCCAGATAGCCCTCTCCAACGTCGACCGGCGCATCGAGCAGTCGCTGTCCTTCAAGGTGGCCCGCCACCCCTCGGAGACGATGGAGCGGCTGTGGCTGCGCGTGCTCGCCTACTGCTGGCAGTACGAGGAGCGGCTGGAGTTCGGCAAGGGCCTGTCGGACCCTGACGAGCCCGACCTGGCGACGAAGGACTACACGGGCCAGGTGACGCGGTGGATCCGCGTCGGCAAGCCCGAACCCGAGAAGATTCACCGCGCCATCGCGCAGAACTCGAGCGCCGCGGTGGTGGTGCTCTTCGAGTCGCCCGAGCGCCTGCAGACGTTCCTCGCCGAGGCCGCCGAGCAGAAGCTGAGCCGCGTCTCCAAGGCCCACCTCGCGGCGGTCGACCCCGGGCTCCTCGAGCGCCTCGCCGAGAAGGACGAGCGCCGCGCCAAGCTCACCCTCACCCTGGTCGGCGACCATTTCTACGTGGACCGCGACGGCGAGTCGCTCGACGGGCCGCTCACGCTGGGTCCTTCGCCCGGCTGAGGCTGCGCCTCGAGCGCACCCGGGCTGTCCTCTGGCAGGAGACTGTCGAGCGCAGGCCACAGCATGCAGCGCGGCGGTGACACGCCGGCCGAGCCAAGCCAGCGAACTTCCCGCACCTCCCGCGGGCACATGGGTTGCTCAACCAGGGCGCGTCATGCGCGCACCGCTCCTCGGCCTCCTCTGTGGACTCCTGCTCTCCTTCACCGGCTGTGGCCCCGAGGCTCTCGAGGAGCCCCTCGGCGAGAGCGCGCTCGACCTCGCGGCGGGGCAGCGGAAGGTCGCCCTCACCCCGGGCGCCGACGACCACGCCGAGCTGGTGAAGCTCCTGCCGGTGGCGAGGAGCGAGGCGGCTGCGTCGCGGCACGTGGCGCTGCAGCTCACCCCCGCGCAGCTGCCCCATCTCGCGCCGGGCGACCGCCTCACCGTCGCCGCCGAGGTGCAGGTCACCACCCGCTGCGACGTGGGCCAGGTCGCCCCCGGCTGCGACTACGACCCGCACGTGAAGGCGCAGCTCATCCTCACCGGGGACCCCAACGGGAAGGACGCCAGCGGCCCCGGCGCGAAGGTGCTCGCCACCCAGAGCACCCAGTGCAGCAAGGCCGAGCACCACTGCATGTTCGTCTTCCGCCCGGGCCAGACGAGCACCGGCCTCGACCGGCTCCCGTGCATGGCGAACGACAGCTGCCGGGTGAACCTGGTGCTGTGGGCCTGGCACCCCGACGCGCGCAGCGACGGCCAGGACGAGGTGCTGGTGGGCGGCAACGACCACGACTTCCTGCAGAACCACAAGGTCGAAGGCGACGTGTCGCGGCTCATGGCGGTGCGCGAGCGCGGCGTGCGTGCGCAGGACCGCGACGTGCGCGAGACGAGCGGCAGCGGCACCATGAGCGTCAACACCACCGCGCGCGCGGAGGTCGTCTACTCCCAGCGCCTCACCTCGAGCGGGCTCGAGCCGGGGGAGCAGTTCCTCATCGAAGCCGAAGTGCAGACCGACGTCGGGGGCCGGGTGCGCTTCTCCACCGAGCTGATGCTCGCGCCGGGGCCCGAGGACGCCGACGGCCGCGCGGTGGACGAGGTGACCCCCAAGCACCTCGGCGAGCAGAACGGCTTCAACTGCACCTCGCGCTGCACCACCCACAAGGTGGCCGTCTTCCGCGTCGACCGGCCGCTCTCCGGCTCGTGGTTCGTCAACGTGGTGGCCAAGAGCGAGGTCCCCGGCGGCGGCTCGACCTCGGTGCGCGTGAACAAGGCCGAAGGCTTCGTGCGCACCACGCGCTGGGGAGCGCAGCTGGCGAAGTAGCGACGGTGGTGCATCGGGTGTCCACCGGCGGATCGCGACACCTCGGTCCTGCGTCTCGCGGCTTTCGATGCTCCACCGCCGTCCTCGCCCGGGCGCAGCCTCGAGAGCGACGTGGGCGCCGGACTTGCAGAGCGCTCGCGCATGTCGCCTCGACGCCTGCTGCTCCCCGTCGCGCTCCTCGGCCTGCTCACCGGCTGCTTTCTTCCCCTCCCTGGTCCCAAGGCGGTGAGCCAGCAGCCGCTCGGCGGCCCATGCACCGGCAACGGAGACTGCGCGGGGGGGCTGTCCTGCCTCCACTTCACCGCAGGGGCCGCGATCGGCGGAATTGCCCCCGACGGAGAGACCAGCAGCCTCTGCACCACGCGCTGCGGCGCGGCGGCCTGCCCGGCAGGAACGACGTGCCTGAGCCCCGACGGCCGGACCGATGGCGGGGTCGATGCGCTCTGCGTCCCCACCTGTGCGACGGCGGCCGACTGCCGCCACGGCGGGCGGGCCCAGGTCTGCGCTCAGGTCGCCGACGCGGGCCCTGCGGTGTGCCAGTTCGTCACCTGCAACCCCTACGTCGGCTACTCGTGCGGGCCGCCGAACTGCGGCTTCAGCTGCCCCACGGGCTTCCGCTGCGTCGAGCCGGTGCACCCGAACAGCTCCGAGCTCACCTTCTGCGAGAGCACGCCCTGAGCTGCCGTCAGGCCGAGCGCGCGGTCTTCCGGTCCTGGCCGGAGCCCGTCTTCAGACGCGCGTACGCCGCCAGCCGGTGCACCAGCTTGAGGCTCGGCTTGCGGATGCCCTTGGCCAGCGCGTGCACCAGCACCTGCGCCTCGGCGTTCACCGGCGTGGCGATGCCCAGGCGCTTGCCGTGGTCCACCACCTCGCCGTTGAGAAAGTCGACCGCCGGGGTGCGGCCGCGCTCGATGGCCGCGAGCATCGAGGAGCGCAGGTTGCGGTAGCGCGCGCCGACCGCGAGCAGCATGGAGTGCTTCGCCACCAGGCCCGGCGAGCCCCACACGCGGCGCTCGGCGGCGGTGAGCGCGATCCAATCGAGGTCGATGGTGCCCGACACCTTCTCCAGGTGAATCTGCTGCGCGCGCGCCACCTCGACCACCTCGGTCATGATCTCCAGCGCGAGCCGGCGCACGAAGCGGTGCACCATCAGCCCGCCCAGGCGCATGCCGCCCAGCGTCCCCAGCGTGGAGATGGCGCAGTTGATGGCCAGCTTGCTCCAGCGCGCGCCAGCGAGGTTGCGCGTCAGCGTCACCGGCCCGATGGGCTCGAGCAAGGTGGCGAGCTGCGGCAGCCGCGGGTCGTCGATGCCCTCGATGCGGCCGAGCGTGAAGCCGCCGTCGCTGGTGCGCTCGAAGAGGCCGGTCTCCGGCATCGACGCGCCCCACGCCACCACCGCGCCCACCACGCGCTCCGCGCCCGCCAGCTTGGCGATGCGCGCCTCGCAGAGGCCGTTCTGGAAGCAGACCATCGCGCCCTTGGGCCCGAGCCACGGCAGTGCGCCCCGGGCGGCGGCCTCGACCTGCGGCGGCTGGGTGGCCAGGAGAATCCAGTCGAAGGGCGCCTCGCCGCTCTGGAGCGCGGTCACCACCCGGCCGCGAATGGCGCGCGTGCTGCCGCCTTCGCGCAGCCGGAAGCCCTGCGCCTCGATGGCCGCGGCGATGCCCGGGTTGGTGGTGAGGGTGACCACCTCGACGCCGGGGCCCGCGCTCTCGTTGAGCACGGACGAGACGACGCCGCCGATGCCTCCGCTGCCCACCACCAGGACTCTCACGCGGCGCACTCTAGCGGTTCGGCGCGGTCCGGCGACCCCGGAGCGTCAGGCCACCACTGCGCAGCCGCCGTGCGCCGCCGCGATGGCGTGGTAGCCGCCGAAGTGGAGCAGCGCGTTCTTGAGTTCCGCGGCGTCGTACGGAAACGGCTCCAGCCCCGAGACCACCACCTCGCCGCGGGCCGCCACCTCGCGCCGGAAGCGCTCCTGGGTGTCGTTCCACTGGTCGCGCAGCACGTTCACCAGGTCGGCCGAAGGCGGCTCCTCGACGAACACCCGCATCGCGCGGGCGATGGCGGTGCACTGCCCGGTGGTGAACTGGTGGCCCACCTCCCAGAAGTCCTCCCGGGACAGCAGCGCCGGGTCGCGCTGGTCGGACGTCGCCACCACGCCGAGCCCGATGAGCGCCGTCACCAGCATCTCGAGCTCCACGTGCCGCAGCACGTAGTCGGCCGGGCGCGCCGGGTCCCGGGGTGGAAACCAGGCGGGCAGCGCCTCCGGGGTCCGCGTCATGCGCAGCGTGGTGGTCATGGCGGGAGGCTCTACCAGACACCCGAGGATGCCGCTGTCCGCCACCGACGGGATGAGCGACGCTGCGCCCATGCCCTTCGCCACCGCGCTGTTCGCGCTCGCGCTCCACGCCGCCCCCACCGAGCTCATCGTGCTCGACGTCGACCGCGACGCCCGCGCCCCCGTGGAACGCGCGACCCGCGCCAAGCTCGGAAAGGACGCGCTCGACGGCACCAGCGTGTGGCAGCCGCTCTTCGCGCCCCCGGGCGCACTGCCGATTCCCTTCGCGCAGTTCACCGAGCCGCCGCCGCCGGGCTGGCCACAGGCGCTCGAGCGCACCTGGAAGGACACCCTCGCCGCCTTCCACTCGGTGGTGGGCCCGCCGCCGTACCCGGTGACGGCGCGCGAGCGCTCGATGCTCTTCATGTCCGCCAACCTCGACGCGGCGAACCTGCTCTGGGAGCGCTACCTCGCTTCCCGCGGCGCGAAGCAGGTCACCGTGCTGCGCCTCACCGGAGACGGCGCCGAGCGGCAGCTCTCGGCGCAGCGCTACCTGCCCGGCGACGGCAAGACGCGCACCTTCTCCCAGCCGTGCCCCAAGGGGTCGGAGGAGGCCGTCACCACCACCGTCCTCACCCGCATCGCCGGCGAGACGTACATGGACGGCACCCGCCCGGTGCTCCGGGGCACCCCCGCGGTGGCCACCGCGCTGTCGCTCAAGGGCAGCGACGACGCCGCCGCCCTGCCCTCGCCCGACGACTGCGTGCTGCCCGCGGCGCTCGAGGTGACGCCCGGCTCGCCGCTCGGCGCCGCGCTCACCGCGCGCTGGGCCCGCACCGTCGAAGGCCGCAAGACGGGGCCGAAGCTCGCCTGCACCCTCGCGCTCATCACCAGCCCGGCGGCGCTCCTCGTCGGCGAAGCCCAGCTCGCCATCGCCGGGCTCCAGTGTGGCGACGTGCACGCCGCGGGGCAGGTGCTGGCCGAAGGCAACGGGCGCGAGCCGCCGCGCGACCAGCTCACCTTCACGCTGCTGAAGCAGCTGGTGGTCGCCCGCTGCCCTTCGGCGGCGCCCCTCTTCGCCCCCAAGCTGCGGGCCCCGAAGGACGTCGGCCGCTGACCCTCACAGCCGCACGGTGACGCCCAGCCGCCAGGTGAAGCCCGACAGGGGCATCGAGCCCAGGTTCACCGCGCCGCGCGCGATGGGGTCTTCCTGCCGGCCCGACGGCGGGGGCGGCGCCAGCGCGTCGAAGGTGTACGCCGGGCGCACCACGTAGCCGACACCCAGGTCGACCACGAAGGCCAGGCCTCCGGGCGCTCCCACGCCGAGCGCGAAGGGGAACTGCAGCCCGCCGAGGAAGGTGCCCGACGGGTGCAGCACCGTCTGCTCGAGCGCGCTCGAGCCCGTGAGCGACAGGCTCGCCCAGTCGAGGCCCACGCCCGCCCGGGCATACGGCTCGAGGTGCTTGAGCCACGCGAAGCGGTAGCCGGCGCTCACGTCCACGCCGCGGACCCAGAGCGAGGAACTCAAGGTGCCGTGCGCGGTGGCGCTCGCCGCGCCGCTGCGCCAGCCGAGCTCCACGTCGACGTGCCCGCGCGGCGCCGCGAAGGTCCCCGCGGCCGCCACCCGGTACATGCGCAGCGGGTCATCGGCCGACACCAGGTCGTACTGGCTCGACGTCATCAGCTCGGACGCGAAGCCGAAGCTCGCCGACAGCTCCGGCCGCTCGGCCCACGCCGCCGCGGAGAGGCACAGCATCAGCAAGGTGGCGGTCTTCATCGGGCATCCTCCGGGCGCTGCAGGTCACCGCTCAGCGCGAAGTCGCTCAGCCGCAGCGCCCCCGCGCGGTCCGACGTGCCGGCGGGCGCGAAGGTCACGTCGCCCAGCAGCGCTCCGTGGTCGGCCGCCACCAGGTCGGTGCCCGGCAGGTAGAAGAGCCGCTGCGGCGTGGCGTCGAGCGCCAGCTCCACCAGCTGCAGCGTGCGCAGGTCCATCGACACCACGGTGGAGCTTCCGGCCACCGAGAAGAAGAGCCGCTGTCCCTGCGCGTCGTACGCGCTCGCGGCGAAGGCCTGCGCGAGCTGCACGCCCTGCAGGTGCAAGCGCACGCGGTTGGTGTCGTCGGTGAGCGACACCGTGGCCAGCGCCGGGCCGGTGCCCGCGGAGCTCGAGACCTGCGGCAGCGGGAAGAGCGCCTTGTCGAGCGCCGGCACCACCAGCGGCGCGGACGCCACGCCGTCGAGCGCCACCACGCCCGAGCGCCCGTCCTTCACGTCCCACGCGGTGACGGTGCGCGAGCCTTCGTTCCACAGGAGCACCGTGGTGCCCGTCATGCGCGCCACGTGCGCCGCCACGTCGGTGAGCGACAGGCGCCGGTGGTTGTCCTGGATGCCGCGGGCGTCGAGGAGGAAGGCCTCCTTGCTCGAGGCGTACACCGCGAGCACCGCGTCGTCGGTCCCTTCCGGAGCCGTCTCGATGTCGGCGAGGCCGCGGCCGCCGGCCACGAAGTTCACCGACGCGCTCACCGGCGCGCCGACCTCGCTGCCCAGCTCGACGGCCACCACGTCGTCCTGGCCCGACACGCGCAGGAAGAGCCAGTGCGCGTCGCGGGAGAAGACGGCCTCCAGCACCGGGGTGTCTCCCGTGCTGCCCTGCGGACGCACCGAGATGCGGCGCGTGGGCACCTCGGGGTGGAGCGCGTCGAGCACCGCCACCCCGCGCTCCAGCGTCACCGCCACCAGCCGCCGCGCGCCTTCCACCGGGCCGAACACCACGCTGCGCGGCGCCAGGCTCTCGGTGTCCAGCTGCAGGCGCCGGAGCGACAGCGACGCGGTGTCGAGCAGGCCCACCTCGTTCAGGTTGCGCGCCACCAGCTGACCGCCGCGCGCCGCCGCCACGTAGGTGAGCAGGCCGAAGCGGCCGTCGGGGCTGAAGGTCACCGTGTCGAAGAAGCCCGGCGTCTCCAGCACCGTCGCCGACAGCCCCGCGACGTCCACCAGGTCGAGCGTGGGCGCCTTGGGAGCGCCGGTGAGCACCGCCACGGTGTCGGTGCCCGGCACGGCGACCGCCGCGCGCGCGCCCGACGACAGCGTCACCGTCTGCGTGTACGGCGTGGTCCCCGTCACCACCACCGCGCGGTTGGTCTGCGGCACCACCTGCACCAGGGCACCCTGGGTCGCCACCAGCGGCAGCGGCTTGAGCGGCGAAGTGTAGAGCGAGCCGCGGGTACCGCAGGCGGCGAGGACGAGCAGCGGCAGCAGGCGTCTCATTGGATTTCCCCGTTCAGGGTGAAGCCGGTCGCGGTGCGCACCTGACCGGAGTCCAGCTGGGTGACGCTGATGCGCCCCGCCGGGTGCTGCTGGCTGACGAACACCCGGTGCGGCGTGATGCCCGGCGCCTCGGGCACCGTGCCCATGAAGAGCGGCGCCGACGGCAGGGTGAGCGTGGTCGACACCTGCGAGGTGAGGTTCACCGCCATCAGCGCGAACCGCTGCAGGCCGTCGTTGCGCAGCGCGACCCCCACGTAGCCACCGCGCGGGCTGAAGGCGAAGCGGGTGGGCCTCGTGGTGCCGGTGCGCTGCAGCTGCCAGGAGCCGCTCGCCACGTCGACCACCGAGAAGCCCTGGTCGCGGTCCACCGCCGCCTCGTACGGGTCGGTCGCGGTGGTGTCGGGCTGCGCGCGGTGAATGATGATGGCCGACTTCGAGTCGGGCGAGACCGCGACCTCGTCCACCCGCTTCTCGAGCGGCCAGCGGGTCACCACGCCCGACGGCAGGTCGACCTTGGCCAGCGACTCGTCGCCGGTCACGTTGCTCCACACCAGCGCGAACATGCCGCCCGCGGGCAGCTCCGGCGGGAGCGCCACCTGGCCCACGCCGTTGCCCGGCACCGGGAACTCCTGGATGCCCGTGGGGTCCACCAGGTCCTGCGGCAGCTCGAGGTACGCCACGCTGCCGCGGGTGCGCAGCGCCGCCACCGCCGCGGTGCCGCCGGGCAAGAGGTCGAGGTCGGTCGCCACCTCCGGCAGCGGCACCGTGGTGAGCGCCACGCCGTCGTAGGCCGCGAGCTGCGGCGAGACGGTGGAGCGCAGCATCACCACGTGGCCGTCGTCGCTCGCCACCACCTCGCGCGAGCTGACGTCGGCGCTCATCGACGCCGGGAGCGTGAGCCGCGTCGGCAGCGTGCTGCCCCCCGTGGTGAGGTCGAAGCTTGAGACGGTCGACTTGGCGAACACGTACAGGCGCGTGGTGACGCCCGCGTCGGTGCGGAAGACCACGTCGGTGAGGCGGTAGCCGCCGCCGAGCTCCTGCACCACCTCCGACGCCGGCTTGCCCGCGCGGGCCTTCACCAGGTCGACCAGGGCGAAGACGCCTTCCGCGCCCGAGGCCGGCGCCGTGCCGTCGGGCCAGGCCACCGCGAAGTGCCCGTCGGGCGAGATGGCGAGGCGCCCGTACTGGCGCTTGAGCGGCAGCCGCACCAGCTTCGACGGCAGCACCCGGCTGTCGATGAGCGAGAGCGACAGGTCGTCGGCGCTCAGCACCACCGCCGCGTCTTCACCGGGCATCGCGGCCAGCGCGATGGGCCGGGGCCCGACGGCGACCGCTTCGATGGCCAGCGTCGCGGGGTCGATGCGCGCCACCGACGCGCCGCTGGGGTTGAGCGCGAAGACGTAGTGCGGCGTGGCCACCGGCGGCGACTGCGACAGCCCGGTGTTGGTCTCCACCTCGGGGCGCACGCAGGCGCCCGCCTCGCAGGTGAAGCCGGCGGGACATTGCGCTGCGGTGGTGCAGGCCGCCGCGCCGCCTCCGGACGACGAGGAGCCTCCGCCGGACGACGAGAAGCCTCCACCCGGCGCCGCGCCCCCACCCGAACCGCCGTTGGGAACGTTGTCTCCCCCGTCCTTGAGGGCATTGGCCCCACACGCCACCGCCCAGGCCGCGAATGCTCCGAGCGCCAGCGGCGCCCACGACGTGCCACGCATCTTCGACTGCCTCCCCCGGCCCCAGCGCCCGGGACCAGGAGCAAGAAGCCTGCCCGGCTTCCGCGTGCGCCGTGTTCAGAGGGAGTTCGGCGCCTGGAGCAGCGATGTCGCGGATCAGCCCTCCGGACGGGCGTGTCAGTTGAGGTGGAGCACGTGCGCCGCACCCGCTCCTGCTTCACCCGATGCGAGGCACCGGCGTTTCGGCTTAGCTCCCGCGCCGGTGGGGACCTTCGCACGCGCACTGGTGGCAGCCTGGCTGGCGAGCGCCCCCGCGCCTGCGCCCGCGGCGCGCTGCGCGAGCGGCCAGGTGAAGTCGGCCGGCCACTGCTGCTGGCCCGGCCAGACCTGGGACGACAAGCTGCGCGCGTGCACCGGCGAGCTGCGCTGCCCGGAGCCGCTCGAGGCCCGGCTCGGCCGCTGTCTGCCCCGGCTGGCTCCCGAGCTCGAGCGCCTGGCGCCGCTGCTCACGCTCAAGCCGCTCGACGGCGCGGCGAAGGGCTGCGGCGCGAGCGCCTACGTCCAGCGACTCGCGTCCAGCGAGGGCTGCACCCTGAGCGTGGAGCGCGCGCTCCTGGCAGGCTCGGGCTGCACCGAGCCGGCGCTGCTGTCGGGGGGACCGGCGCTCAGCGTGGCGCTCGACCGGCTGCAGTCGCTCGAGGTGCTCTGCAGCTGGCCGAAGGACGAGACGCCGGTCGATGCCTGCCTGGTGCTGCTCACCAGCTCGGGCGTCGACGAGCGGCGGGAGCGCGGCACCGCGGTGCTGGTGGCCGACACGCCCCAGCGCGCGCGCGCCCTGTCCCAGGCCCTGGCGTCGGCGGCCCGCGCGTGCGGCAAGTCGCCGACCCTGCGCGAAGTGAAGCGCTGATCCACCCACTCCCGCGCTGAAGCATTCCAGGCCGATCTGGAGCGCCACTGCTCCACCCCTCGCCGCGGGGGGTGCCCACAAGTGTTCACACTCATTGGGCTCCCCTCTTGGTGCGTCACTTGTATACACATCAGGAATGGGGAAGCGGCCCACCCAGGGCAAGAAGGCGAAGAAGCGCGCGCCGCGCCGCGGCACGGCCGTCGGCCTGGCGGTCGCCGGGCTCGGCGGGCTCCTGGGCACCACGCTGCTGGTGGGCATCCTCACCTCCAAGACGGAGACGGTGCCGCCGCCGCCGCGCGTCGACCTGCGCGCCCAGCTCGCGCACGCCGAGGAGTGGGAGCCGGCGGCCAACGAGACGCCGATTCCGCTGCCGCCCACCAAGGAAGAGCTCACCCACTTCGACACGGTGAAGCTCATCACCAGCATCGAAGGCGACCGCGAGCCGTCGGCGAAGGCGCCGCGGGCGAAGCCGGAAGCGCCGTCGCGCGCGCCGAAGAACGGCCTGCTGCTGTGGCCCGCGGGCATCACCGCGCTCTCGAGCGGCTTCGGCTACCGCGACAACCCGCTGAGCGGCGGGGCGATGCAACTGCACCGCGGCGTCGACGTGCGCGCGCCGTGCGGCAGCGAAGTCGTGGCGGCGGCGGGCGGCGTGGTGAGCTTCGCGGAGTGGACCGACTCCAGCGGCAACACGGTGAAGGTGACGCACGCCAACGGGCTCACCACCCGCTACGCGCACCTCTCCGCGCTCAACGTGAGCCCCGGCGACCGCGTGCGCGCGGGCGACCGGCTCGGCCTGTCGGGCGACACCGGCCGCATGTCGACCGGGCCGCATCTCCACTTCGAGATCTGGAAAGACGGCCAGCCCGTCAACCCCATGGCCTTCCGCTACCACTACCTCGCGCCGGGCACGCTCGGCCGCAGCACCGCGGTGGTGTGCGCGGGCGGCGGCGGCTACGGCGCGGGCCCGATGGCGATGGGCTCGATGGACCCCGGCAACACCGGCAGCAGCGCCGAGGCCATCTACTCGTCCTTCACGCGCTGAAAGAGCGCGCTTGCCCGACCCCGGGGCCTCAACTACGCGCCGCCGGCGAACCCTTCGCCGGTCAGGTGCACATGCTGAAGCTCGCGCTCGCCGTCTCCCTGTCCCTCGCGGCCGCCAAGCGGCCGTACACGGTGCAGGACCAGGTCAACCTCCGCCGCCTGCTGGCCGTCGCCAGCTCGCCCGACGGCACGCAGCTGGTGCTGACGGTCCGCGACACCGACTACACCGCCAACCGCGGGCGCACCGACCTCTGGCTGGTGCAGGCCGACGGCTCGAACCTGCGGCAGCTCACCGCGCACCCCGAGGCCGACTCCGACCCGGTGTGGGCGCCCGACGGCAAGTCCATCTTCTTCCTCTCCGGGCGCACCGGCACTTCCCAGGTCTTCCGCCTGTCCCTCGAGGGCGGCGAGCCCACCGCGGTCACCAGCTCGCCCCTCGACGTGAACGCCTTCGTGCTCTCGCGCGACGGCAAGAGCCTCGCCTTCGCGGCCGACGTCTTCCTCGACTGCGACCTCGACTGCACCCAGAAGAAGCTCGACGAGAAGGCGAAGAGCAAGGCCTCGGGCCGGCTCTACGACTCGCTCTTCGTGCGCCACTGGGACACCTGGGGCGACGGGCGCCGCAGCCACCTCTTCGTGCAGGCGGTCGCGGGCGGCCCGGCGAAGGACGTGATGAAGAAGATGAACGCCGACGCGCCGTCGAAGCCCTTCGGCGGCAGCGAGGAGTTCACCTTCTCGCCCGACGGCAAGCAGCTGGTCTTCACCGCCCGCGACGTGGGCCGCGAGGAAGCCTGGTCCACCGACATGGACCTCTTCGCCGCGCCGGTCGACTCGAGCGCCCCGCCGAAGAAGCTCACCACCGCCAACCGCGCCACCGACACCTCGCCCGTCTTCTCGCCCGACGGCAAGACGCTGGCGTACCTGGCGATGAAGCGGCCCGGCTACGAGTCGGATCAGCTGTGGATCCGCCTGCGGGACTGGGCGAGCGGCCAGGAGCGCGAGCTCGCCTGGGGCTCGAGCCCCGACCTGCTCAAGTGGAGCACCGACGGCAAGACGCTCTACGCCTCCGCGTGGGACGACGGGCAGGCCAAGCTCTTCGCGGTGGACCCCGCGACGGCCAAGGCCACCGCGCTCATCGCCTCGGGCCACGTGGCGGGCCTCGCGGTCACCGCCCAGGCGCTCTTCGCGGTGCACGACTCGCTCTTGGGCCCCGCGGAGCTGGTGACGCTGCCGCTCGCCGGCGGGCCGGTGAAGACGCTCACCGCGCTCAACGCCGCCGCGATGAAGGACGTGCAGCTCGGCGAGACCGAGCAGTTCAGCTTCCCCGGGTGGAACGGCGAGACGGTGAAGGGCTACCTGGTGAAGCCGGTCGGCTTCGACGCCAAGAAGAAGTACCCGCTCGCCTTCCTCATCCACGGCGGGCCGCAGGGCAGCTTCGGCAACGACTGGCACTACCGCTGGAACCCGCAGGTGTACGCGGGCCACGGCTACGTGGCGGTGATGATCGACTTCCACGGCAGCACTGGCTACGGCCAGGGCTTCACCGACAGCATCCGCGGTGACTGGGGCGGCAAGCCGCTGGAGGACCTGCAGAAGGGCCTCGCGTACGTGCTCAAGCAGTACCCCTTCGTCGACGGCAACCGCGCCTGCGCGCTCGGCGGCAGCTTCGGCGGCTACATGGTGAACTGGATCGCCGGCCAGTGGCCCGACGCCTTCAAGTGCCTGGTGAACCACGACGGCAACCTCGACGAGGCGATGGCCTATTACGACACCGAGGAGCTCTGGTTCCCCGAGTGGGAGCACGGCGGCACGCCCTGGGAGCAGCACATGGGCTACGCGAAGCACAACCCGGTGGACCACGTCGCCAAGTGGAAGGCGCCGATGCTCGTCATCCACGGTGCGAAGGACTACCGCGTGGTGGAGACGCAGGGCATCGCCACCTTCACCGCGCTGCAGCGCCGCGGCATCCCGTCGAAGCTGCTCGAGTTCCCCGACGAGAACCACTGGGTGCTCAAGCCCCAGAACTCCGTGCTCTGGCACGAGACGGTGCTCGGCTGGCTCGACCAGTGGACCGCGCCCAAGAAGTAACCCGCGCGCGACGCTTCGTGAGGTCATCGAGGACCCGCGCCCTTGACGGTGCGGGTCGCCTCACGCGATGACCCCTGCCCCGTGCTTGCCGCGCTCCTCCTGACGCTGGCCGCCGTTCCCGTTGCGGGAGCACCCGAGCTCCAGCTCGCGCCTGCCCAGCAGCAGGACGAGGAGGCGAGCGACGGGGTGCCTGCGCCGGCGGTGGCGGTGAGCCCCGATGCCGGGGTGCGCTTCTCGGAAGACCTCGACGACGACGCGCTGGTGAAGGCGTTCCAGGAAGAGCCCGACGCGCTGGGCTCGGTCTGCGTGGGCCTGCCGGAAGCGGGGCGGCTCATCAACGCGGTGACGATGGGCGAGGACCCCGCGTGGACGGTGGTGGCCCCCGACGATGCCTGGGGCACCGCGGAGACCATCGACGCGCTCACCCGCGTCGCGCGCGCGGTGCACGACGAGCTGCCGCAGTGCGCGCCGCTGCGCATCAACCACATCTCCAAGCGCGAAGGCGGCTACCTGCGGCCGCACCAGAGCCACCAGGCGGGCCGCGACGTCGACCTGGGCTTCTTCTACCCGGCGGGCGTCGACCCCCGCGCGCCCAAGGCCAAGCGCGAGTCGGTGATGGACGTGCAGGCCAACTGGGAGCTGGTGCGCGCGCTGGCCTCGATGAGCGACGTGGAGGTCATCCTCGTCGACCGCCACGTGCAGGCGGTGCTGCTCGCCTATGCGCGCAAGCACGGGGAAGACGCGCAGGTCCTCGACGCGCTCTTCGGCCCCGGTCCCGACGCGCTGCTGCGCCACGCGCGCGGCCACCGCGACCACTTCCACGTGCGCTTCTACGCCCCGCGCTCGCAGGAGCTCGGCCGCCGCATCCAGCCCTTGCTCGCGCTGCGGCCCGAGCAGAACGTGGTGATTCACCGCGTGCAGTCCGGCGAGACGCTGGGCGGCATCGCCTCGCGCTACGGCAGCTCGGTGAAGCTCATCCAGAAGGCGAACGGGCTCACCAGCAGCTTCCTCAAGCTGGGTCGCACGCTGAACGTGCCGCTGCGTGGGCCGTGCACCCGCTGCCCGCTGCCGCCGCCGGTGGTGGTCCCGCCGCGCCGCGTGCCGCCCAAGGGCGCGGTCGCTTCCCCGTCCTGAGCGCGCGCGCTGTAGCGTCCGTCGCCATGCGGCGGAGCGCGGTGCTGGTGGCCCTGGCAGCGGTGGCGTCTCACGCTCCGGCGCTGCGGAACGGCTTCACCTGGCTCGACCACGGCGACCTCGAGGCCGGCGCCGCGCTCGCCTCGCCCGCGCAGTGGCTCTCGCTCTTCACCCACGGCTACGCGCGCACCGGCTTCTACCGGCCGCTCACCGCGCTGAGCCTCTCGGTGGACGCGCTCGCCGGCGCCCCGTGGCTCTTCCACGCCACCAACCTGGTGCTGCACGCGGCGGCCGCGGTGGCGGTGCTGTTCATGGCGTCCCTGGTGCTGGAGCGCTCACCCGCGGTCGCCACCACCGCCGGAGTGCTCTTCGCGGTGCACCCGGTGACGTCGGTGGTGGCGAACCAGCTCACCTACCGCGGCGACGCGCTGATGACGCTGGGCCTGATGGTGATGCTCGTGGGGCAAGCGCGCCGGCGTCCGCTCCTCGCCGTCTCCGGGCTCCTGCTCGCCGCGCTCTCCAAGGAGACGGGCCTGGTGCTGGGCCCGCTGCTCGCCCTCGGGTGGGTGGCGAGCCTGCCGCGCGAGCGCTGGCGCGCAGAAGGAGCCTCGCTCCTCGCCGTGGGCGGCGGTCTCCTCGCGGCGCTCGCGCTGCGGCTCGCCTTCGCGCCCGCGTGGCACGTGCAGAATCCGGCGCTCTCTGCGCTGGAGTTCGTGGGCACCCGGCTCGCCTCGCTCGGCAAGAGCGCGCTGGCGCTGCTCGCCCCGGTGGATCCCCGCGTCTGCGACGCCTTCCCGGTGACGCTGCCCTGGCAGCCGCTGGCGCTGCTCGGGCTCGGGGTGGGGCTCGCGCTGCTGGTGCTCGCGGTCCGCGCCCGGCCGCTCGGGCTCTGGCTCGGCCTCGCGCTCGCCCCGTCGCTGAGCCTGGTCCCGGTGCCGCGCTTCTGGTCCCCCCACTACCTGTACTTGCCGCTCGCCTTCGCGGGCGTGCTGGCCGCGGAGGCCCTCGAGCGCACCGGCCGGCGCTGGGCGCTGCAGCTCCTCTGGGCGGCGTGCGCGGTGCTCGCCGTGGTGTCCTTCGTCGACAGCCGTCGCTACCGCGACGACGGGGCGCTCTTCGGCACCGAGCTCGAGGGGCGCGCCGAGCGCCGCGAGGCGCAGCTCTACTTCGGCGACGCGCGCCGTGCCGCGGGGGACCTCGCCGCCGCCGCCGCCGCGTACCGGGCCGCGGTGACCCGCACGCCGGGTGTCATCGCGTACAGCGACGAGCTCGCCGCGCTGCAGAACCTCGGGCTGGTGCAGCTGCAGCAGGAGCAGTACCTCGAGGCGGAGCTCACCTTCCTCGAGGCGCTGGAGCGGCCGCACGACGAGCGGCGCGGGCGCGAGCTCAACCACGACCTCGCCGCGGTGGCGCTGGCGCGCGGAGACCCCGGGGGCGCGGAGGCGCTGCTGCGCGCCGAGGCCGCGCGGTCCGACGCCTTCCCCGAGTCGCTGGCGCTGTTCGCCCGGGCGCTGCACGCGCTCGGCCGCGACGACGAGGCGCGCGCGGTGCTCGAGCGGAAGGCGGCTACAGCCCCTTCTCCGCCACGATGACCAGGCCGGACACGAAGGCGAAGGCCACCAGGGCGAAGAGCGCGAGCGCGAAGACGGCGAAGGCCACCGGCACCGCCTCGTCCTCTGCGCGCTTGCGGCGGCCGAGCAGGAAGAGCCCCACGCCGAGCGGCAGCGTGAAGAGCCCGGCCGCTTCCTTGAGCTCGAAGAGCTCCCCGGCCCACGGCGCGGCGTCCTTGAGGTGCGCGGCGAAGACCTGCACCTTGTACGCCGGGTAGAGGACGAGCCCCACCGCGACCACCGCGAGACAGAGGGCCGCGCAGGTGAGCCCGTAGATCCGCACCAGCCGCGGCGACGGCTTGCGCCCGGTGAGTGACTTGAGCGCCACCACCGCGAGGTGGGTGACCGCGCCGGCGAGCGCGGTGGCCAGGAGCGCGTGCACCACCAGCAAGGCGCGCACGGCTCAGCGCTTCCGCGGGAAGGGCCCGTCGACCACCAGCGCCCAGTCGTTGGGGTGAATCGCGATGGGGTCCGCGTCGGGGCCGCCCGCGTAGAAGCCTTCGACGCCGTCCACCTTCGCGGTGCCGAAGTGGAACTCGCGGCAGGTGGCGCCCGCGCACAGCGTGGCCACCGCGGCGGGGGTGTCGAGGCCGAGTGCCGACGGCGGCGCGCTCGGGTGCTCCGTCGCCTCGCGCCCCAGGAAGACGCCCACCACGTCTTCCAGCTCGATGGCGGGCGAGGCCTTGGGGCTCGAGCGCCACGCCTTGCCGTCGAAGTCGAGCTGGTAGCTGCGCCGGCCCTTCACCGTGAGCCGGGTGAGTTCCTTCGGCGCCGACACCCACAGCCCGGTGCTCAGGTAGTCGGTGGGGTCCGGCAGGCCGGTGGCGAAGACGGCCGGGTCGAGCGCGAAGGTGCCCACCTGCGACACCTCCACCGGCACCGGCGCGCCGAGCGCCACCTGGAAGGTGCGCAGCGTGGTGGTGCCGCCGTCGGCGTAGCCGAGCTCGAGCCGGAAGGCCTCCTTCGCGTCCGCGGGGAGCGGCTCTCCGGCGGAGCGGACCTGCGGCTCCTTCAGCGTCAGCGCGAGCGTCTTCAGCGCGTCGAGGTCCGCCTCGCCGCGGTGAGGCGAGAGCGCGCGCCACCCGGCGTCGGGCTCGAGCGAGAGCCTGGTCTCCCGCCGCGGCTCGTCGCCTCGCGTGCGCGCCACCACCAGCGAGGTGAGCCCCTCGGTGAGCCCCACCGGCCAGCGGGGTGGACTCGGGGCGAGCGCCGCGTCGGCGACCTGCGGTACCGCGGCGACCGGCGCGGCCCCTTGCCGGCACCCGAGGGAGGCCACGAGCCACAGCGCACTGCTGATCCGCCACATGCGCCCGCACGGTACCCGCGAAGCCTTCGGCCACCGCCCAAATTCCTCGCCCGGGCCTCCGCGCTCCAGCTGTCAGGCGCGCCTGACGTCGACCCGCGGCCGCCCGGGCCCACAACCCTCCGGGACTGCGCGGGATTTCCACTGGCGGGCGGGTTGCACAGGGAGCCTCTTCGATGACCGCGCGCACCGAAGCCCTCTGCACCGCCGCCGCCTCCGTGGGCCTGGCCGCGGGCTACGCGCTGGTGCCGCTGCTCCACCCGCCGATGTTCTGGCTCGACCCGGTCGAGCTCACCTGGAGCCTGGGCGCGGCGCCTGGCCCGCTGGCGATGGGCTACTTCGCGCGCGCCGCCTACGGGCTCTCGGCAGCGCTCCTGCTCGCCGGCCTCGCTCGCCTCGCCGCCGGACTGCGAGCGCCGCGCCGGGTGCTGACGAGCGCGGGCGCGGTGGCCGCGGTGCTGGCGCTCGCCGCGTCGCTCGCCTTCGAGGCCAGCCGGGTCGGGGCCTTCACCTTCTCCATCTCACCGGGCGCCGTCGCGGCCCGCGCGGTCGCCGTTTCACCCACCGAGGAGACGCCATGAAGCGCACGCTCGACGCCCAGGCCCTGATGCTGGTGCTGCTCCTGGCCGGCTGCACCCAGCCCGGCATCATCGAGGAGCTCCCCGACGACTCCGCGCTCCCGCCCGACGAGGTGGCGGACCCCACGAGCTACGGCCAGGCCATCGCCGCGGCGAGCACCCTGCTGGTGCCGACCGTCGACGTGGCGCGCAGCCACGTGGTGGGCATCACCGACGACGGCACGCTCTTCCGCAACGTCGACGACGGCACCGCCTTCTCGATGACCGACGACTCGACCTCCTACGTGCGCGGTGAGGCGGGCGTCGCGCTCGCGTCCCACACCGTGGGCTTCAGCGGCGCGCCCGCGGGGACGGTCACCCAGGTCACCGTGTCGTACCGCGCCAACCGCGGCTCGGCGCACGGCACGGTGCAGGCGCGCCTCTACGACGGCGACACGCTCATCGGCACCGGCAAGGTGAACACCGCCGGCTCCTGGACCAGCTACTACGACACCTTCACCGGCCTGAAGGTCGCCGACGCCAACGCGCTGCGCGTGGAGCTGGCGCTCAACAACACCGCCAAGCGTGGCGCGCTCCGCTACAGCCAGGTGTTCGCGGGCATCGCCGTGGCGCGCACCGACGTCACGCCGCCGCAGGCCGCGGTCATCGCGCCGGTGGCGGGCACCGCCTTCACCTCCGAGCAGGACGTCACCCTCCTCGCCTCGGCCTCCGACGACGTGGGCGTGGCGCAGGTCGCCTTCGAGCTCGACGGCGCGCCGCTGGCGAGCGCGGTGCTCGGCGCGCAGGGCTGGGCGCTCACCTACCACGCGAGCGCGACCGCCAACGGCAAGCACGGCCTGGTCGCCGTGGCCCGCGACGCCGCGGGGAACGTGGGCCGCTCGGTTTCGGTGGACTTCAGCATCGCCATCGGCACCACGCCGCCGCCGCCGCCTCCTCCGCCCGGCGATCCGACGCTGCCGCTGCGCGCGACCTTCTATTACCCGTGGTTCCCCGAGACCTGGGGCGGCACGCCCAGCCCCTTCACGCACTACCACCCGACGAGCGGCTTCTACCGGTCGGATGACCCGGCCATCATCCAGAAGCACCTCGACGCGATGGTGTACGGCAACATCAAGGCCGCCTTCTCGTCGTGGTGGGGCCAGGGCCACTACACCGACGCGCGCTTCGCGCAGCTGCTCGCCGCCACCGGCACCCGCGATTTCCACTGGGCGCTCTATTACGAGAAGGAGAGCACCGGGAACCCGACGGTCGCCGAGCTGCAGTCGGACCTCAACGCCATCAAGACCAAGTACGGCAGCGACCCGCACATGCTGCGGATCAACGGCAAGCCGGTGGTCTTCGTCTTCGCCGACGCCACCGACGCCTGCGGCATGGCCGACCGCTGGAAGCAGGCCAACACCATGGGCATGTACATCGGCCTCAAGGTCTTCACCGGCTACGCCGCCTGCGCGAGCCAGCCCGACGCGTGGCACCAGTACGCCCCGGCCGGCGCGGACCACGACTTCTCGCCCGACTCCTACAACGTGAGCCCCGGCTTCTTCCTCGCCTCGGAAGCGACCCCGCGGCTGGTGCGCGACCCGGTGCGCTTCGCGAACAGCGTGAAGGCGATGATGGCGTCGAACGCCAAGTGGCAGCTCGTCACCAGCTTCAACGAGTGGGGTGAAGGCACCGCGGTGGAGAGCGCTACCGAGTGGAGCTCGCCGTCGGGCTTCGGCGTGTACCTCGACGTGCTGCACGTGAACGGAGGCGCCACCCCGCCCCCGCCGCCGGTGAACACCCCGCCCACCGTCAGCGCGGGCGCGGACCAGACGCTCGCCTCCGCCGTCACCGTCACCCTGCAGGGCACCGCGAGCGACGCCGACGGCGACGCGCTCACCGCGACCTGGAAGCAGACCGCGGGCCCCACCGTCACCCTGAGCTCCGCGAGCGCGCTCAAGCCGACCTTCACCGCGCCCACCGTCACCACCGCCACCACGCTCGTCTTCACCCTGAGCGTCACCGACGGCAAGGCCACCACCACCGACTCGGCGAGCGTCACCGTGCTGGCGCCGGCGGTGAACCACCCGCCCACCGTGTCCGCGGTGGCGCCGCCCAACGCGGCGAGCAGCGCACTGGTGACGCTCGACGGCAGCGCCTCCAGCGACCCCGACGGCGACTCCCTCACCTTCGCCTGGACGCAGCAGAGCGGCCCCGCGGTGACGCTGGCGGGCGCGAGTTCCGCCAAGGCGAGCTTCACCACGCCGGCCGTCACCGCCGACACCGCGCTCTCCTTCAAGTTGACGGTCACCGACGCCAAGGGCGCCAGCGCCTCGTCGATGGTCTCGCTCACCGTGGTGGCGCCGACCGCCAACCGCGCGCCGGTCGCCAACGCCGGCGCGGACCACGCGGCGGCCTCTGGCGCGGCGGCGAGCCTCGACGGCAGCGCCTCGTCGGACCCCGACGGCGACCCGCTCACCTACGTCTGGAAGCAGACCGGCGGCACCGCGGTGACGCTGTCCAGCACCAGCGCGGCGAAGCCGACCTTCACCGCGCCCACCGTCACCGCGGCGACCGCGCTCACCTTCTCGCTGGTGGTGACCGACGCCAAGGGTCTCGCCTCCGCGGCGGACGCGGTGGTGGTCACCGTGAATCCCCCGTCCACCGTCACCGCCAAGTTCACCAAGGCGGTGTCGCTCCACGCGGTGACCCGCTCGAGCATCGTGGTCTTCTTCATGACCGACGTCGCGGTGGCGGCGACCGTGAACTACGGCGTCTCCTCGACGGGCGAGCAGTCGGTGACCGAGCCTTCGCCGGTGACCCGCCACGTGGTGACGCTCTCGGGCATGACCGCCAACACCCCGTACCAGTACGCGGTGAGCGCGGGCGGCTCGACGGCGGCGGGCACCTTCACCACCGCCATCGACGGCGCCGCGGGCACGCAGCCCTTCACCTTCGCGGTGGCGGGTGACGCCCGCGGGCACGCCGCGTGGGCCACCGTGGCCAAGTCCATCGCCGCCAAGAAGCCGCGCTTCCTCATCCAGACGGGCGACAACAACGACGCCAGCGGCTCGGCGACCAACTGGGAGGACTACTACAACGTCGCCAAGGACTTCTTCGCCAACGTCCCGGTCTTCGCCGCGCAGGGCAACCACGACACCGGCTCCAACTTCACCACCTACAACGTGGCGCCGCAGTCCTCGTCGGGCTCGTCCATCTATTACGCCTTCGTCTACGGCAACGCGGGCTTCGTGGCGGTGAACACCAACGCCCTCGACTCCACCCAGACCAGCTGGGTGAAGAACGCGATGACCGCGATGTCCGGCGGACCGATGTTCGCCTTCCACCACCACCCGCTCTACTCCTGCGGCTCCCACGGCAGCGACAGCGGCCTGCAGAGCACCTTCAAGGCGTCCTTCGAGGCGGCGAAGCTCACCACCGACTTCACCGGCCACGACCACGACCTCGTCTACTGGAGCGCGCTCAACGGCGTGCGCTACGTGGTGTCGGGCGGCGGCGGCACCGGGCTCTACGCGCTGTCGGGCTGTCAGGGGCCGTTCGCCAAGTCGAGCTACGGCTTCATGCTGGTGACGGTGAACGGTGCCACCATCACCCAGACCTTCTACGACCAGAACGGCGTGCAGCTCTTCGCCGACGCGCCCTTCCAGGCCGCGGGGCCCACGGTGCCGCTGAGCAGCCTGGGCAGCCTCGTCGTCCGGTAGGAAAGCGAAAAGGCCATCGAGGGCGTGGGCTATGGTTTTCCCTCGATGGTCTGGCCGCTCCTCCTCTCGCTCGCCCTCGCGGCGCCAGGCTCCCGGGCCGCGCAGACGCTGTCCGAGGCCACCGCGCTGCGCGACAAGCGCCAGCTCGCCGAGGCGTACGACGCCGCGCAGCGCGCACTGAAGGCGGGCGACGCCACCGAGAAGCAGACCTGGGCCATTCACGCCCTGCTCGCAGAGCTCGCCGCGGCGATGGACTACGCCGACGCGGCCACCACCGAGTTCGCCCGCACGCTCGAGCTCAACCCGGCCTACGAGCTCTCCGCGCTCGCCAGCCCCAAGCTGGCGCTGCCCTTCAAGAAGGCCAAGGAGCAGCTCGCCGGCGCCGCGCTCGCCGCCACGGTCACCACCAAGGTCGCGCCCGACGGCGCGTGGCTGACCGAGGTGACGGTCACCGGCGATGCGAACCGGCTCGTCCGCGCCGGGGCGCTGCTGCAGCGCGGCCCCGAAGGCGTGGCCCGGCGGGGCCTCGCCGCGGTGACGACCGAGAACACCGGCGCGCTCCAGGCCGCCTGGTCCTGCGCCCAGCCGCGCTGCGAGTACGACGTGGTGCTGCTCGACGAGTCGGGCAACGAGCTCTGGCGCGCGGGGAGCGACGACGCCCCGCTCACCGTCTTCGCGCCCGGCGCGGTGGCCCCCGTCGCGGCGCTGACGCCCTCGACTGAAGCGGGCGCTCCCGTGGCGGCGGTGGACACGCGCGCCTGGTACGCCCGGCCGCTCCCGTGGGCCATCGGCGCCTCGGCGCTGGCCATCGTGGGCGCGGTGCTGATGTCGCTGACGCTGCACGACGCCGGGGAGCTGCGCGACGCCCTCGCGCACCCGTCGCTCCACCTGTACGCCGACGTGCAGGCGCTGGAGTCCTCGGCGCAGACCAAGCGGGCGGCGATGTTCGGCGCCTACGGCGGAGCGCTGGCGCTCGCCGGGGTGATGGCGTTCCAGTTCTAGAAGAAGGTCCACGATGGCCCACGCAGCGACCATCACCACCCACCTCGCCGGGCCCACGCCGGAAGCCGAGCTCCGCGCGCTCGCCGCGGTGGTGCGCCTCGCCGACGGCACCACGCTGAGCGCCGACCTGGGCATCGCGCCCATCCTCATCGGCTCCGGCCCCGACGCCACGCTCAAGGTGGCGGACCCGTCGGTGTCGCGGCTGCACTGCGAGCTGTCCCTGCAGGAAGACGGCGTCGCGCTGCGGGACCTGGGCAGCAAGAACGGGGTGGTGCTGGGCGGCGTACGGCTGAGCCAGGCGACGCTCTCGCTGGGCTCCAGCGTGCTGCTCGGCACCGTGCGGCTGAGCATCGAGGAGCGCGGGGCCCCCAAGCGGGTGGCGCTCTGGCCGGAGCCCCGTTTCGGCGGCGCGGTGGGCATGAGCCTCTCGATGCGCGTGCTCTTCGCGCGGCTCGCCCAGGCGGCGAAGAGCGACAGCGCGCTGCTGCTCTGGGGCGAGTCGGGCACCGGGAAGGAAGTGCTGGCCCGCGCGGTCCACGCGCACTCCGGGCGCTCGGCGGGGCCCTTCGTGGTGCTCGATGTGGGCGGCATCGCCCGCGAGCTCATCGAGGCCGAGCTCTTCGGCTACGAGAAGGGCGCCTTCACCGGCGCCACCGAGGCGCACCGCGGCCTCATCGCCCAGGCCGAAGGCGGCACCCTCTTCATCGACGGCGTCGACGAGGTGCCGCTCGAGGTGCAGCCGCGACTGCTGCGCGCGCTGGAGACGGGCGAGGTGCGGCCCCTGGGCGGCGGGAAGGTGCAGGCGGTGCACGCCCGGGTGATGGCCACCGCCAAGCGGCAGCTGCGCCGCGCGGTCGCCGACGCCACCTTCCGCGAAGACCTCTACTTCCGCCTCGCGGTGCTGGAAGAGCGGGTGCCGCCGCTGCGCGAGCGCCGCGAGGACGTGCCGCTGCTGGTGGAGCACTTCCTCCAGCCGCGAAAGCTCTCCGACCTGCCGCCGGGGACGCTCGAGCTGCTCTCGTCACACCACTGGCCGGGCAACGTGCGCGAGCTGCGCAACGCCGTCTCCCGCCTGTCGGTGTTCCCCGAGCTCGACCTGCAGAGCCTGATGCTCGACCAGGGGCTGGAGACCGGCCGCTCCCGGCTGGGCCCGCTGGGCGCGCTGCCGCTCAAGGAGGCGCGGGAGAAGCTCCTGGGCGACTTCGAGCGCACCTACCTCGCGGAACACCTGGCGCGGCATCACGGTAATATCGCCGAGACCGCGAGGTCGATTGGAGTGTCGCGGCAGTCGCTGTACGAGCTGCTGAACAACCATGGCCTCAGGGGCTCTCGTTGAAGGCACACGGGTCGGTCCGTACGCGCTGACGCGCCAGCTCGCCGTGGGCGGCATGGCGTCGGTGTGGGAAGCGCAGCACCGCGACGGCGGCCAGCGGGTCGCGCTCAAGGTGCTCCACTGGCAGTACGCGAGCGACGACCGCATCGTGGGCCGTTTCCTCGACGAGGCGCGCCTCGGCGTGGTGCTCCAGCACCCCAACATCGTGCGCACGCTCGACGTGGGCCGCGACGGGCCCAGCCTGGTCTACCTGGCGCTCGACCTGCTCGACGGCGCTTCGCTCAACGAGGTGGTGCAGGCGAACCCACACGGGCTCCCGTACCCCGCGGTGGTGGCGCTGGGCGCGCAGGCCGCCGACGCGCTCGCCTACGCCCATGCGTTTCGCCGCGACGACGGCGCGCTGCTCAACCTGGTGCACCGCGACGTGAAGCCGTCGAACCTGCTGCTCACCGTCCAGGGCGTGCTCAAGGTCATCGACTTCGGCATCGCGCGCGTGCAGTGGGAGACCAAGGGCCAGACGCAGACCGGCAGCTTCGTGGGCTCGCTCGCCTACTCCGCGCCGGAGCAGGTGAACGAGCTGGCGGTGACCGCGGCGAGCGACGTCTTCTCGCTGGGCGCGGTGCTGCACGAGCTGCTCACCGGCGCCCAGGTCTTCGGCCGCGCCAGCCAGGCGGCGACGGTGCGCGCGGTGTCGTGGAGCCCGGCCCCGCCGGTGCGCTCGGTGCGGCCCGACGTGCCCAGGGCGCTCGAGGCCTGCGTGCTGCGCGCGCTGGAGAAGAAGCCCGAGGCGCGCTTCGAGTCGGCGGCCGCGCTGGCGCAGGCGCTGCGCGAGAGCCTGGGTGGCGAGGCGCCCTGGGGCCCGGAGCAGCTCGCCGCGCTGGCCCGCGTCCCCCGGCGCCCGCTGGTGGCGGCGTCCGGCACCCAGTCGCTCCCC
>JAIBBQ010000047.1 GCA_019694595.1 Myxococcaceae bacterium
CGGTGGCAGCAGCGGCGGTGGCGCGGCCGGAGGAAGTGGCGGCGGCACCGGAGGAGGCGTCGGCGGCGGCAGCGGCGGTGGTGCGGGCGGCAGCGGTGGCGGGCTCGTGGGCGCCACCTCGCTCGCGCTGAGCGGCGCCACGTCCTTCCTCGTCGATACCTGCACGCCGGGCTTCGCACAGGGCCGGCAGGGCGGCGTCAGCGCGGCGCTCGCTGCGGGCACGCCCATCGCGCTCGACGCGGGGGCGCTCCTCCCCGTCTACAGCGACCCGCAGTGCACCGCGGGCGCGCCGGTCCTCGTGAAGTCCGACGGTGGCGCCGAGTACTTCGTCCGCGCGCGCGACGCGGGCACCTTCCAGCTCGGCGCCGCCTCGAGCGGGCTCCAGGGCGCCTCCGCGAGCCTCACCGCGAGCTACCCCGCGGCAGTGGGCCTCGGCTTCGCCAACCTGAAGACCCAGGTGCGGGCGGGCGACTGCGAGGTCTTCACCCTCGAGCTGCGCGACGGCACCAACAAGCCGACCCGCGCCAACGCGCCCACCGACGCCGGGGTGGTGGTGGTGGCAGGCAACGGCGGGCTGTACTCCGATTTCTTCTGCCGCACGCCACTCACCTCGTCCTTCACCATCGGCCAGGGCCAGGCGGGCCGGCTGCTCTCCTTCAAGGGCGTCACCGGGCAGGTGAACGCCCTGCAGGCCTCGGCCGCGGTGGGGCTCGATGCCGGCCAGACGGTCGACGTGCTGCCGCTGGTGCGCCGGGGAACGTGCAGCCTGGGCACGATGGCGACGGGCGTCGACTGCACCATCAGCCCGCCCCACCAGGACCTGACGCAGACCTTCCTCGTCTTCCAGAGCCTCAACGACTCGTCGAACTCCGCGGTGGCGGACACGCGCTGCTTCCTCAAGGACGAGACCACGGTGCACTGCGACCGCGCCCAGGCGGGCACTGCCACCACCGTGGTGTGGCAGACCGCGGAGCACCGCACCTTCGAGGTGGACCGGGTGAACTTCGCCTGCGACGCCGGTCAGCCGACCAGCGTGCCGCTGCCCATGCGCAACACCCCGCCGAGCAGCTCCTTCGTGCTCTCGTCGCTGTCGAACAACGGCGGCGCGGTGAACAACGACGACTTCGTCGGCCTCACGCTCAACTCGGGGAACCTCGGCGTGGGCTTCGTGAGCAACTGCGCCCACCCGACGAACGTGCACGCGCAGGTGGTGGGCATCAGCACCATCGCGGTGAGCCGGCTGCAGACCACCATCGACGCCGGCGTGCGCTCGCTGGCGATGACCTTCCCCGCGGCGCAGCAGCCGGCGCTCCTGTCGACGTACCGGCCGCTCACGCCCGACGGCAACGTCACCATGTGCGACATGGCGTTGATGGGGGACGCGACCTCCGCGACCGGCGCCATTCTCGACCGCGGCGCGGGCAATACCGCGTGCGGCGCGAACTACGGCGTGGCCGCGGTGAACGCCGAGCGCCTCGACTTCCTCGACGCGGGCACCGTCACCCGGCTCCTCGGGCTGATGGGCGGGGCCACCAAGAGCCAGGTCATCACCACGCCCGCGCTCGACACCACCCGCACGCTCTATTTCACGCCCTCGCAGGGGCCTGCAGGGCAGGGCATGGGCCAGGTCGACGACCAGACGCAGCCGCCGTACGTGGGCACGGCGAGCGCCGCCTTCACCCCGCTGCTCGACGGCGGCGTCATCAGCACCTCGCTGCGGGTGGACCGCGGCCGCGGCGCCGGCAACGCGGGGTGGATCATCCAGAGCGTGGAGCTGGCGCCCTGACGCCCACCCGCATCGCGCTGGTCGCTTCCCTCAGCCTCAACGTGGTGCTGGGCGTGCTGGTGGCGGGGTTCCTGCGCGGCGCCGCTCCGCTGCCGGAGGTGAGCCGGCTCAACCAGCAGGTGCGCTGCGGTCAGGGCGACGCCGCCGCCTGCCGCGAGCACGTCGAGGAGACGCGCCAGCGGTGCGACCGGGGCGACGCCGAAGGCTGCGTGCTGCTGGGCATCATGCTGCAGGTCGGCAAGTCGCTCCCCCAGGACCTGCCGGGGGCGGTCGCGCAGTTCCAGAAGGCCTGCGCGCTGAAGTCGGGTCCCGGGTGCTGGTACCTCGGCACCACCGCCGAGTACGGCCGCGGCGCGGAGCGGAACCTCGAGGCCGCTCGCACCGCGTACCAGCAGTCGTGCGGGGCGAAGCATGAGAACGGCTGCATCTCCCTGGGCGACCTGCTGCGAAGGCCCGGGCCGCTCCACGACCGCGACCAGGCGCTCGCTGCCTATGACGCCGCGTGCGCGATTCCCTACGAAGGCGGCTGCGCGCGGGCGAAGGAGCTCAGGGCGCAGCCGCAGCAGTGACCGCTCCGAGCTCGGGACCCGTCCACAGCAGAGGACAGTGACACGCGCGCGCCTCTCGAAATCCTGCGACGACTCTCGGTGAGCGCCGTCCGCTGCGCGCCCTAAACCCTCGGCACGAGGCCGCGCGCGACTGGCCCGCGCGTTGCTCGGGGCGCGGCCATGATTCGTGCGCTCATCGTCGTCGCCGTCGTGGTGCTGGGGGCCTGCAGTGGCCCGGGGTCGTCGTCGTCGGGCGGTGGTGCTGCGAGCAGTGGCGGCGGGAATCCCGCGGGCGGCGGCAGCGGCGCCACCGGTGGAGGCACGGGGGCGAGCGGCGGCGGCGCGGCGGGCGGCGGTGCCCCGTCGGATGCCGGCACCGCAGTCGTCGAGCGCTGCTTCGACGTCGCGGCGAGTGTCTGCACCAAGCTGCAGAGCTGCGCGCCGGAGCGCTTCCGCCTCGACTACGGCACCCAGTCGGGCTGCATCACCGAGCGGGGTGTCCAGTGCCGGCTGGGCGCCGACACCGCCGGCTCCACGCTCGACGTCGCCACCGTGGAGGCCTGCCGCGCCAAGGCCTTGGCCCAGTCCTGCGGTGAGCTCTGGGACTTCGAGCTCGGCCGCTGCCCTGCCTCCAAGGGCACCCGCCCCGCGGGCGAGGCGTGCTTCTCGGGCGAGCAGTGCCTGTCCGGGCGCTGCGGCCGGGCGCCGCACGGTCAGGTGTGCGCGGTCTGCGAGCCGGTCGGCCAGGAAGGCCAGGCGTGCGACCCCGACCCCGACAACGGCATGACCTGCACCGAAGGCTTCCAGTGCATCAACGCCCAGTGCGCGGCGGCGCCCGTCTCCAAGGAGAACGAGACCTGCGCGGCCTCCAGCTTCCGCCGCTGCCTCCCGGGCCTGCGCTGCGTCCAGGACGTCTGCCGGCCGCAGCTCGGCGCCGACGCCGGCGGCACCGAGTTCGACGACTGCTCGAGCCTCCAGGGACTCTTCTGCGACCAGGGCCGCTGCACGCCCCAGCCGCTCTCCGCCGACGGCGGGTGCTGGCCGCTCGGGCTGCCCGGCGGCGCGCTCTGTGGCCCGGGCACCGTCTGCGGCCAGGGCTTCCGCTGCATTCCGCTGCTGTCCCCCGGCGCCGCCTGCACGGCGAGCGACGTCTGCGCCTTCGGTCTCCCCTGCCTCGGGGGCACCTGCGTGCGCGGCGACCAGGTGAGCTGCGGCGGAGGAAGTCTCGACGGCGGCTCAGGCACCGGCCCCGACGCCGGCCACTTCGGGTTCGACGTTCCGCCCGGGACCGTCTCCTTGAGCATCGCCTGCGACGGCGGCCTGGCGACCCTGGCCTTCACCGGCCGCTACCGCTCGAGCGCCCCCGCCGACCTCAGCGTCAACGTGGCCGCCACCGTCAGCGTCGGCCTCGGCGGGGCCCAGGCCGTGCCCCTGACCCCGGACGCGTTCCGGCTCCCGCCCGGCCCGGCCGTGGGTCAGCTCCACACCGGCCAGCTGGCGACCGACGCGGGCTGGTGCCAGGCCTGTGGCCAGACTTTCACCGTCTTCGTGGAGGCCACTGTTCCCACCGAAGGAAAGTTCTCCACCAGCGCGCCGGGCACTTTGAGCTGCTCCCCGTGATCTGAAGCATGGAAAGAGTGAGCAAAATGTTGCTCACAACGCTGCGCACTTGGGCTCTCAGAGGGTGAAAAAACGGTCCCAGACAACACCGTAAGCATATGAATTAAATCGATAAACACATGAAAATGTCGTCCCGGGTGGTGCTGTCGCCCACCGGGTGACTGACCCCCACCCTTTCTTGACCCCCTGGGAGCGGGGGTCGTATTCCTCCCCCCGCGCAGTTCGCCCACGGGAGGAAGTCTTGAGGATCCACGACGAGCCGAACCTGATCGCCGCCATCGAAGCCGGGAAGGGCTGGACGGACGGGGGCTACGCCTTCCAGACCCGCGACGGCGCCGAGCTCTTCATGAGCTGGGACCGCCTGCGCCAGGAAGCGATGAACCGCGCCGCGCACCTCCGCGCGCTGGGCATGAAGCCAGGCGACCGCCTGGCGATGGTGATGCCCGACGGCGAAGACTTCGTGCCCACCTTCTTCGGCGCGGTCTGGGCGGGCGTGGTGCCGGTGCCCCTCTACCCGCCGCTCTCGCTCGGCAAGCTCGATTCCTACATCGACACCCTGGTCGCCATCCTCTCCAAGGCGAAGCCGGTGTACCTCGCCACCAGCGCCAAGCTGGAGACGGTGCTCTGGAGCGGCGTCGCCAAGGTGCCTTCGCTCAAGGGCGTCATCACCTCGGAGTCGCTCACCAAGCCGGCGCCTGCGGGCGTCGACACCGCGCCCACCCAGGTCGCGCCCGGCGACGTCGTCTTCCTGCAGTTCACCTCGGGCTCCACGTCCGCGCCCAAGGGCGTCGAGGTCACCCACGGCTCGCTGCGCGCCAACGCGTGGGCCATCATGCGCGACGGCCTCAAGACCGACGACCGCACCGACCACGGCGTCAGCTGGCTGCCGCTGTACCACGACATGGGGCTCATCGGCTTCGTGCTGAGCCCGATGTTCCACAAGGTCAGCTGCACCTTCATCCCCACGCTGTCCTTCGTGCGCCACGCCAACGTGTGGCTCGAGACCATCAGCAAGAAGCGCGGCACCATCAGCTTCGCTCCCAACTTCGCCTACGCGCTGGCGGTGAAGCGCGCCAAGGCCGAGCAGCTCGCCAAGTGGGACCTCTCGTCGATGAAGGCCTTCGGCTGCGGCGCCGAGCCCATCAACGCGGCGACGCTCACCAGCTTCGTGGAGACCTTCTCCAAGGCCGGCCTCAAGCCGACCGCGATGCTGCCCTGCTACGGCATGGCGGAAGCGACGCTGGCCATCAGCTTCATCGGCCTCGACGAGACCATCAGCGTCGACGCCGTGCAGAAGGACGCGCTCCAGACCGCGCGCCACGCGCTGCCCCCGGCCAAGGGCCAGGACGTGGAAGTGGTGGAGTTCGTCAACTGCGGCCGCACCTTCCCCGGCCACGAGGTCGCCGCGTTCGACGACCGCGGCCAGAAGCTGCCCGACCGCCAGCTCGGCGAGCTGTGGGTGCGCGGCCCGTCGGTGGCGCGCGGCTACTTCGAGAACCCCGAGGCTTCGCTGCAAACCTTCGGCGGCGGTTGGCTGCGCACCGGTGACCTCGGCTACCTCGTGCAAGGCCAGGTGTTCATCACCGGCCGCAAGAAGGACCTCATCATCATCAACGGCCGCAACTGGGAGCCGCAGCGGCTCGAGTGGGTCGCCGACGACGTGCCCGAGGTCCGCAAGGGCAGCACGGTGGCCTTCAGCGTGCCCGGGCCGTCGAGCGAGCTGCTCGTCGTCGCGGTCGAGTCGCGCACCCAGAACCCTGAAGGCTTGAAGGACGCGGTGAAGCAGGCGCTCAACGAGAACCTGCAGCTCGCGCCCCACGAGGTGGTCATCGCCGCGCCGGGCTCGCTGCCCAAGACCTCGAGCGGCAAGGTGCAGCGCCAGAAGACCCGTCAGCAGTACCTCGACGGCACCCTGGGCCAGGAAGGCAACCGCACCCTGGGCAGCCAGGCCGAGAAGGTCACTCTCGCCAAGCACGTCGCGCTGTCGCTGGTGGGCCGCATGCGCCACCGCGCCCGCACCGTGCTGGGCCACACGGTGGAGATCCGCTCCATCGACGACGCGCTCCAGAAGCTCAAGCTCGCGGGCAGCTACGCGCGCGGCCGGCTCTCGTTCTGATTCTCAACGCAGTCCCCACGCTCACCCCACACCAAACCGAAACGACCATGGCGACCATCAGCATCACCCAGCTCTTCGCGCAGGCGGCTCTCGAGGTGAACGGCAAGAAGCTCGAGAACCTGAAGCCGGAGACGGTCATCTCCAAGCTCGGCCTCGACTCCGTCGCCGTCATGGAGCTCGTCAGCTACTTCGAAGAGAAGCTCTCCATCCGCATGCCGGACGAGGACCTGGCGAAGGTCCAGACCATCAACGACCTGGCGACGCTGGTGAAGCGCCTGGTGCCCCCGGGCACCGAGGTGGGCGCTTGAACAAGGCGCTCAACGAGAAGTTCTACCGGGAGTACATGACCTTCTTCGAGCACGCGGAGAAGTCACGCCGGTGGAACCTCTTCACCGACATCGACTGGGAGTCGGTGAAGGCGGCGCCGAAGAACGACTCCCTCGCGCTGTGCGCGGAGACCTTCTGCGGCGTGGAGATGTACCTGCCGGACTACGTCGAGGGACACCTCGACATGTTCAAGGACAACTTCGCGCGCTCGTGGTTCGCGGCGAACTGGGGCTACGAGGAATCGAAGCACGGCCTCACCCTGCGCGAGTACCTGGTGCGCTCGGGCCACCGCACCGACGAGCAGATGCACGCGTACGCGGACCGCATCCTCTCGCAGCGCTGGAAGCGGCCGTTCCCCACCGCGCGGCAGATGACGGCCTACGGCGTGGTGCAGGAGATGACGACGTTCATCATCTACAAGAAGCAGCAGCAGCTCTGCGAGCAGCAGGGGCAAGACGGCCTGGCGGGCATCTACAAGCTCATCGCCAAGGACGAGATGGCCCACACCCGGTACTACGAGATCATCCTCGGCCACTACTTCGACGACGACCGCGAGGGCACCCTCAAGGACATCGCCGAGGTCTTCTACAACTTCACCATGCCGGCCTACGAGCTGGTGCCCGACTACGACTCTCGCGTCGAGGTGATGCGCACCGCGGGCATCGACCGCGGCGTCTTCCTCAACGAGGTCTGGGGCCCCGTCTTCAAGAAGCTCAAGATCACCCGCCACGACCTGCCGCGCTCGCAGCGCGTGCAGAAGGCGCTCGGATCCGCCGCACCGCAGTCCACCGCCGCCTGAGTCACCCGCCGCACCAGCAAGGAGCTTCCTTGAGCGACATCGCGGTCATCGGCATGGCGTGCCGGTTCCCCAAGGCGAGGGACCTGAACGGCCTGTGGCGACTGGTGCGCGATGGCGAGGTGGCGTTCCAGGACATTCCCGAGGAGCGGTGGAAGCACCAGAGCTTCTTCGACGCGGTCGACGTGCGCGCGGCGGACAAGACGTACGTGCGCAAGGGCGCCTTCATCGACGGCTACAAGGAGTTCGCCGCGCTCCACTACGGCCTCGCGCCCCGGCGGGTGCAGGTGACCGACCCGCAGCACCGGCTGCTCATCGAGACCACCCGCCAGGCGCTGCAGGACGCGGGGCTCGAGCAGAAGAAGTTCGACCGCGCCGACACCGGCGTCTTCTTCGGCATGAGCGTGAGCGAGCACAAGGACCTGCTCCTCGCGCGGATCCGCGCCCAGCAGCTCGCCGACGGCCAGTTCGGCGACACCCTCGCGCCCCACGAGGTCGAGGCCATCAAGGCCGCCGCGCAGGACGTGGTGCCGATGCGCGCCTTCTCCATCGCCGGCTCGCTCCTCAACATGGGCGCCGCGTCGGTCAGCCAGACCTTCGACCTCGGCGGCCCGTCGCTCGCGCTCGACACCGCGTGCAGCTCGGCGCTGGTCGCCATTCACCAGGCGGTGCTCAACCTGCGCACCGGTCAGTGCTCGACCGCCGTCGCCGGCGGCGTGTACCTGAACCTCACCCCCGACAACCTCATCGGCTTCTCGCGCATCGGCGCCATCAGCGCGCAGGGCGTCTGCCGCCCGTTCGACGCGCGCGCCGACGGCTTCGTGATGGGCGAAGGCGTGGGCGTGGTGGTCCTCAAGAAGCTCGAGGACGCGCTCAAAGACGGCGACCGCGTGTGGGCGGTCATCAAGGGCACCGGCTGCAACAACGACGGCCGCGGCGAAGGCCCGATGACGCCCCGCCCCGAAGGGCAGCGCGAGGCGATGGCGCGCGCCTGGGCCGAGGCCAAGTGGGCGCCGGAATCGGTCGGCTTCGTGGAGACCCACGGCACCGCCACCACCGTCGGCGACGTGGTGGAGGTCGGCGCGCTGCGCACCTTCTTCATGGAGCGCGCGAAGAGCGACGGCACCCAGCCGTGGTGCAACCTCTCGAGCATCAAGGCCAACATCGGCCACACCATGTCCGCCGCGGGCGTGGCCGGCTTCATCAAGACCGCGCTGGTGCTCCACCACCAGACGCTGCCTCCGCAGCCGGGCTGCGAGGAACTCAACCCCAAGCTCGAGCTCGAGGCCTCGCCGTTCCGCATCGCCAAGAGCGCCACCCGCTGGGAGTCCACCGGGCCGCGCCGCGCCGCGGTGTCGTCCTTCGGCTTCGGCGGCACCAACGCCCACGTGCTGCTCGAGGAAGCGCCCCGCGCCCAGGTGCGCGTGCACGCGGTGCCCGCCACGCCGCAGCGCGAGCTGGTGGTGCTGTCGGCCGCCAGCGGCGAGCTGCTCGCCGACCACGCCACCGAGCTGGCGCAGACCATCGAGGCCGAAGGCCTCACCCTGCGCGACGTCGCCCGCACCCTGGCCGCGCGCAAGGCCTTCCCGATGCGGGTGGCCTTCACCGCCGCCAGCGTCGCCGAGCTGGTGGGCACCCTGCGCGCCGTGGCCGAAGGGCTGCGGCAGGGCGGGGCGCTCCCGCCGCAGGTGCGCTCGCACCTCGTCGCCGAGCCCGCCAAGGTGGCGCTCCTCTTCCCAGGGCAGGGCGCGCAGAAGGTCGGGCTCCTGAAAGAGCTCGTCGACCGCTTCCCCACGCTCGCCCGGCACCTCGACGGCAGCGACCGCGCCGCGCGCGACGCCACCCAGGTCTCGCTCCTGGGCGCGCTGTACCCCGCGCCGGGCGCCGACCTCGCCAAGGCCCAGCGCGAGCTCACCCGCACCAGCGTCTGCCAGCCGGCCATGGCCGCCCTGGGCATCGCGCTCGGCGAGTGGCTCGTCTCGCTCGGCGTGAAGCCGGCCGCGGTGCTCGGCCACTCGCTCGGTGAGTTCGCCGCCGCGTCGGTGGCCGGCATGCTCTCGCCCGCCGAGGCGGTGGCGCTGGTCGCCCGCCGCGGCGCGCTGATGGACGGGCTGGGCCTGAAGGACCCCGGCGCCATGCTCGCGGTGATGGCCGAGCGCCCGCGCGTCGCCGCCCTCATCGACGGCCTGAAGGACGTCTGGGTCGCCAACCACAACCACCCGACGCAGGTGGTGCTGAGCGGGACCACGCCCGGCGTCGCCGCGGCCAAGGAATTGCTCACCGGCGCCGGCCTCAAGGTCGCCGCGCTCGACGTCTCCCACGCCTTCCACTCGCCGCTGCTCGCGGGCATCGACGCCAAGATGGGCGAGCTGCTCCAGGGCACGCACCTCCACGAGGCGAAGTTCCCCGTCGTCTCCTGCATCACCGGCCGCGCGTACGACTCGGTGCTCGAAGGCAAGGACGTCTGGTCCCGCCACGCCACCTCGCCGGTGGACTTCGTGGGCGCGCTGGAGACCTTGAAGGCCCAGGGCGTGAAGACCTTCGTGCAGGTCGGCGCGGGCAACGCGCTCAACGCCTTCGCGCGCGGCGTGGTGGGCGAAGGCCAGTACCTCTCGCTCGCTCCGGCCGAAGGCCAGGACGGCGGCGAGCTGCTCCTGGGCGCGCTCGGTCAGCTCTTCATCGGCGGCGCGGACCTGGACCTCGCCGCGCTCTTCGACGGCGCGAGCCTCGTCGCGCTGCCGCCCACGCCGCTGCCCACCCAGACGTACTGGGGCATCGAGCGCACCGCGCGTCCGCCGCGCCCCATCGCCCGTCCTCTCTTCGCACCGACCCCTTCGGCCGGACTTCCCGCATCCAAGGCTCAAGCACCCATGGACAACCTGGTCGCCCTCTTCCGTGAGCAGATGGCGCTGCTCAACCAGCAGGCGGAGATCCTCAAGGCCCAGGCCGCGACGCTGCAGGCCGCCGCCGGGGGCGCGCTGCCCGCGATGATGGACGCGCCGCCGCCGCCGGTCGCGATGCCGGTCTCCGCGCCCGCGCCCGTCGCCCAGGCCGCCGCGCCCGCGGTGGCGAAGCCGGTGAACTTCTCCAACCTCGTCGCCGCCAAGGGCGCCGAGGCCAAGCCCCAGGCCGACGAGGCCGCGCTGCGCGCGCAGGTGAGCGTCAAGGTGCTCAACTCCGCGTCGCGGATCAGCGCCTTCCCCACCGACGCGCTCAAGCTCGACCAGACGCTCACCGGCGAGCTGGGCTTCGACTCGCTGATGCTGGTGGAACTCGACCAGGACGTGGGCAAGGCCTGGCCGCACCTCGGCGGCCTGCCGCGCGAGCTCTTCAACAAGGAAACCACCCTCGCCACCATCATCGACCACCTGGTGAAGGCGCTCGGGCAGGGCGAGACCGCGCCCAAGGCGGCCGCCAAGGCCGAGGCGCCGGTGACCCGCTACGTGCCGCGCGCCGTCGCCGCGCCGCGCCGCGCGCTGTCGGAAGCCAGCGCCACCTTCTCCAAGCCCGTGCTGGTGACCAAGGACGCGCGCGGCTTCGGCGCCGCCATCGTCGCGCAGCTGGAGTCGAAGGGCGTGAAGGCCCAGCTCGGCGACGAGAAGACGGCCGGCGACTTCGCGGGCGTGGTGCACGCCGCGCTCGCCGACGCGCAGGGCGACTGGAAGGCGCCCACCACCGGCCTGCTCTCGCTCGCGCAGCGCTTCGCCGGGAACGCGGAGCTCTTCGTGGGGCTCACCGCGCTCGGCGGCACGCTGGGCCTCGACGCGGTGGACGCCAAGCAGCTCGGCCAGGTCGGCGCGCTCGCGGCGCTGAAGTCGCTCTCGGCCGAGTGGCCCGACGCGCTGGTGAAGGCCATCGACGTGGCGCCGTCGCTCCCCGCGGCCGACGTGGCGCGCCAGGTGGTCGACGAGCTGCTCGGCGGCGACGCCTCGGCCGAGGTGGGCTTCACCGCCCAGGGCCGCATGGCGGTCGCGCTCGAGCCGTCGACCTCGGCGGCCCCGCTGACGCTGAACAAGGACTCGGTGGTGCTGGTGACCGGCGGCGCGTCTGGCCTGGGCCTGTCGTTCACCAAGGCGCTCGCCAAGCAGACCGGCGCGTCCTTCGTGCTGGTGGGCCGCCGCGCGGAGAACGACGAGGTGCAGGAAGCGATGCGCCTGGTGACCGCGGAAGGCGCGCGCACCGTGAGCTACGTGCAGGCCGACGCGCGCGACGAGAAGGCGCTGGAGCGCGCGGTGAAGGCCGCCGGCAAGCTCGACGCCATCATCCACGCGGCGGGCGTGCTGTCCGACGCGCTGGTGGAGAAGAAGGACCTGAAGCAGGTCGACGCGGTGCTGGAGACCAAGGTGCTCGCCGCGCAGGCGCTGGTGAAGGCCGGCGTGAAGGCGGGGGCCAAGCGCTTCGTGGGCATCGGCTCCTGGGCGGGGCGCTTCGGCAACGAGGCGCAGACCGACTACGCGGCGGCGAACGCCATGCTGGCGCGCGTCTTCGCGGCGGCTCCGGGCGGCCTCACCATCGACTTCCCGCCCTTCGAGGACAGCGCCATGGTCCGGCGCATCCCCGGCTTCAAGAAGCAGGAGATGAAGGCCCGCGGCGTCACCTTCCTCCGCGAGGACGAGGGGGCCCAGGCCTTCCTCGACGCGCTGAAGACCACCGCGAGCGAGCTGCTGGTCGGCCGCGACGTGCCGGCGCGCCTCGAGCACCACCGCGCCGAGTTCTCGGTCTCCCGGCTCAACCAGGTGTACCTGAACGACCACGAGATGGCCGGGCAACGGGTGATGCCGCTCGCCGCTGCGGTGGACCACGTGGCCGCCGCCGCCGTCGAGGCGATGGGCGCGCAGGGCAAGGCGTTCACCGTCGAAGGCTTCAGGCTGCAGCGCGCGGTGCTGGTGCCCGACACCACCTGGCTCACCGTCGACGTGGCCGGCGCGGGCAGCCGCCGCGAGGTGAAGCTCTCGCAGGGCAACGCGCTCTCGTACCAGGGCGTGGTGTCGCTCGAAGGCGGCGCGGCGCCGGTGATTCCGTCGCTCGGCGCCCCGGTGGCGCAGTCGCTCACCCTGAAGGAGTTCTACCAGGGCTACACGTTCCACGGCCCGCGGCTCCAGGGCGTGGTGAGCATCGACGCGCTGAGCGAGAACGGCGTCAGCGGGCAGGTGCGGGGCTGCGCGCCGTCGGACTGGGTGAAGGAACCGAAGCGCAGCGCGTGGACGGTGGATCCGCTGCTGCTCGATTCCAGCTTCCAGCTCGCGGGCTACTGGGCGTGGGTGCGGCACCAGCGCGCCGGCTTCCCGCTCGGCTTCAAGCGCTACGTGCAGCTGAAACCGCTCGGCAACGGCCCGGTGCACTGCACCGTCACCTTCGGCGAGGCCAAGGGCGACGTCTTCACCGGCACGCTGGTGTGGCACGACGGCGCGGGCCAGGTCCTGGCGTGGATGGACGGCGCCGAGGCGGAGTTCAAGCAGCGCGACCCGCAGTTCTCGCTCAAGAAGACGGTGGCCCCCGAGCCGAGGCCGAGCGCCCCGGTGCTGGTGCCTTCGGGCAAGACGCCCGACCCGTCGACCTACGACTTCTCGCGCTTCCCGGAATACGAGGAGCTGCAGGAGCGCCTGCAGATGGCGGAGGCCTTCGGCCTCAAGAACCCGTACTTCTCGGTGCACGAGGCCATCTGCGGGGACACCACCGTCGTCGACGGCAAGGAGATGATCAACTTCTCCTCGTACAACTACGTCGGCAACAGCGGGAACCCCGAGGTGTCGAAGGCGGCCAAGGCGGCCATCGACAAGTACGGCACCTCGGTCTCCGCGAGCCGCGTGGCGTCGGGCGAGAAGCCGCTCACCGGCGAGCTCGAGCGCGGGCTGGCCAAATTCTTCAATACCGAGTCGGCGCTGGTCTTCGTCTCGGGCCACGCGACCAACGTCACCGTCATCGGCCACATCGTGGGGCCGGGCGACCTGGTGCTGCACGACGCGCTGGCGCACGACTCCATCATCCAGGGCGCGAAGCTCTCGGGCGCGAAGCGGCGGCCGTTCCCGCACAACGACTTCGAGGCGCTCGACCGCGCGCTCACCCAGCTGCGGCCGCACTACCGCCGCGTGCTGGTGTGCATCGAAGGCACCTACAGCATGGACGGGGACATTCCCGACGTGCCCAAGTTCATCGAGGTGAAGAAGAAGCACCACGCGCTCTTGCTCGTCGACGAGGCGCACTCCGCCGGCGTGGTGGGCAAGACCGGCCGCGGCGTCAGCGAGTACTTCAACGTGCCGCGCGGCGACATCGACCTGCTCATGGGCACGCTGTCCAAGAGCTTCGCCAGCTGCGGTGGCTACATCTGCGGCACCAAGGCGCTGACCGAGTACCTCAAGTACACCACGCCCGGCTTCGTCTACTCGGTGGGCATCAGCCCGCCGAACGCCGCGTCGGCGCTGGCGTCGCTGCACGAGCTCGAGAAGCACCCCGAGCGCGTGACCAAGGCGCAGCAGAACGCGAAGCAGTTCCTCGCGCTGCTCAAGGCGCGCGGCATCGACACCGGCATGTCCAAGGACAGCGCGGTGGTGCCGGCCATCGTGGGCAACTCGGTGCTCTGCCTGCAGCTGTCGGACGCGCTCAAGGCGCGCGGCATCAACGTGCAGCCGATTCTCTACCCGGCCGTCGAGGAACACCTCGCGCGGCTGCGCTTCTTCATGTCCAGCCTGCACTCCGAGGCACAGCTGGTGAAGACGGCGGACATCGTCGCCGAGGAGCTCAAGCGCCTGTCGCGCGAGCTCCAGGGCGACGCGGTGGCCTGACGAGAATTTTCAAGGGACTCAACGCAGTGAGGAGAACGCCATGACGTCGACGCGCGAAGAAGTGGAAATCGGTTACGACATCTCGAACGAGTTCTTCCGGCTCTGGCTCGACGAGCGGATGCACTACACGTCCGCGGTGTACGACGAGAAGAACACCACGCTCGAGCAGGCGCAGGTGAACAAGTCGCGCATCCTCGCCGACTTCGCCGAGGTGAAGCCCGACTCGCTCGTCCTCGACGTGGGCTGCGGCTGGGGCGCCAACCTCGAGTACCTGGTGCTCGACCGCAAGGTGAAGAACGCGCACGGCATCACGCTGAGCCGCGCGCAGCACGACGAAATCAAGGCGCGCAAGCTGCCGGGCGTCACCACCTGGTGCGTCGACTACAAGGACTTCCAGCCGGCGCAGCCGTACGACGGGCTCGTCTCCATCGAGATGATCGACCACCTCGTCAGCCCCGCGCAGCAGCAGGAAGGGCTCGCGATTCCCATCTACCGCGAGTACTTCAACAAGCTCGCCAAGTGGGTGAAGCCGGGCGGCAACTTCGGCTTCCAGGCCATCCTGCGCAACCGCGTGCCGCGCACCCGCAAGGACCTCGAGGATTTGAAGTTCACCGCCGACGTCATCTTCCCCGGCGGCTTGAACCCGCGCCTGGAAGAGCTCGTCGCCGCCGCCGGCCAGAGCTGGGAAATCCTCCAGCTGCACACCCGCCGCGTGGACTACGGGAAGACGACCGCCGAGTGGCACCGCCGCTTCCTGATGCACGAGAAGGAGATCCGCCCCAAGTGGGGCGAGAAGATCTGGCACGACTACGACCGCTACCTGTCGACCTGCGTGCGCGCCTTCGCCAACCACTGGTCGAGCGACGTGCAGATGAAGCTGCGCCGCATCGACTGACGTGAGCGATTTGCTCGAGGCGGTAGCCCCGGTCGGGCCGCCGCTTCCCCAAGGCCTCCCCGCGGAGACCGCGCTCGGCTGGGTGCTCGCCCTGGAGCGCTCCGACGCCACGCCGGCCCTCACGCTGTCCCCGCGCGAGGAAGCCCTTCGCGCCGAGTACACCCAGTACCCCCACCGCCTCCGCGAGTGGTCGTGGGGCCGCTTCGCGCTCAAGACGCTCGCCGCCAAGGTGCTCGGCCTGCGCCCCGGCGACGTCGAGGTGCTGCGCCGCGAGTCCGGCGCGCCCGAGCTCCACGTCGGCGGGAAGCCTTCTCCGCTCTTCGCCTCGCTCAGCCACACCCGCCGCTACGCCGTGGCCGCGGTCGGCGCGACGCGCGTGGGCGTCGACGTGGCCGACGACGAGGACGGCGCCCGGCTCCCCAGGATTGCCAAGCGGGTGATGAGCGCCGGCGAGGCCGAAGGCTGCGGCGCGTTCCGCACCGTGCGGCACCAGGCTGGCGTCTGGGCCATCAAGGAAGCGGTGCTCAAGCTGCGCGAGGGCGGCGTCTTCGACCCCGGCGCCCGCAGCGTGCGCGTGGAGTCCCTCACGCGCGCGCGCGTCGCCGATGCCAGCGCCGCGGTGTGGCTGATGCGCCTGCCCCACGGCGCGGTGGCGCTCGCCGGCGAGGCGAACGAGCAGCCGCGGCGCGACGCCGAGCAGGCGTGGATCCGTTCCGTCGCGCGCGACGGCGCTGCGCTGCTGTCCCGGCCGGCCGTCGGCGACTGCGCCCACGTCGCTCCGTGGCGGCAGCGGGTGCACGAGCTGCCCCCCGGCGTGCGCCTGAGCCGGTGCACCGCCTGTGGCGGCCGCCTGCGCGTGGAACGCCTCCCGGGGGCGCCATACCCCGCGCTGCCGGAGCCGCTGGAGCTGAGTCTCGAGGCCCAGCGCGCCTTGGTTGCCCGTGCGCTCAAGCGCGCCGCGGACGACGCCTTCGTCGAGACCGACTGAGCGCGACAGGGGCCCGCCCCTTCGTCTTCCTGGAGAACTCGCTCCGGAGGACGGCATGGTCGTCAAGGCACTGAACACCGCGGTCAGAATTCACGGGGGTTTCAAGCCCCTGGAGACGCGCAGGGACCAGAAGGCCCTCGAGCAGGCCCAGGCGCTCACCGCCAAGGCGGTCGCTCCGGCACCGGTACGCACGACGTACGACGCGAGCTCCCGCGCCCAGGACCTGGTGAAGGCCGAGGCGCTCCTGAGCGGCGCGGCGAAGGGCGGGGTGACGGTGCGCCAGCAGTCGCTCTACGGCGAGGTGGTGACCGCGCTCGACGGCGCGCACGCCTCCATCGAGCAGCGCCGCGCCGCGTTCCAGGCCGAGCTCGACGCCACGCTCGACGGAAGGCCGGACCTCGCCGGCGCGTTCCTCGGGGAGCACCTGGTGACGAAGGATCCGGACCGCCCCGGCCACTACCGCCCCACCCCGGTGCTCGACGCGCTGGCCTTCGGGCCGACCGTGGTGCCGTACCGGGTCATCGACTTCGACTACCCCGAGCACGAGGACTGCGAGGTGTTCGCCGACACGCTCCCGGACGTCGCCAAGGCGCTCGACCGCGACCTGCTGCAGCCATGGCGCGAGCGCCGTGAGCGGCGCGCGGCCTTCCTCGACGGCTTGAAGCTCCAGCGCCTCGGCCTGGAGACCCGCGGCGTGAGCTCGGGCGCGGCCGTCGACCAGGCCCTGACCCGGCTCGGCGGCGCGGGCTTCCGCGCCCACCCGGAGCGCGACGGCGGCAACCTCGAGGTCTCGGTCGCGCTGCTCAAGGGCGAGCCGGTGAACTTCATCCGGACCGATGGCGCAGGCCGCTGGCTCGGCTCCACCACCATTCAGGGCGCCGAGGACCTGCTCCAGCGGATCGCGCGGGGGACGCTCTGATGCACGCTCCGTCCGCCGCGCCGCGGGCGCCTCCCCCGCAGGGGACCGCGTCCACCCTCGCGCACCGCGACCCCATCGAGGAGGTCGACGCGCTCCTGCGGCAGAACGAAGGCCTGCTCCTCGCGCGCGCGGTGAGTCAGCTCGAGCTCGACCTCGCCGTGGAGCGGCTGCGCAAGCAAGGCTACCTCGCGTCGCTCTATCCGCTGGGCTGGCTCGAGGTGACCAACCGGCTCCTCAAGCGCATCCCCACGCACCTCGAGCACGTCGAGGGGAACGACGGCGTCCTCGACGACGTGCACGGTCTGCTGTCGCTCAGCCGGCTCTGACCGAGGTCAGTCGCCCCAGGGGAGCCCGCCGCTGATGCTGAGCGTCGTCCCCGTGAGCTCGGCCTCGAGGGAGGCCTGCTGGAAGAACTTCAGGATGTCGGGGGCCGCGGCCTCCAGGTCGCGCTTCACGTTCGGATCCGTCGAGCCGCCGAGCAGATCCAGCCTGGCGGTGACGATGCCCTGGTCGTCCGTTCGCACCTGCCGCACGAGCCCCTGCGCGGCGCGGTCGATGGCGCGGAACAGGCCGCGCGCCGCCGGGTCGGTGAGCGACGCCGGTACCGGTGTCGGGGTCCACGCCTCGGGAGGCCAGGTGGAAGGGTCGGCCTTCGACGCCGAGTCGAGGACCGACGGCATGAACAACCGGCTGGGGTCGCCGGGCATCCGGAACGCACCATACGAGCTCGCATGCAATGCGTTGGGACCCATGGTGTGGCTCTCGAGGAGCGTCTCGCCAGCCGTCGGGGCTGTCTTCTGCATCCAGATCTGGGTCGGCTCGAGCCACGTGGGCGCGTTGGGATCCGCGGCGTCCATGGTCAAGGCGTGCTCCTGCGCCGCGCGCATCCACCCGAGCTCGACGTCGGTGAACCCCAGGTTGTAGGCCTCGCCCTCGGCGCGACCGCTGTACAGGTCCCTCATCCGCGTCGTCAGTCCAGCGCGCACGCCGGGCGCGCTGAGGAACGCCCTGGGTGGAATGTCCGCGGCAGCCGAGGTGAGGAGCGCGCCGGCCACGACGTCGTAGACGATGGAGGTCAGCCAGTTGGGCCGGCCGGCCGGCGTGGACTTCGACTTGAGCGGCTCGTAGGCCTCGAAGGCGTCGAGCGCCTTCACCACGGCGTCGAGGGCGCGATTGCTCGCCGCGGCGTCGCCTTCGAGGAGATCGCGAATGTCGTGTGGCGTCAGCGCATCGTACGGAGCGTCGCTCTTGGCGCCGTTCAGCCAGGCGTTGTTCGCGGCGACCCGCTGCTCGTAGTCCGCCACGCCCTCGTTCAGCGACTTCGCCACGTCGGGCTCGATGTTCGGATTGCGAGCGAACGCCGAGGCCACCTGCCAGCGCACGCCCTCCTCGGGAATCGACCAGAGCACGGTCGACGCGGCGAGCCTCAGGTCAGTCGGGTCGGTCAGCGTCGAGGCGAGCCGGAGCAGGAGCGCTGCCTTGCCGTCACGGTCGAGAACCGCGCCGGCGATCAGCACCTCGGGCAACGGCGCACCGGCGGCGACCAGCGCGTCGACCGTCGCGCGGATGCGCGGCTGCTCCGCCGCCGGCTCGGGCCAGCCCCGCACGAAGGTCTCGTGGACGGTGCTGCCCAGGAACTCCTCGCCCTTCTGGAGGTACGACCGCTCCCCGTTCACGGTCTTCCCCAGCTCGACGGCCTCGATGGGCACCCGGGTCGTCCCCGTGAGTACGGCGCGCGCGAGCGATTTGAAGAATCCGCGCGGCTGGCGGTCAGCGCCAAGCTGGTCCCAGACGAAGGCGCTCTCGAGCCTCCCGCTCACCGTCTGCAGGAACTCGCGCGCCCCGTCCGTGGAGCCGCCTCTCAGGCGATCGACGCGTTCGCGCTCCGCCCGGGTGACGTGGTCGTCGAGGAGCACCTCGGAGACCTGGCCGAACGCGGTCGCGCTCGAGGGGGCCTTGGGAATCGGCGGCTGATGCACCCTGCCCGGATCGAGCGTTCGCGTCGTGGGCGTGGCGACGACCGGCCTCGGCGCAGCGGTGACGGACTTGGGCTTGGTCATGGTCCTCCCAGGAGGGGGCCCGGCGGGATTTGTTGCGGGGCTGCCCTCGAGGTGCGCGCGACTGCCCCACGGGGCTGCCGGGAACGCGTTCCCCAGGCGACGTTGCCCAGTTATTCCGGCGGCTTGGCCGCAGGTTCGAACAGCAGCTCCCACAGCACGCGCAGCTTCCCCGGCAGCTTGCCCGGTCCTTCGAAGAAGCGCTGCGGGTCGGCCTTCACCGCCCGGTAGTGCTGGATGAGGTACTCCGCGGTGGTGGCCGAGTCTTCGTAGCGGTTGATGGCCGCGTAGAGGCCCTTGAGGTCCGACTTCGCGCGGAGGAAGTCGGCGGTGATGGGCCCGCGCGGCAGCGCGCTGGAGTCGAGCGTGTTGGTCGGGTCGCCCTCGCCGAAGGCCACGCCCTGCGCTGCCCAGGCGTCGAGCTGCGCGTCGGTCAGCTGCGTGTGCACCAGCTCGTGACCGATGAGCAGCTCGGCATCGAGCGGCGTCTTCTCGGTGAGCTCGGGCGCCTCGAGGTCCATGCGTGGCCCGGGCCCCGTTTCAGTGGGGAACGAGCCCATGCCCCAGGTGGTGCTGTCGAAGTTGGCCGGGGGCGCGGTCAGGTCCTCGTTGCGATGCCCCGAGAAGAGCAGCGAGACGTGCAGCTGCGGCAGGCGGTCGACGCCCTTGAGCTTTCCGCCGAGCCGGCGCATCGCGGTGGAGACCGCCTCGAACGTGCTGTCGTTGGTCCCGGTGACGCGGGTGGAGATGCCCGGGCGGAACTCCACCGTCTTCACCTCGGAGTCGGTGGCACGCCCCACGGCGGCGCGGTCCTCGCCGGTCGCCACGTCCCAGTACCGGCCCTCCTGCTCGTAGAGACGCTCGAAGGGCAGCTTGCTCAGCCCATCGAAGGCCGGGTCGCTGCCCTTCCCGCGACGCTCCTCGTAGGCCCTCAACGCCAACCGGCGCGCCGAGAGCTCGATGCTGGCAGGGCTGGGCTTCTCTCCCGCAGCGACCAGCCGGGCGCGCGCCTCGCCGAACGCGTTGAGCACCGCGGCGCGTTCCTTGGCCGAGCGAAGCGTGGACACGCGCTCGAGCAGCGCCTTGGGCAAACGTGGCGTGCGGGGCGCCGTGGCGTTTCGCGGGGCAGTCTTGGAAGTCCGGGCCGGCATCGACTCGAGAAAGAGCAGAGCGCAACCGCCGCCGGGACTCCAGGGGGCCCGCGCGGATCCGTCGCGCGGGTGATGCGGCTTACAGCTCGGGGCGCTTCAGCTCTTCCTCGGCGTGGGCCTCGAGGAACTCGAAGTCCGACGCGTGGGCGGCGGGCGCCTGGGCGGTGTCGCTCTCGGCGGCCACCGGCGCGGGGCTCGCCTTGCGCGGCGCGGCGCGGCCCTGCTGCTTCTTCGCCACCTCGGCGAGCGGCGAGAGCAGGTCGTCATCGGACACCGGCGCGTCGACCAGCGGCTTCACCACCTCCGGCGGCGCCACCACCGGAGCGAGGGTTCGCGGGCCCGCCACCGCGAGAGACTTCGTCGGGATGGGCGCGGCCGGCTTGAGCGCCGCCACACCCAGGGTGATGAAGAGGAGCGCGCCGAACACCGCCGCTCCGAGCTTGAGGGCCTTGGTGCGCGCCATCGCGCGCTGCTGCTCGGCCGAGTAGCTGATGGCACCGGCGGAGACGAGCTCCGCGTCGACCGACACGTTCTCGGCGAGCTTCACCGACGGGGGCGTGACGGGCGTCTTGAGCTCGGGGAGCACCACCGCCGCCATCGGCACCGACGGGGTGGCGAGCAGCTGCAGCGTGGACTCCGGCGCCACCGCCGCCTCACCGGCCGACGGCGACTGCGCGTCGAGCTTGGCGAGCACCTCGGGCGGCAGCTGCACCGCCGCCATCTCGCGCAGCGTGGGGCTGGAGACCGCGGTGGGCATGAAGAGGTCGGCGACCTGGCGCGCGGTGGGCCGCAGCGCGGGGTCGGGCGACACCATGCGGTCGAGCATCGAGCGCATCGGCTCGGGGAAGGTGCGCGGCACCTTGGGCTGCCACTGGCCGGTCGCCACCTGGTGGACCACGCCCAGGGTGGTGAGCGCGCGCGGCAGCTCGGCGCCGGCGGCGATGGCCGCGATGGCGCCCACCGCGTAGACGTCGCTCTTCTCGCTCGCCGGCTCGCCCCGCGCGCGCTCGGGGGCGAGGAAGGGGGCCGCCTTCACCAGCTGGTGCATCAGCCGCTCTTCGCCGCGGCGGTCGGTCAGCCGGTTGGCGATGACCAGCGGCATGTCCCAGAGGAAGGCCTTCTCGGGCAGCACGAGCAGCACGGAGTCGGCGGAGATTTCCCCGTGGAGCACGCCCTGGGCGTGAATGGTGGCCAGCGCGTCGGCGAGCTGCGCGACGACGTTGATCAGCGTCGCCGGGCTGAGCGCCTCGCCCAGCATGGTGGCGAGCAGCTTGCCTTCGGGGAAGTCGAGCGCGACGTACGCCGAGCTGCCGACCTCGCCGGTGCGGCGAATCGCGGGCAGACCGGGGTGCGACGGGAGCTGCTGGCAGGCCTGCACCGCCGCCTTGCCGTTCGCTTCCAGGGGCAGCCACCGCACCGCCAGCCGCGTGCCCGACTCGGAGTCCTCCGCGCAGTCCAGCCGGCCGATTCCGTCACAGCGGAGCGGCGCGCGAATCTTGAAGGTCTCCAGCTCGGCCATGTCGTCGACTCCCGGCAGTTCCGAGGGAGTGCGCGAAGGCCGTTGAGATCACGGACTTTCGACGACCACCCCGGAGTTGCCGGCGAATACCACTTTCGCACCCATCTGACCACCCCCCACCAGGCGGGCCGTGCCGGGGAGGGAGAGGGCGGTCGACCAGGCGTTTCCGTCGTAGTGCGTCACGAGGTTGCCGGCGCTCACCGCGTAGATGTCGTTGGGGGCCACCACCTGGAGCCGGTCGAGCGAGGCCGCCGCCTGCAGCATGTCCCACTTGGGCGAGGGGGCGGCGGTGTCCATGCGGGCGAAGAGGTTGTTGCCGACGACGTAGATGGTGTTGCCCACCAGGCGGCAGGAGGTGAGCGTCGGGCTGTTGGGCAGCGCAGGCGTCACCGGCGTGGCCACCCCGTTGCGGATGCGCAGCACCACGCCCACGTTGCCGCAGGCCACCGCGTCGCCCACCACCGGGCAGTCGACGGCGTTGAGCGCGGTGGTGATGCCCGAGGCGATGGTCTTCACCGTCGGGGTGCCGGTGACGGAGATGGCGCGGATGACGCCCTGGGAGCCGACCACCAGGCTCTCCGCGTCGGAGGCGCGGCAGACGCCGTTGATGTTGGCGGTGGTGGTGCCGATGTCGATGGGGTCGAAGGTGGCCGGGGGAGTGAAGCGCAGCACGTCGCCACCGGTGCCGCCCATCAGCACCATGCCGCCCGCGTAGCCGAAGGCCGCGTCGTCGATGGCGATGGACTGCGGGTAGTGCACGAAGTTCCAGGTCGGCGAGGTGCCGACGCGCGCGGCGACGTCGCCCAGCTTGCCCACCAGCGCGACCGTCGGGCCGGGCAGCACGCCCGCCGCCACCCAGTCCTCTCCGAGGTCGAGCGCCTCGTCGACGGTGACGCTGCGGCGGAAGATGTCGTTGACGTTCTTGGCGCGCAGCACCTCGGCCACCACCACGCCGCTCACGTCGTTGCGGGACATCGCGCTCTCGGTCGAGAAGGTGTTGAGCAGCACGCGCGGGGTGGCGGTGGTGGTGGCGGTCACCGCGTACAGCGCGCCGGGCGTGCTCGAGCCGCGGGTCAGCACGTAGATGACGCGGTTCAGCACCACGCCCAGCGAGCCGGTGATGCCGCTCACCCCGTCGCCCTGGCTCAGCGTGGGCACGCCGGTGGCGTCGAAGCCGCCGCTGCCCGCGCCGCCGTTGTGCTGGTGCCGGCGCATGCCCAGGTTCGAGGCGTGGCCCGCCCAGGCGTCGGTGCCCGGCGCCGGACCCACGGCCAGGAAGCCCTTGGGGTCGGCGCTGCCGTTGTCCACGTCGAAGGACAGGAAGGAGCTCCCCTGGAAGGCCACGCACGGACCCGCGGTGCAGCGGCCCGCGACGCGGATGTGGGTCGCGTCTTCCACGTACACCTGGGCGCCGAAGAAGGAGTTGGGCGCCGCGCTGAAGGCGCTCCAGCTCCCCGAGGTGTAGCGCCAGAAGTTGCCGATGCCGTCGACCGTCACCATGTCGTTGTCGTCGACGCCGTGCACGCTCACCAGGCTCCCCGAGCCCGCGCCGCCCACGCCCGCATCGGGAATGCCGGGGACCGCGGTGAAGGCGCCCGAGGCGTAGTGGTACACCGCGCGCCCCTCGCCCACCGCGTACGCCGTCTTGGGTCCCGAGAACCACAGCGCCCGCAGGCCCGCGGTGCTGGGCAGCCCGCCGACCTTGCTCCAGGCGGCGCCGTCCCAGGCCATCGCCTGACCCGCCGGGCCCACCGCGAGCACCACCTTGCCCGCACTCTGCGGCGCGACGTCGATGGCGTTCACCGGGAAGGGCACCCGCGGCATCGTCTGGCCGAAGGCGAGCGACGCCGACAGGCAGGTCGCGTTGGCGCAGCCGTTGGGGCACACGGTGTCGACGGGCGTGCCGTAGCTGCACTGGCCGGTGCCCGGGTTGCAGGTGCCGGCCATGGTGTAGCGGCGCAGCGTGTTGCCCATGCACGCCGGCATCGGCGGGGTGTTGCAGGTGACGCCCATGCAGAGGTTCTGGTTGGTGCAGGCGCCGGCCGCGCAGCCGTTGGCGCAGGGCACCTCGTTGCGCTTGTAGTCGCAGGTGCCCGCGGTGCAGGTGCCCTGGGCGTCGTAGGTGAAGAGCGTGCTGGCGTTCTTGCAGGCCGGCATCGGCGGGGTGGTGCAGGCGACGCCGCTGCAGGCGTCCTTGCACATGCCCGACAGGCAGCCCTTGGCGCAGGTGATGTCCATCGGCGCGTAGGTGCACGCGCCGTCGGCGCAGGTGCCGGGGGCGGTGAAGGTGCGCAGCACCGAGTCGCTGGTGCACTGCGGAGGCGGCGGCGCGTTGCAGGTGACGCCGTCGCACGCCGCGCTGCCGCCGCCCGAGCTCATGCCGCCACCCATGCCGCCGCCGGTGCTGCCCGAGCCACCGCCGCTCGCGGTGCTGGTGGCGTGGCAGGCGCCCGAGTGGCACTCGTAACCGTCGGGGCAGGTGTTGACGTCGTCGCAGCGCAGCCCTTCGGGGTTGACCTTGACCGACACGTTGCAGCCGAGCAGCAGCACGCTCAGGGCGAGCGCGCCGCGAAGCGAAGCGTGGGTCACGGGGTGCTCCTCTGCTCTTTCATGCCGGGCTCGGGCATGGAGACCACGAACATCACAACACCTCCCGCCAGCGCGGCGCCACCCACCCCCCAGAGGAGGTTGGCGGCCAGGCCCTTGCTGCTGGCGGATCCGGCGACTTCGGTGGCCTGTGCGTAGGTGAGCGACTTGTCGGTCTCCACCCGACTCGCCTCGCCGCGGGCCATCACGCCCAGCACGCTGCCCACCGCGATGGCGGCCAGGCCGGCGCCGGCGACGACGTAGCTGCTGATCCGCAGCTTGGAAGGCCCGGGCCCCTTGGGCTCGAGCGCGCGGGCGGCGGCGACGTCGACCGCGGCGGCCGGGGCGCCGTCGGCCTCCAGCAGCGGGGCGGGGTTGGGCTCGAAGAAGACCACCGACGCCTTGCCGGTGCGCAGCTGCGCCACCATCTTGCGCGTGCCTTCGCCGAAGATGCCGCTGAGCTCGACGTCGCCGGGCGCGAGGAAGAGCGCGATGGGCGTCTCCGGGTACGTGTGGCCCTGAATGGTGAGCGACTTCGCGCCCGGCGCTTCGACTTCCAGGAAGCCGCGGCCTTCGGCTTCGGCCTGGGCGAGCGCGTTGCCGACCTTCTCCGCGACGTCGAGCGCGTCGCTCGCCCCGGGCGCCCGGCGCAGGTACAGCCGGTAGTAGAGGACGGTGAAGGCGACGTCGTTCACCTTCTCGTGGCACTTGGCGAGGTCGTACGCCACCTCGGGCGTCACGCGGATCTCGTCGGCCCGGCGGAAGTTCCAGATGGCCGCGCCGTACTCGCCCGCCTGGTAGAGCTGCTCGCCCTTGGTGAAGTAGGCCTTGAAGCGCTCGGTCTCCGCCGCCCCCGGCTGGAACAGGGGCGCGGACAGCAGCAGCGCTGTGAGCAACGAGACGGTCACCTGGCGTGAACCTCTTCCCCGAGAGAACCGCGGCCTATAGCCGAAGTCGTTCCTTACCTCCAACCACCTCGCGCTACATCGCTCCGGCCAAACAGGCAGGTGCCGCGCCGGCGCCCGGCGGGTAAGGGAGCCTCACGGTGAGCGCGCGTCCGACGGGGAAGGGGAAAGGCAAGGAGCGGCCGGGGGCGAAGGCGCTCTTCCGGCAGCTGCCGCGCACCTTCGGCCTCGTGCTGCAGAGCGACGGCAGGAGCTTCGGGGTGGTGGTGGGCACCACGCTCCTCGGCGCGCTGGTGCCGGCGGCCATGGCGTACGTGGCCAAGCTCATCGTCGACGCGGTGGTGCACGCGCAGCAGGGCGGCGACCAGACCGAGGTGCTGCGCTGGGTGGGCGTGGAGCTGGCGCTGGTGGCGGCGCAGCTCGCGCTCTCGCGGCTCGGCTCCTACGCGCGCGACGTGCTGCGGGCGAACCTGGCCAACATCATCAACGAGCGCATCCTCGAGAAGTCGCTCACGCTCGAGCTCAAGCACTTCGAGGACAGCGAGACGTACGACCGGCTGCAGAACGCGCGGCGCGAGGCCTCGAGCCGGCCGCTGTCGCTGGCGCTGTCCGCGCTGAGTCTGCTGCGCGGGGTGGTGACGCTGGTGAGCCTGGTGGCGGTGCTGGCGCACGTCGCGTGGTGGACGGTGCTGGTGCTGCTCGCCGCCTCGCTGCCCGGCTTCCTCGCCGAGGCCAAGCTCTCGGGCGAGGCCTACAAGCTCTACTCGTGGCGCGCGCCGGAAGGGCGGCGGCTCAACTACCTGGAGTGGATCCTCACCCGCGACAGCCACGTGAAGGAAGTGAAGCTCTACGGCCTGGGCGACTGGCTGCTCAACCGGTACCGCGAGCTGTTCGGCAAGTTCTTCGTGGAAGACCGCAAGCTCGCGCGCAAGCGGGCGCTGGTGGGCTTCGCCTTCGGCCTGCTGTCCACCGCGGGCTTCTACCTCTGCTACGCGGCGACCGCGGCCAAGGCGGCTTCCAGCGCGCTCACCGTGGGCGACCTCGCGCTCGCGCTCGCCGTCTTCCGCCAGGCGCAGGGGGCGCTGGAGTCGATCCTCGGAGCGCTCGCGTCCGCCTTCGAGGACGCGCTCTTCATGTCGAACCTCTTCGCCTTCCTCGAGCTGCCCACCGCGGGCGACTCGACCGCGCTCGCTGCGCCGAAGGCGCTGCCGTCGGGCGCGCAGCGGCTCGAACTCGACCACGTGAGCTTCCGCTACCCGGGGAAAGAGGCCTGGGCGCTGAAGGACGTGACGCTCACCCTGGAAGCCGGCCAGACGCTCGGCCTGGTGGGCGAGAACGGCGCCGGCAAGTCGACGCTCATCAAGCTGCTGCTGCGGCTCTACGAGCCCACCGAAGGCACCATTCGCTACGGCGGGGTGGACATTCGCGAGGTCGACGTCACGCAGCTGCGCGCGCGCTTCTCGGCGGTGTTCCAGGACTACGTGCGCTACCAGTTCAGCGCCCGCGACAACATCGCGCTGTCCGACGTGCGCAAGCGGGAAGACGAGCAGGCGGTGCGGCGCGCGGCCGACGCCGGCGGCGCCACCGAGGTCATCGAGGCGCTGCCCGACCGCTTCGAGACGGTGCTGGGCGGCTGGTTCGAGAAGGGCACCGAGCTGTCCGCGGGGCAGTGGCAGAAGCTGGCGGTGGCGCGCGCGTTCCTCCGCGAGGCGGAGGTGATGATCCTCGACGAGCCCACCGCGAGCATCGACGCCGAAGCCGAGGCCGCGCTCTTCGAGCGCTTCCAGCAGCTCGCCAAGGGCAAGTCGGCCATCGTCATCTCGCACCGCTTCTCCACCGTGCGCATGGCGGACCGCATCGCGGTGCTCGAAGGCGGGAAGCTCACCGAGCTCGGCAGCCACGGCGAGCTGGTGGCGCAAAAGGGCCGCTACGCCAGGCTCTTCGAGCTGCAGGCGCGCGGCTACGCCTGACGCTCGCTCGGGCTCCCTGCTAGATGCGGCCCATGCTCCGCTGGTCGCACCTCGCTCTGCTCCTCACCGCCTGCACCGCGCGCTTCGTGGCGCCGCCCCCCGCGCCCAAGGGCGTGGTCCGCGCCGACCTCCACCTGCACGTCACCATGGCCCAGGCCGCGCGGCCGCTGGTGCACGGCGAGAGCGGCGACGGGCTGCTCGCGACCTTCGGCGGCGCGCGGCTGCTCAACCAGGTCGACGACCAGATGCTGCAGGCGTCCGGCGTGCGGCTGGCCTTCGCGGCGCTGTGGCCGCCCTTCGAGGCGCGCGTGGGCCGCACCGCGCTCGACGAGGCGCTGGAGCAGCTCGACGGTCTCAAGCGCTTCACCCGCCGCCGCTCGGGCTACCAGCTCGCGCTCACCGCGGCGCAGGCGCGGGCGGGCCTCGCCAAGGGGCGCGTGGTGCTGCTGCCCCAGGTGGAAGGCGGCGAAGGCATCCGTCAGGTGGAAGACGTCGACGCGCTCTACGCGCGCGGCATGCGCTGCGTGACGCTGGTGCACTTCACTTCCAACGCGCTGGGCGGCGCCGCCAAGGGCCAGCTCGCCAAGGGCCTCTTCGGCCTCTCGCTCGAAGGCCTGGAGCCCCAGGGCCTCACCCCGCTCGGCCGGGAGGTGGTGGAGCGGCTGTTCGACCTCGGCGTGGTGGTGGACCTGGCGCACGCGTCCGACGCGCTGACCCGCGACGTGCTCGCGCTGTCGGAAGCGCGCGGGGTGCCGGTCATCGTCTCCCACGGCGGCACGCGCGCCTTTCAGCCCATCGAGCGCAACGTGTCCGACGAGCTCGCGGCGCGGGTGGTGAAGGGCGGCGGGCTGGTGGGCGTCACCGTGTACTCGGGGCAGGTGGCCGGCGTGCCCGCGGAGGCGCGCGCGGCGGCCGACGTGCCGGGCAGTTGCGACGACGTCATCGCCCACTGGGCCCACTTCGCGCAGGCCACCGGCCACCCGGAGCGGGTGATGCTGGGCAGCGACCTCAACGGCTTCGTGGTGCGCGCGGGCCCGGGCGGCAGCTGCCCCAACGGCCTGCGCCACGCGGGCGACCTCTCGGACCTCTACGCGGGCCTCAAGGCGCACGGGCAGAGCGAGAAGGCGCTCGACGTCTCGGGCGAGGTGCTCCTGTCCGTGCTCGACCAGGTGGAGGCCCACGCGAGCGCCGCGGCGCGTGCGCGCGCGCTGCAGGCCGAGCCGCCGCCGCCGCCCGACCTCTTCGACGTCGGCTTCTGAAGGCGGTTCCCTCTCCCGCGCGAGCGGGGCTATGCCTCGGCCCATGCGCCTGGCCCTCGCCTTCCTCGCCGTCGTCGCTCTTTCAGGCTGCGCCGGGCTCAAGCCGCTCGAGCGCACCGACGTGGTGATGGTGCAGGGCTCCCGGGTGCGCGAGCTCATCAGCCGCGACGCGCACGAGGAAGAGCTCGCCGCGGGCAAGGGCCGCGAGTGGCACGACCCGCTCAACGCCAAGCCTCCGGTGCTGACCGACCTCGAGTCGCCGCTGGCGCTCAAGGCCGGCGAGTACCTGGTGCTGCGCCTCACCGAGGGCCGCGACGTCGAGCTCTCGAGCTCGGAAGACGTCATCTCCTGCACGTGGACGCCGGCGAAGCGGGTCGACGGGTGGAGCGGCGACCAGGCGGTGGAGACGAAGGAGTCCTTGCTCTACGTGCACGGCGACAAGCCCGGGAAGGGCAAGCTCAAGCTGGTGGACTCCACCTGGGGCACCCACGAGTACGAGGTGCTGGTGAAGCCGCGGAAGTGACGCCCGCCGTCAGCCGCCCTTGGTGCCCATGGTGTGGCACCCCGAGGTCAGGCAGCTGATGTTGTCGTACTTGAACTCCGGCTTGTCGGCGTGGGTCGGGGTGAGGTCCGAGAGCGGGTGGCAGGTGCCGCCGCAGGAACGGGTGGTGAAGTCCTGCTGCCACGGCTTGCCGTAGACCGGGTTGGGGTGGCACTGCAGACAGCCCACCTTGGCGATGAAGTGCGGGAAGCCGCTGCCCACGTGGAACGGCAGGTGGCTCGCCACGCGGAAGACCTTCGAGTCGGCGTGGCACTTGAGGCAGGTGGCGGAGACGCGCTCGTAGCCGCCGGGCCCGACCTTCACCTCGGCGTGCTTGGCGTCGGTGGGGTTCGCCGGGTGGCAGGTGAGGCAGTCGACGTCGTGCCGGTCGGCGGTGTTCGGGTGGCACGACAGGCAGGGAACCCCCGCGTGCTTGCTGCCTTCGCGAATCGCGAAGTACGGCGTGTGGTCGAAGCGCACCGCGCTGCCGGTGGGGTGGCAGCTGTAACAGGCGGTGGGCGCGTAGACGAAGTTCTCGGTGATGCTGAAGTGCGCCGCCACGGTGGCGTTCTTCTCGTGCGAGTGGCAGCCGGTGCAGGCGAAGGTGCTGAAGGTGTCGGGGTCGGTGTGGCACATCGTGCAGTCGAGCGCGTGCACGCCCGACTCGATGGGGAAGTAGGCGACGTGGTCCTTGGGTGAGAAGCCCACCGGCACGGGCTTCGACGTGTCGCAGCCCAGCGCAGCCGCCAGCACCAGCGACGCCAGGAGCCGCGCCCGCGTCACCGCGTCGAACGCCGCCGGCGCAGGAGCGTGGTGAGGCCCGCCAGGAGCCCGCCGAGCGCGGGGGTGAGGCCGGTGGCGCCGCAGCCGCCGCCACCGCCGGGGCCGCCGCCGTCGTTCTGCACCTTCACGTTCGCCGGCGGCGAGAGGCCCATGTTGCCCGCGAGGTCGAAGGCCTGGGCGTCGATGACGTGGGAGCCGTTCTTGAGCACGGTGGTGTCGACACCGTACTCGTACGGCGCCGCGGACACCTCTCCCACCGCCATGCCGTCGACGCGGAAGACGACCTTGGCGATGCCGCCCTTGTCGACCGCGCCCACGCGCACCAGGGCGTGGCCGGAGACCTCCGCGCCTTCCGACGGGGTGAGCAGGGTGACCGACGGGGGCGTGGTGTCGCCGCCGATGTCCAGCACCTCGATGGTGCGCTCGGTGGTCATGCCGCCCGCGGTGGCGCGCACCTTGGCCGCGCCGGGGACGCCGCCCGCGGTGAAGAGCCCGGTGGTGGACACGCTGCCCGCGCCGGTGGCGGACCAGATGACGAGCGGCATGGGGCTCAGCGCGCGGCCGAACTGGTCGCTGCCCGCGACGCCGAGCTGCAGCGTCTTGAAGAGCGCCACCTGCGCCGACGGCGGGGTGACGTCGAGCGCGGTGACCGCCACCGCCACCTTGACCGTGGTGTTGGCCGACACCGTGAAGCCGGCGGCGTTCTTCACCGTGACGCTGAGCAGGTAGTCGCCCGGCGCCGAGAAGCTCACCACGGTGTGCTTGGCGGCGTTGCTGCCGTTGGGCGCGAAGACCGCGCCCGCCGGGGCCGAGGTCCAGGTGTAGGTCAGCGCCGGCTCGCCCTTGCTGTCGGCGCCGAGCACGTCGAGCTCGGTCTTGGTGCCCAGCACCGGGTTCTCGAGCGCCGACGGCGCGGTGGCGATGGTCGGCGGCGAGCCGGAGGCGATGGTGACCTGCGCCGACGCGCTGCTGCTGCCCGCCGCGGTGGCGGTGAGCGTGTACGGCCCGCCCACCGCGCTGCCCGCGGTGAAGAGGCCGGCGGGGGTCACCGAGCAGCCGGTGCAGCCCGAGCCCACCGACCAGGTGACCGCGGGCGCGGCGGCGAGCGGCGTGCCGAACTGGTCGACCGCGGACGCGGTGAACTGCTGGGTGCCTCCGGTGGGCAGCGTCGCGGTCGAAGGGATGACGCCCAGGCCCTTGGGCGTCGAGGCCACGAGCACCGTCACCGTGCTGGTGACCGACAGGCCCTTGGCGTTGGCGATGGAGACGGTGAGCGGGTAGCTGCCCGCGGCGGTGAAGGTGGCGGTGGTGGCCTTGGCGGCGTTGCTGCCGTTGGGCGCGAAGCTCACCGCGGCCGGGCCGCCCGTCGACGACCAGGTGTAGGTGAGGCCCGCCTCGCCCGCGGTGTCGGCACCCAGGGCGCTCACGCCCACCGAGGTGCCCCCGACGGTGGCGGCGGCCGCGGCGGCGGCGGTGGCGATGGTGGGGGGCGCGCCGGTGGCCACGGTGAGGCTCGCGGTGCCCGACTTGCCGCCGCCGGTCGCGGTGATGGTGAACGGGCCGCCCGCGGTGCCCTGCGCGGTGAAGACGCCCGCCGCGGAGATGGTGCCGCCGCCGGAGGTGGTCCAGGTGAAGGTGGGCTGGCTCGCCAGCGCGGCGCCGAACTGGTCCTTCGCCTGCGCCGAGAAGGTCACCGTGCCGTTGGTGGCCACGCCGGTGGTGGCGGGGCTCACCGCGACCGAGGCGACGCTGGCGGTGACGGTGACGTTGACCGCGCTGGTGACCTTCAGGCCCGCGGCGTCGGTGAGGGTGACGGTGAGCGCGTAGCTGCCCGCGGCGCTGAAGGTGGCGGTGGTGTTCTTGGCGGCGTTGGTGCCGTTGGGGCTGAAGGCGACGTTGCCCGGGCCGCTCGTCTTGGCCCACGCGTAGGTGAGCGCGGCTTCCCCGGAGTCGTCGGCGCCCAGCACCGAGAGCGCGCTGCTCGCGGTGGCGGTGGTGGCGGGGCTCGCGGCGGCCGCGGTGGCCACGCTGGGCGCCTGGTTGCCGCCGCCGGTGACGGGCGTGAAGTTGATGTTCACCGCGTTGTGGCCGCCGCCGGACGTGGTCTGGGTCGACGGCGCGCTGCCCTTGGTGAAGGTGAAGGTGCCCTGGTTGTTCTGGCTCGCGGAGCTGGAGTTGGCGTCGCAGGTCTCCATGCGAATGGTGTACTTGCCGTCGGGCACCACCGCGCCGGCCTTGTTCTTCAGGTCCCAGGTGACGTTGAGCGTGGCGCTGTGGTTGGGCCGGGTGGCGCCGGAGACGGCGTCGGCGTCGCCGCTGCCCGCGGACTGGTTCCAGGCCACGAGGTGCGACTTGCGCGTGCCGGCCCAGCGGCCGATGGTCTTCACGAAGGCGCCGTTGGAGTCCTGGATCCACACCGCGACGATGTTCTTGGGGTTGTAACCACCCCCGGCAGGGGTGGTGGTGAAGCTGACGGTCAACCCCTGGGCGAAGCTCGGGGTGGCCACCAGCAGGGCGAAGGCAGCGGCGATCGTGAAGTGCGCTTTCACAGGTTCCCTCAGGAGTCTCGGGGAACTGCAAGCGCTGCGCCTCTCAGGTTCCCAAGCGGTCCAGGGACTTGGCGCGGTGGATCTGGCCTACCCATGCACCAGCGACAGGGCATGGAAGCTCCACTGTCAGTCTACGGTGACGGGGGCGAGAGCTCGATGCGCGGCGCCAGGGCGCGCGAGAGGTGCACCTCGTTGTTGGCATCGACGATGACCGCCGTGGCGCCGAGCCGCTCCGCGAGCGCGATTCCGTCGTTTCCCCCGGCGATAAATGCAGCCTTGGTGAGGAACTCGGCCTCGGTGCCGGACTTCGCGAGCACGGTCACCGAGCGCGAGGCGGGGGCAGGGCGGCAGGTGCGCGGGTCGATGATGTGGTGGTAGCGCACGCCGTTCTCCACGAAGAAGTGCTCGTAGTCGCCGCTGGTGGAGAACGCGCGGTCCTGCACCTCGAGGAGCGCGAAGCTCTTCTCGGGTGGCCCGCGAGGATCTCTGATGCCCGCGCGCCACGGCCGGCCGCCGTTCTTCCCGCCGAAGTAGAGGTCGCCCCCGGCCTGGATGAAGAAGTTCTTCACCTTGAGCGCGCGCAGCGCCGCCGCGGCGCGGTCGACGCCCCAGCCCTTCACCACGCCGCCCAGGCCGAGCTTCATGCCCGGCGTCTCGAGGCGCACCGTGCAGCTGCCGTCTTTCTTCTTCGGATCCACCGCGAGCGCGACCTTGCGGTAGTCGATGAGCGCGCACACCCGCTTCACCTCGTCGTCGCTGGGGACCGCGTGCGCCTCGCCGTCGCCGAACTTCCACAGGCCGCGCAGGGCGGCCCAGGTGGGGTCGAACAGGCCGTTGGTGCGCTTGGCCCCGTCGAGCGAGAGCTTGATGACCGCGCACAGGTTCGGCGGCGCCGGCACCGGGTCGCCGCCGGCCTGGGCGTTGATGAGGCCCAGGGCGGAGCCGCTCTTCCACTCGTTCATCGACTCGTCGATGTCGGCGAAGACCGCGAAGGCGGCGTCGAAGGCCTTCGCCAGGCCGGCGTCGGGGAGCGGATCCGCGATGACCACGGTCACCGTGGTGTGCATCAGCTCGCGTTCCTGCTTCGCAGGCTCCCCGGCGGCGGCGGTGGCGACGGCGAGCGCCGCGAGGAAGGTCGAGCGCATGGCGTGAGGACCTCGGTGCGCCCGACTTTACCTTTGGGCGACGAAGGCCACCATGTTGTCCAGCGTCTTCGCGGTGCCCTGGTCCACGCCCAGCTTGAGGAACGTCTCGAAGTGCTCCGCCGACGGGCTGCGAATGGTGACCCGCATCAGCGTCTGCGCGCCGCGGGGGGAGAAGCTCACCGTGCCGTGCGCGCCCAGCGCGTCGAACTCCAGCCGGCGGGGGCGGTCGAGCAGCTGGTAGGTGCCGACGAACGGCGGCGCGTGGCCCTTCGTCTCGAAGCGGAAGGCGCCCGCGACCTTGAGCTCGATGCGGCAGGAGACGAGCGGAGCGCCGGTGGGGTCCCACCACGCCGAGACCTGCTCGGGGTCGGTCCAGGCGTCGAAGGCCACCTCGGGGCTGCAGGCGAGCGTGCGCTCGAACTCGATGAGCTGCTCGGTACGGTCGATTCGCTGGGTCACGGTCGTGCTCCTCGCTTCGGGGGGACTTTCGGGGTGGGCGCCGTCTTCCCGGCGCGCTGGGCGACGTGCGCCTCGAGGCGGTCGAGCCGCCGTTCCCACTGGGCGCGGAAGAGGCCGAGCCAGTCGTCGGCGGTCTTGAGCGGCCCGCCCACCACCAGCCGCCTCGGCCGCGTCTGGGCGGAGCGGACCTGGTCGATGAGGCCCGCGTCCTCCAGCACGCGCAGGTGCTTGGAGATGGTGGGCTGGGCGAGGCCGAAGGGCCTGGCGAGGTCGCTGACGGTGGCCTCGCCCTGCGACAGCCGGGTGAGGATCGCCCGCCGCGTGGGGTCGGCCAGCGCTCCGAAGACGGTCGAGAGGTCGGCGTTCATAGACGAATGGCAATATAGCCAAACGGCAATGTTCGTCAACGCTCGGGGCCGCCGGGGGGCGGAGCTTCCGGGTCTCAGTGCGGGGCGGCGCGCGCGGCGAGCGCGTCCATCGAGCGCTGGTGCAGGCGGCCCAGGCCCACGAGGCCGACGCTCGCGCCGACGAGCGCCATGAACATGTCCCACTGGGCGTCCCAGATGTCGCCCTGGCTGCCGAGGAACTTGTCGCCGCCGGCGGGGTCGAGCAGGAGCGCGGCCCACCACTCGATGAACTCGTAGAAGGCGGCGAGCCCGAGCACCACGCCGAGCAGGATGAAGGTGAGCCAGCCGCCCCGCTCGAGCCGCGTCACCCGCAGGAACACCTCGCGCAAGGTGAAGACGGGGAAGAAGCCGAAGGCGAAGTGGCCGATGCGGTCGTACATGTTGCGCTGGAAGTGGAAGGTCTCGCGCATCCACTCGCCGAGCGGCGCCTTGGCGTACGTGTAGTAGCCGCCGTAGACGAGGATGAGGATGTGGACGAACACGCCCACGTAGACGAAGCGCGACATCGGGAAGCGGCGGAAGCTCGCCGCGAGCGCGACGATGCCGGCGAGTCCCGGGCCGACCTCGAGGAGCCAGTTGAGGCGGCCTTCGGGTGAGAAGATGCAGGTGAAGGCCAGCACCGGCGCGAGCACCGCGAGCAGCGCCAGCGGCAAGCGCGCCTCTTCTCTGCTTCCCCGGGGCTGAGCCATTGAGCGTGAAGGTAGCCGCATGTAGGCGCCGTTGGGCAGCGTTGACGCTCATGGAGGTGCCCCGTACCGTCTCGGCACCCCCATGCGACTCAAGCTCCTGGCCGTGCTCCTCGCTGCAGCGGCAGGCGCGCCTGCGGCTGCGCTCGCGGCGCCACCCCCGCCTTCGCCGCGGGCGGACGACGCGGCGTTCTCGACGAACCTGGCGCTGCTCAACGGCGTGCTGGGCACCCCTGCGGCGTCGGTGGACCCGGCCCGGTACCCGGGCGCCACCGCGGCCGAGCGCTGGCGGGCCGCGGTGCGCGAGCGCATGAAGGACGACGCGCTCTACCTCTCGGTGCTGCCGCGCATGTTCGTCTACCTGAACATGCGGGCCGACGGGCCCCCGTTCGAGCTGATGAGCGGCAAGCTCAAGGGGCGCGAGTTCTATTACCTCCACGAGCCCTGCAAGGCGGATCAGCTGGTGTCGGTGGACGCGTGGTGGCGGCCGGGCAAGCCGGTGCAGGTCTGCAAGGACAGCTACCTCCCGGAGATCAAGTCCGACGACCGGGCGGGCAGCACCCAGTACTGCGAGGCCACGGAGAACCGGAACCCCGACCCGTCCATCTGCGGGTGTGGCGAACACCTGCTCAACTGCGCGCCGCAGGGAGAGCTCGCCGAGCAGATCGGCACCGCCTACTCGCTCGAGGCGGTGAAGACGATGCAGCACGTGATTCAGTCGCAGAAGCCGTTCGGTCAGGTGCTGACGGGCAACGAGACGGTGCGCTCGAACCACGCCGACTTCTATTACGCGCGCGACACGTACTTCCGGGGCGGTCCGCTGGCGATTCCGCCCCAGTCCGACAAGAGCGCCGAGGCCTTCTCGCTGCGCAGTCGCCCGCCGCAGTACGAAGGCGGGCTGCTCACCTCGCCGCTCTTTCGCTACGGCGACGAGGCGCCACGGGTGCTGGTGAGCGTGCTGTGGTGGGACTTCCTGTGCACGGTGCCCCTGTCCCTGCGGGTGCACGCCGAGCAGATCTTCGAGCTCAAGAACCCCAAGCTGCGCTCGGGCGACCACATGGAGCTGGCCGCGAAGACGGGCTGCCGCGACTGCCACGCCCGCATCGAGAACGCGCTCAAGGCGTTCAAGGGCTTCGTCAGTTCCCGCGTCGGTCAGCGCTCGGTGCCGCTCGACGGGCCGCCGGAGACGATGAAGTTCTACGTGCGCGACTCGCTCGACATGCGGGCCGAAGGGCCGGCGACGCCGACCTGGCTGGGGGCCACCCTGGTCTCGCAGCCGGAGTTCGCCGGCTGCATGACGAAGAAGGTGCAGGAAATCGTCTACGGCGGCGAGCCGGTGCCCACCGAGGTGACCCGGGCCATGGTGAGCGCCTTCAAGAAGGACCAGAACCTGCAGACGCTCATCGAAGACGCGGTGGTGGCCCGCTTCGCCGGGTCCGCGGCGGTGACGGCGGCCCCGGTGCCGTCTGGCCCCGGCCTGGAGGGGTCGCGATGAAGGTCCGGCTCGGAGTGGTGGTGCTCGCGTCGCTGGGCTGCGCGCACGCGCCGGTGCCGGCCGAGCGGCCCGCGGCGGCCCCCGCGGC
>JAIBBQ010000277.1 GCA_019694595.1 Myxococcaceae bacterium
GTGGTGGCGCTCCGCGGATGGTTACGCCACTACAACGAAGGCCGATGCCACGGAGCCATCGGCATGACACCATTCAGCCGCCTCACCGCTACAGCGTGAACAACGTCATGAGAATCCACAGCTAGCGCGCCGCTCACGAAGGCTTGGCTTTCCTCGCTGCGCGGCGGTTGGTATTCACCGGGCATGTCCGACGCCCTGAACGACCGCCGCAAGGAACTCGAGGAAGGCTTCTTCGCGCAGCAGAACGCCAAGCTGGTCGAGAAGCTGCGGGCCGAGAAGCAGAACGCGCTCACCCTGGAAGGCCTCACCCAGGCCACCGGCATCACCAGCCAGCCGGTGCTCGACGCGCTCCTCAAGCTCAAGCTCGACGCCACCACCGTGGCCGCGCTCTCGCTCTTCCCCCTGGTGCAGGTCGCCTGGGCCGACGGCACGGTCGACGAGAAGGAAAAGAAGGCGGTGCTCGACGCCGCCGGCAAGTCGGGCCTCAAGGCCGACAGCCCCGCGCTCGCGCTGCTCGAGAGCTGGCTCAAGGCGGCGCCCCCCGCGGCGCTGGAGTCGACCTGGGCCGCCTACGTGCAGGCGCTGATGGCCAAGCTGAGCGCCGGCGACAAGGCGCTGCTCAAGAACGAGCTGCTCGGGCGCGCGCGCACCGTGGCCGAGGCCTCGGGCGGCATCCTGGGCATGGGGAACAAGGTGTCCGCCAACGAGGACAAGGTCCTCGCCCGGCTGGCCGCCATCTTCGGCTGACGCGAAGCGCCTCTCAGCGCGCGAGCTGCGAGAGAATTCCCTTCACCTTGGGCAGGTCGGGGTCGTCGCTCGCCGCGAGCTCCACGAAGCGCTGGTAGTGCTGGGCGCCCTTCGCGGAGTCGCCCTGCGTCGAGTACACGCCGCCGAGCAGCTTGTGGCAGTGCGCCGAGGCGGGGAACGCCTGGATGCAGGCCTCGAGCTTCTCCTGCGCCCCTCGGAGGTCCCGGGCCTTGAGCCGCGCCTTGGCGTCGCTCACCAGGGTGGCCTCGGTCTGCGGCCCCGCCGGCGCGGCGGCGGCCGGGGCGGCCTCGCGGCAGGCGGCCAGGCAGAGCGCCGCGAGCGCCAGGGGCGCGAGCTTCACGGGCGCTGTTCCTGCGCGAGCTCGATGACCACCAGCCGGGCCGCGCTGGGGAAGTAGAGCAGCTGACTGGTGACGCTCTGCGCGGGGCCCCGCGGCGAGCGGCGGGTCGAGGTGAGCGACATCGCCTGGAACGCCTGCTGGAAGACGACCTGCTGCGCCGCCGGCACCACCGGCTTCGCGTGGTAGCCGTCGAGCGCGTCGTCGAGCGCCGCGCGGGTCAAGGTGCCCACGCGCACCGGCGCCTCGTTGCGCAGCTCGAACTCGTAGGCCCGCGTCACCAGCTCCAGCGACGGCGCGCGCGCGGAGAAGGCCTGCACGTAGAAGTCCTTGGCGGTGACGCTCGCGCCCGCGGTGAGCTGCGCGTTGGCCGCGGCCACCGCGGCCTCGAGCGCGGTCTGGTCGTCGGGCGCCAGGCCCAGCTGGGGCAGGCGCGCCGGCGAGTTGCACTTCTGCACCTGGCGGTAGCTGCCGCAGCTCGAGGTGTCGGTGTTGCCCGGCGCGAGCCCATCGAGGCACTGCTGCACCGCGTCCACGCACTGCTCGGGCGGCCAGACCTCGTACGCGTCCTCGCGGGTGATGCCTTCGGCGCTCACCACGAACGACGGGGTGGCGACCTTCACCCGCTCGGTGGCCCCGTCCTGGAACGAGAAGCGCACCGCGGCGGCGTCGGCGCCGGCGCGCAGCCCTTCGAAGGTGAAGTCGGCGTTCCACACGTCGCCGTCGCGCACGCTGGTGCGGGGCGCGCCCGGGGTGACGGTGAGCGCGGTGGCGCCGGTGGCCCGCACCTTGGCGCGGTAGGTGAGCGCGCCCTCGAGCTCGATGGGCGAGACGTCGGCGAAGACGTAGAGCTTCGAGCTGCCGCCGGTGGCGCTGAAGTGCGGCGCGAGGTGCAGCGCGGCGGTGACCTGGCCTTCGGGGCCGGCCGGGTCCATGCCCACGAAGACGCGCAGGCCCGACAGCATGGTGTTGAGCTCGGAGTTCTGGTCGAGCTGCAGCTCGAACTTGCGCGCCGACAGCAGCACCGCGTTGCCGAGCGGGTCGTCGAAGGCGAAGGCGTGCACGCCGTCGAGGTTCTTGCTCGCGCGGCCGGCGATGACCCAGACCGGGCGCCCGTCGCGCACCGCCTTGGTCGCCTGGAGCTTGAACCACGCAGTGAAGCCCGGCAGCTGCAGCTTGAGCTCGCTGGTGGCGTCCTGCGCGGCCTCGTCGGCGGCGCCGTCGTCGACCACCACCGGCTCCATCTGCGGGCCACAGCCCGACCCCACCGCCACCACCGCCCAGACCGCCAGAAGGAGCTTGCGCATCGGAGAACCCGCCTCGTCGAAAGGAGCCAAAGGCCACCCTGCTACGCCTGTGGGCCGATGTGCGCAAGCCCCACACCTTCGGGGGCCTCAATCCCCTGAGGCGCCCGATGCTTGCGTCGTTGACCCCCCATGAGCGGGGCGCTACAGCCTGACCCCAAATGGCCAACGACGAACAGGGCGCGCCGCCGGCCCCGCCGGCTGCTCCGCCGGCGGGAAACCTGGGCAACCTCCTCCCGGTCACCATCGAAGAGGAGATGCGCCGCAGCTACCTCGACTACTCGATGAGCGTCATCGTCGGTCGCGCGCTGCCCGACGTGCGCGACGGCTTGAAGCCGGTGCACCGCCGGGTGCTGTACGCGATGAGCGAGCTCGGCAACACGTTCAACCGCGCGTACAAGAAGTCGGCGCGCGTGGTGGGCGACGTCATCGGCAAGTACCACCCGCACGGCGACCAGGCGGTCTACGACACCATCGTGCGCATGGCCCAGCCGTGGAGCCTGCGCTACCTGCTCATCGACGGGCAGGGGAACTTCGGCTCGGTCGACGGCGATGCTCCGGCGGCCATGCGGTACACCGAAGTGCGCATGGAGCGTCTCACCGACGAGATGCTCTCCGACCTCGACAAGGACACCGTCGACTTCGGGCCCAACTACGACGACACGCTGACCGAGCCGCTGGTCTTCCCCGCGCGCTTCCCGAACCTCTTGGTGAACGGGTCCGACGGCATCGCGGTCGGCATGGCGACCAAGATTCCCCCGCACAACATGAGCGAGGTCATCGACGCCACGGTGCACCTCATCGACGCGCCGAAGTGCACCACCGGCGACCTGATGCGCTTCGTGCAGGGCCCCGACTTCCCCACCGCGGGCTTCATCTCCGGGCGCGACGGCATCCGCAAGGCCTACGAGACCGGCCGCGGCACCATCTCCCTGCGCGCGCGCACCGAGATCGAGGTCGACAAGAAGAGCGAGCGCGAGAAGATCGTCATCACCGAGATTCCGTACCAGGTGAACAAGGCGCGCCTCATCGAGCGCATCGCCGAGCTGGTGGGCGAGAAGAAGATCGAAGGCATCAGCGACATCCGCGACGAGTCGGACCGCGAAGGCATGCGGGTGGTCATCGACCTGAAGCGCGACGCCATCACCCAGGTGGTGCTCAACAACCTCTTCGCCAACACGCCGATGCAGACCAGCTACGGCATCGTGCTCCTGGCCATCGACCAGGGGCAGCCGCGCACGCTGGGGCTCAAGGAGATCCTCGAGCGCTTCGTGCTCCACCGCCGCGAGGTGGTGACCCGCCGCAGCCGCTTCGAATTGAAGCGCGCCAAGGACCGGCTGCACATCGTCGAAGGCCTCCTGGTCGCGCAGGACATCATCGACCACGTCATCACCATCATCCGCAAGTCGAACGACGTCGACGAGGCGCGCTGGGGCCTGATGAACGTGCTGTCGAGCGCGCTCTACAGCCACCCGCGCTTCAAGGACCTGCCCAAGCTCGACCTGAAGGACGCCGAAGGCAAGCTCGCGCTGCTCATCGCCCGCGCCAAGGGCACCGAGCCCAGGTACCAGGGGCTCTCGCGCAGCTACACCAACAGCGGCTTCTCGGAAGAGCAGGCCAAGAACATCCTCGACATGCGGCTGCAGCGCCTCACCGGCATGCAGCGCGACGAGCTCTTCAACGAGCTCATCGCCCTGGTGCGTGACATCGCCCGCCTCGAGGACATCCTGCAGAACGAGAGTTCGCTCCTGAAGGTCATCAAGACCGAGCTGCTCGAGATCAAGGAGAAGTTCGGCGACGCGCGGCGCACCGAGATCACCGGCGACATCGACGAGATGTCCACCGAGGACCTCATCGCCGACGAGCCGATGGTGGTGACGCTCTCGCACGCCGGCTACGTGAAGCGCAGCGCGCTCACCGAGTACCGCGCCCAGAAGCGCGGCGGCCGCGGCAAGACCGGCGCCACCACCAAGGAAGACGATTTCGTGAGCGACCTCTTCGTCGCCTCCACGCACGCCTTCCTGATGCCCATCACCACCCGGGGCAAGCTGTACTGGCTCAAGGTGCACGAGATTCCAGCGGCGAGCCGCACCGCGCGCGGCAAGCCCATCGTCAACCTGGTGCAGTTCCAGGAAGGCGAGAAGCTCGCCCAGCTGCTCGTCACCCGCGGCTTCCCCGAGAACCAGTTCGTGCTCTTCGTCACCAAGAAGGGCGTGGTGAAGCGCACCGACCTCTCGGCGTTCTCCAACGTGCGCCAGAGCGGCATCATCGCCCTGGGCATCGAGGACGGCGACGCCCTGGTGGCGGTGCAGCTCACCGACGGCACCAAGGACGTGCTCATCAGCACCGCGCAGGGCATGAGCATCCGCTTCGCCGAGCAGGAAGTGCGCTCCATGGGCCGCACCGCCTACGGCGTGAAGGGCATCACCCTCGAAGGCGACGACGAGGTGGTGAGCGCCGAGGTGGTGGAGAAGGGCGCCACCATCCTCACCGTCACCGAGAACGGCTACGGCAAGCGCACCGAGGAAGCCGAGTACCGGACCCAGGGCCGCGGCGGCAAGGGCATCATCGACATCAAGACCACCGAGCGGAACGGCCGCGTCACCGCCGCCGTGCAGGTGAAGGACGACGACCAGGTGATGCTGGTCACCAACGGCGGCATGCTCATTCGCATGCGGGTGAAGGAAGTCTCGGTCATCGGCCGCAACACCCAGGGCGTGCGCCTCATCACGCTGGAGAACGCCCAGGAGAAGGTGGTCGGCCTGTCCAAGCTGCCGGAGATCGCCGGCGCCGAGGACGAAGGCGAGGGCGGCGACGGCGACGGCAGCGGCGGCGGCGGCGGCGGCGGCGAAGGGCCTGCGGCCCCGCCAGCGCCCGCGGCCCCCGAGGCGCCCGAGGGCGGAGGCCCGAACTAGGTGGGCTGGGACGGCGCGGTGTGGGGGCGGCTCGAGCTGCCCCCCGAGCAGGTCGAGGCGTGGCTCGCCGCCGAGGCTCGCCGCGAGGACCACGCGGGCTGGCCCGACTTCTTCGACGCCGAAGGCGTGCCCCGCACCGTCGAGGCGCTGCTCGCGGAGCTCGAGAACCTCGCCGTCGACACCCCGGGTTTCCTCGAGGTGCGGCGCCACGAGAACCGCGTCGAGGTGCAGGGCTTCATGAGCAAGGACGCGCTGCTCGACAGCCGGCTCGCGCTCACCCTGCCCTTCCTCGCCGCCGCCGCGCTGGGCGCCAAGGGCGAGCTGGTGGTGATGGGCGCGCGCACCGCCTGGTTCGGCTACCGGCTCACCGTGGGCGGCGGCCAGGGGAGCTGGAAGGTCTTGAGCGACGAGGAGATTCACGCCGCGGAGCGCTCCGTCGAGTACCAGGCCATCGACGCCCGGCTGGAGTCGGTGCTGGAGTCGCTCGTCGGCTCCACCGCCGGTCGCACCGGGCCCAACCCCTTCATTCCGCCGCCCAGCGTGCCGCGCCCGCCGGCGAAGAAGCCCGCCGCCAAGAAGGCGCCGGCCAAGAAGTCGCCGGCGAAGAAGGCTGCGACCAAGGCGCGCACGGCCAAGAAGTCGGCGCCCGCGAAGTCTTCCAGGAAGACGCCTCGGGCCAAGGCCAAGGCGCGCCGTACGTCTCGCCGCTGATCCACACCCCGGGGGCCTGCGCTTCGGCCTGCTCCCGGGTGTCTGCTAGGGTGACCCCATGCGCATCAAGGACCGCTCGACCCCGAAGCCCGCCGCCGAGGAGCCGAAGCCGCAGGCGTCGACGCTCTCCCCCGAGGCCAGCGCGGCCGTGGAGGCCTTCAAGGCCACCGGCGCCACCCTCGCGCTCACCGACGTGCCCAAGGCGCTCGACGGGTTCCTGTCCCAGAACCCCGCGGAGCTGGGCGCGCTGCGCGACGAGCTCAAGCACACCCCCCAGGGCCAGCGCGAGCTGGCGAGCCACCAGGCCGACGACCTCTGGAAGGGCCGCGCCACCGCCGACAAGGTGGTGAAGATTCTCGCCGGCGGCATCAAGGGCGCCGTGCCCACCACCCCCAAGGAAGCCGCGGCGCTCCTCAGCGACAGCCTGGGCACCACCCACACCCTGTACGCCGAGCGCGACGCGCTGCTCGCCGGCAAGGACCCCAAGGCGCTGTCGGCGGCCGACCAGACCAAGCTGCAGTCGCTCGAGGCGGCCATCGTGCAGTCGGAGGCCCACACCGACGCGCTGCGCACCGTGCACCACCAGCTCGAAGGCGTGAAGCGGCTCAACCCGCTCGAGGCCACCGGCCTCATGGCCGGCATCAGCATCGGCACCGGCGTGCCCGGCCTGGGCGGCGGCTCGTTCGAGGTGGGCACCGCGGTGAGCCCGGAGAACCGCGCCACCGACAAGCGCCGCATCGACCCGTACGCCAGCGTCGGCGTGGGCACCGCCTTCGTCGGCGGCGGCTACGCGCTGTCCACCGACAAGAGCCGCTCCGGGCCCAGCTTCGGCTTCAGCGTGCCCTTCTTCGGCTTCAGCCAGGACAAGCAGCACGGCAAGCGCATCTCCGCCTTCATCCCCAACGTCGCTTCCTTCCAGATGACCGAGCGCGGGGAAATCGGCTTCTCCTTCGCCGTTCCGGTCGCGCCCTTCGTGCAGGTCGGCTTCTCGCTCTTCGTGGAGAACCCGGCCATCGCCCGCATCACCGGCCCCGCGGTGCGCGGCATCGAGAAGGTGGTCGGCCCGCCGGTGCGCCTCATCAAGCGCGGCATCAGCTGGGTGAAGGAGCACGTCATCCACCGCCACGGCGAGGACGCGGCCAAGACCGCCCCCGCCGGCGCCGAGCCCTCGCCCGCCTGACCCGGGCGTCAAAAATCTCGCTTTTCGAAGCGTGACCGCGACAGTCTCAGGCGCCGATGAGCCAGCGAAGCCCCTGGGACAGCACGCTGAGCGACGCGCGGGCCTTCACCGCCGCCAACCGCTTCGACGACGCAGAGCGCGCGCTCAAGGCCGCGCTCGGCACCGCACAGGGCGCCAAGGCATCTCCCGGCGTCATCGCCGCGCTCCAGCTCGAGCTCGGCCGCGCGCTGTGGCGCAAGGGCGCCATCGCCCACGCCCGCGCCGCGCTGGAGGCCGCGAACGCCTGGCACGCCGCTCACGAGCCGAA
>JAIBBQ010000048.1:0-30000 GCA_019694595.1 Myxococcaceae bacterium
AGCCTGCGGCGGCACCGGCTCCGGCGGCACCGGCTCCGGCGGCAGCGGCGGCGGCGCCGGCGGCGGCAGCGCCACGAACGAGGACATCGCGAGCCTCAACGCGCTCCTCGCCGCCGAGTACAAGGCCATCGACGCGTACACCCAGGGCGCCGGCGTGCTGCAGAGCATGAGCGACGACCTCTCCAAGCTGGTGCTCGCGGTCGCCGTCGAGTTCCAGAAGGACCACCAGGAACACGCCGGCCTGCTCGCCAAGACGGTGAAGGACCTCGGCGGCACCGCCACCACCGCCGCCGCGAACAAGTTCACCCTGCCCACCGGGTTCAAGCCGTCCACCACGAACGTGCTCAAGCTCGCCTGCAACGAAGAACGCCGCGCCGCCGTCGCCTACAACCAGGTCATCAAGGCGCTGAAGAACTCCACCAACCGCTTCATCGCCGCCGCCATCCAGGGCGACGAGACCCAGCACTACGTGGTGCTCGCCGCGCTCATCGAGGGCCTCGTCGAACCGACGGCCAAGCTCACCCCGACCTCCGGCGCCGACAAGGTGGTGCCCCAGGCCTTCGTCTCCGCCACCACCGCCCAGGGCGGCGGCACGGGCCTGCAGTCCGAGGCCGACCTCGCCACCAACGACACCATGTAGCGGCCCCACCGGGAGCGGCTGTGCTAGGGGCGCCTCATGGCGCCCCTCTCATTTTTCGCCCGGCTCAAGCTCGCGCTGTCGCTCATCTTCGGCGGCCAGCTGCCCGAGCCGAGCCGGCCCGCGCTCCCCGAAGCCGCTCCGCCGCCCCCGCCGCCGCCCACCCCCGTCGTCTCTCCCGAGGAGCAGCACCGGGCCGGCCTCTTCTTCCTCGCCATGCTCCAGCGCGAAGGCCGGCTCATCGACTTCCTGCAGGAAGACGTCACCAGCTTCTCCGACGCCGAGGTCGGCGCCGCCGCGCGCGTGGTCCACGCCGGCTGCAAGAAGGTGCTGCAGCAGTACCTCGAGGTGAAGCCGGTGCTGACCGAGTCCGAAGGCGCCACGGTCACCGTGCCCGCGGGCTTCGACGCCAACCGCTACCGCCTCGCGGGCAACGTCACCGGCGCCCCGCCGTACCAGGGCGCGCTCAAGCACCACGGCTGGGTCACCACCACCGTCAAGCTGCCCGCGCCGCCCACCACCCTCGACGCCCGCGTGCTGGCGCCGGCCGAGGTCGAGCTGCCGTGAGCGCCCCGGCGTACGCAGTCGGCATCGACCTCGGCACCACCCACAGCGCGGTGTCCTGGCAGCGGCTCGACGCCGCCCAGGGCCGCGGCGCTGCCCAGCAGGTGCTGCCCATTCCGCAGCTCACCTCCCCCGGCACGGTGGAAGCCAAGCAGCTGCTCCCGTCGTTCCTCTATCTCCCCGCCGACGGCGAGTTCCCCGCGGGCGCGCTCGAGCTGCCCGGCCACAAGGCCAGGGGCCGCCTCACCGGCGAGCTCGCGCGCAGCCACGGCGCCAAGGTGCCCGGGCGGCTCGTCGCCTCTGCCAAGAGCTGGCTGTGCCACCCCGGCATCGACCGCCGCGGCGCGGTGCTCCCGTGGCAGGCGCCGGCCGACGTCTCCAAGCTCTCGCCCGTCGACGCCTCCGCCGAGTACCTGGGCCACCTCGCGCTCGCCTGGAACCAGCAGCTCGGCAAGGACGCGCCGCTCAAGGAGCAGCGGGTCATCATCACCGTGCCCGCCAGCTTCGACGCCGGCGCGCGAGACCTCACCCTCGAGGCCGCCAAGCAGGCCGGCCTGGGCGACGTCACGCTCCTCGAGGAACCCCAGGCCGCGCTCTACGCGTGGCTCGAGGCCATGGGCGACGGCTGGCGCAAGCAGCTCAAGGCCGACGACATCCTCCTCGTGGTCGACGTGGGCGGCGGCACCAGCGACTTCTCCCTCATCGGCGTGAAGGACGAAGGCGGCGAGCTGGCCTTGGAGCGCCTCGCGGTGGGCGACCACATCCTCCTCGGCGGCGACAACATGGACCTCGCGCTCGCCTTCCGCGCGAACGAGACCTTCAAGGCCCAGGGCAAGACGCTCGATGCCTGGCAGCTGCAGGCACTCACCTACGCCTGCCGCTCGGCGAAGGAGACGCTGCTGTCGCGCGGCGACCTCGACACCGTGCCGGTCACCGTGCCCTCGCGCGGCTCGTCGCTCATGGGCGGCACCCTCAAGACCGAGCTCACCCGCGCCGCGGTGGTCGAGGCGCTGGTCGACGGCTTCTTCCCCCGCTCCAAGGTCGACGAAGGCCCCCAGGTCGCGCGCCGCACCGGCCTGCAGCAGGTCGGCCTGCCGTACGCCACCGACGCCGGCATCACCCGGCACCTGTCCGCCTTCCTCACCCGCCAGGCCGAGCCACTCGGCGAGGCGGGCCGCATCCGCAAGGGCTCCAAGCTGGTGCGCCCCACCGCGGTGCTCTTCAACGGCGGCGCGTTCAAGGCCCAGGCCTTCCGCGAGCGCATCCTCGAGGTGCTGCGCAGCTGGACCGGCACCGACGTGCGCGAGCTGCCCGGCGCCGACTTCGACCTCGCCGTCGCCCGCGGGGCCGCCTGCTACGGCTGGGTGAAGGCCGGCCACGGCGTGCGCATTCGCGGCGGCACCGCGCGCAGCTACTACGTCGGCGTCGAGGCCGCGGCCCTCGCCGTGCCCGGCTACACCCCGCCGGTGAAGGCGCTCTGCGTGGCGCCCTTCGGCATGGAAGAAGGCACCCAGGCCGACATCCCGCCCCAGGAGTTCGCGCTCCTCGTCGGCGCGCCCACCTCGTTCCGCTTCTTCGCTTCCTCCACCCGGCGTGATGCCGTGGGCACCCTGCTCGACGGCACCGACGAGCTCGAGGAACTGCCCGCCATCGAGGCCACCCTGCCCGGCAAGTCCGGCGGCGTGGTGCCGGTGAACCTCCAGGCCGCCGTCACCGAGCTCGGCGCGCTCGAGCTGCGCTGCCTCGAGCAGGGCGGCAAGGGGAAGTGGAAGCTCGAGCTCAACGTGCGCGGCGCGGAGTGAGATGAGCCCGCGCTTCGTCATCGGCGTCGACCTCGGCACCTCGAACTGCGCCGTCGCCTCGCTCGAGCTCTCGAAGGGCGCCCAGGCCGAGGTGGTGGACCACGGCGTGCTGCAGCTGGTGCGCCCGAACGAGCGCGCCACCCGGCCACTCTTCCCCTCGTGCCTCTACCTCCCGGCCCCCGGCGAGCTGCCCGAGGGCGCGCTCGCGCTCCCGTGGGGCACGCCAGCGCACGCCGCGGGGGAGTTCGCCCGCTGGCAGGGCGCCCGCGTCCCCGGGCGCGTCATCACGTCCGCCAAGAGCTGGCTGTGTCACGCCGGCGTCGATCGCCAGGCGCCCATCCTCCCCTGGGGCGCCGCCCCGGACGTGCCGCGCCTGAGCCCCGTCGCCGCCCAGGCCGAGCTCCTCTCCCACCTGAAGAGCGCGTGGGACACGGCGCACCCCGACGCGCTCCTCGCCGACCAGGAGCTGGTGCTCACCGTGCCCGCGTCCTTCGACGAGGCCGCGCGCGCGCTCACCCTCCAGGCCGCCCGCGACGCCGGCTTCCCGCTCGCGCGGCTGGTGCTCCTCGAGGAACCGCAGGCCGCCTTCTACGACTTCACCTCGCGCCACCGCGGCGACCTCGCCAGGGCGCTCGCCGGGCTCAAGCTGGTGCTGGTGGTGGACGTCGGCGGCGGCACCACCGACTTCAGCCTCGTGCAGGTGGCGATGCTCCCCGAAGGGCCCGCGCTCAAGCGCCTCGCGGTGGGCGACCACCTGCTCCTCGGCGGCGACAACATGGACGCCGCGCTCGCCCACCTCGTGGAGCGCAAGCTGCTCGGCGACAAGCGGCTCACCGGCGCGCAGTGGAGCCAGGCCGTGCAGGGCGCCCGCGTGGCGAAGGAGGCGCTCCTGGCCGGCAAGGCGCCCGCCACCCACCCCGTCACCATCGCCGGTCAGAGCAGCAAGCTCATCGGCGGTACTCTCTCGTCGGAGCTGACGCGCGACGAGGTCGAGCAGCTCGTCGTCGAGGGCTTCTTCCCCAGGGTCTCCGAAGGCGACGTGCTGCAGGAGCGCAGCAAGGCGGCGCTGACCGAGCTCGGACTGCCGTTCGCCGCCGACCCCGCCATCACCCGCCACCTCGTCGCCTTCCTGCGCGAGCACGCCGCCGCGGGACGCACCGCGCTCGGGTTGCCCGAGAGCGCAGGCCTGCCGCGGCCAGACGCCATCCTCCTCAACGGCGGCGTCTTCAACTCGCCCCGGCTCACCCGCGCCCTGCTGGACACCGCGTCCGCGCTCTGGCCCGAGGCGAAGCCGATTCCCAGCTTGCCGCACGACTCGCTCGACCTCGCGGTCGCCCGAGGCGCCGCGTACTCCGGCCTCGCCCGGCGCGCGCTCGGCAAGCGCATCAGCGGCGGCGCGCCGCGCGCCTACTACGCCGCGGTGAAGGGCGAAGGGCGCCAGGGCGTCTGCCTCGTCCCCCGCGGCCTCGAGGAAGGCGAGGCCGTCGAGCTCCAGGGCCGCACCTTCGCGCTCACCCTGGGCCAGCCGGTGCAGTTCCAGCTCTACGCCACCACCGCCGACACCTTGCACAGGCCCGGGGAGCTGGTCGCGCTCGAGGGCGACGGCTTCAAGGCGTTGCCGCCCATTCACACCATCCTCCAGGGCACCAAGGGCCAGACGGTGCAGGTCCACCTCATCGCCTCGCTGTCCGAGGTCGGCACCCTCGCGCTGTCCTGCGCCACCGCGGAAGGCCAGCGCTACCGGCTGGAGTTCGAGCTGCGCGGCGCCGCCGCCAAGGGCGCGCTCACCGTCACCGAGGCCATGCCGGCGCGCTTCGCCGAGGCCGTCGGCCTGGTGGAGAAGGTCTACGGCACCAAGCCCCTGCCCGTCGGCCCGAAGGACGTGAAGCAGCTCGCGCGCAGCCTCGAACAGGTGCTCGGGCCCAGGGAGACCTGGCGGCTGCCGATCCTTCGCGAGCTGTGGACCGCGCTCTTCGCCGGCGCCGGCAAGCGGCGGCGTTCCGCGGACCACGAGCGCGTCTTCTTCCACCTGCTCGGCTATGCGCTGCGCCCCGGCACCGGCTACCCGCTCGACGCCTGGCGCTGCGAGCAGACCTTCGCGCTCTTCAAGGACCTCCTCACCCACCACGCCGAGGCGCCGTGCTGGGCCGAGTTCTGGATCTGCTGGCGGCGCATCGCCCCCGGCCTCACCGAGGCGAGCCAGCGCGCGCTGTGGGACTACGCCCGGCCCCACCTCGAGCGCCAGGTCCCCCCCGACGCGAAGAGCGGCCCCAAGCTCAAGGGCATCGTGCCCCAGGGGCTCGAGGAACTCGTGCGCTGCGCCGCCGCCCTCGAACTCCTGCCCATCGCCGACAAGGAAGAGCTCGGCGAGTGGGTCGCCAGGCGCCTCTCGGAGCGCGACACCACCGGCGGCCCGTGGGCCTGGGCGCTCGGCCGGCTCGGGGCGCGGGTCACCGTTTCCGGCGCCTCCCACCGCGTGGTCGCCCCCGACGTCGCCACCGCGTGGATCGACCGGCTCCTCGCACTCGACCCCAGGCGCCACGACCAGGCCCTCTTCGCCATGAGCCTCCTCGCCCGGCGCACCGGTGACCGCGCCCGCGACGTCGACGAGGCCGTGCGGACCAAGGTGCTCGCGGCCCTCACGAAGGCTCCTGCCTCGTGGCAGCTCATGGTCCGCGAGGTCGTCCAGCTCTCGGAACTCGACGAGGCCCGCACCCTGGGCGATACCTTGCCCATGGGGCTCGCACTCTCGTGAGGCACGCCTTCGCCATCGCACTGCTGGTCTGGCTGCCCGGGTGCGCGATGATGACCCGCGAGGTCAGGCTCCCCGACCCCGCGCTCGTCGCCCGCCGCGGCCCTGCGCTCTGCGTGAAGGTCGAGCGCCTCGCCGACGTGCGGCCCCACCCCCAGAAGGTCGGCCTCGTCCGCAACGGCTTCTACGCCTCGACCGCCGACGCCATCACCAAGGACGACGTCCCTGGCTGGCTCACCAAGGCCCTGCAGAACGAGCTGTCCCGCGGCGCGCAGGACTGCACCACGCCCGCGCTCACCGTCACCGGCACCGTCAACGACGCCTTCGCCGACGAGTACTGGAACCTCGACGCCAAGATCTCGGTGACGCTCAAGATGAGCCGCGCCGGCAAGCAGCTCATGGACGCCACCTTCCAGGGCCGCGCCCTCAAGGTGTCCATGGCCGGCTCCAGCAGCGAGTTCGAGGAGATCCTCCTCGCCGCGCTGAGCGACCTGCTGTCGACCGTCGGCACCGCCGCCGCCAACGCCGCCGCCGCGAACTAGGCCTTCGACAGCTGGGTGTTCTCGCCCACCCGCAGCACGTTTCCCCGCCAGATCACCGTCGAGCGGAAGCGGCCGAGCACGAAGGCGGCGAAGAACACCACGTCCCGCACGGGGATGAGCACCACCTGCCACGCCTTGAACCCGCGCCCGCGCGACCACACCGCGAGCGTCTGGGTGAAGATCATCGACCACACCGCCGCGGACACCAGCGCCCACCAGTTCCCGGGGTTCACCGCCACCGCGAGCAGCCCCCACAGCACCGGGAAGAGGAACGGCTCCAGGTACACCCCGCCGAACACCCGGAAGCGGATCATCGCCCAGCGCGACTGGCGGTCGACGAACTGCCCCACCGTCTGGTGCTTCTGCACGCAGCGCACCGGCGTCGGACACAGCAGCGTGCGGTAGCCCGCCTTGAGCAGCGCGATGCCCATGCGCTGATCTTCCGCGAGCAGGTCCTTCACCGACTCCCACCCGCCGATCGCCTCCAGCGCCTCGCGCTTGATCGCCAGCGACTTGCCCACGATCTGCGTCAGCTTGAACGACAGCTCGCCCGTCGCCCCGTTGGGCACGATGTAGGAGATCGACGTCATGTTCTCGAACGCCGAGCCCAGCGTCTCCTCGCCGTCACCGGCGAAGGTGTGCGTCGAGAGCCCCACCGTCGGCTGCGCCAGCGACGCCGCGTGCTCACGCAACAGCTGAGGCGTCACCCGCACGTTCGAATCGGTGAGCGCGATCACCTCGCCCTTCGCGTGCCGGGTGAGCGTGATGAGCTGGTTCACCTTGGGGTTGAGCCCCGGCTCCCCTTCCTGCAGCACCAGCCGCGCCCGCCCGGGATGCCGCGCCACGAAGGCCTGCGCCACCGCGTACGCCGGGTCGCTGGCCGAGCGCACCCCGAGGATCAGCTCCCACTCACCCGGGTAGTCGATCGCCGCGTGGCTCTCGAGGTTCTCTTCCAGCTCGTCGTCGCGCCCCGCCATCGGCTTGAGCAGCGACATCGACGGCCAGACCTCGGGCGCCGCGAAGCGCCGGTGGAGCAGGCGCCACGCCGCGCCCAGCTCCCACGACAACACCAGGATGCTGGCCGCCACCACCCCGACCAGCACCAGTGAGACCACCGCCACGACCGACCTCTGGGCTGACTACGCCGCGTGCGAGCAGCTGATGCCCGCCTGCGCCGCCATCCCGTCGAGGAACGTCCACAGCGCGTCGGCCGCGCGGCGGGTGGCCGCCTCGGCCTTCGCCGGGTCCGCGTACTTCTCCAGCAGCCCCGCCACCTGCGCCGAGTGCTCCACGTCGTAGTGCTCGTGCACCTTGAAGAACGACAGCGTGGTCGCATCCGTCACGCCGTAGTGCTTCTCCAGGCCGTCGATCTTCGACGTCGACACCGCCGGCACCTGCGACTCGTACGCGTAGAGCGCGCACAGGCCGTCGCGCCAGTCACCCTCGGCGAGCGAGAAGAACTCGTTCACCATCGCCGTGGTCTCCGGCAGCGCCGCCTGGCCCTTCACCTCGGCCCGGCTCGCCCCCAGCCCTTCCGCGAAGCGCATCCACAGCTCGGGGTGGTCGGTGCCGTGCAGCTCCTCGTCCACCAGGTTCTGCAGGAGCACCTTGCGCGCCTCGATCTCCGGGCAGCGGCTGTGCACCGCCGAGACGAAGCGCGGGAAGCTCGAGACCTGCTGCCAGTACTGGCCCGCGTACGAGCGCAGCACGTCCTGGCTCAGGCGGCCCTCGGTCCACGCCTGGTAGAAGGGGTGCTTGAGCAGGTGGCGCTCCGCAATCACCGCATCGAGACGCTGCTTGAGGTTCATCGCTGGCTCCTTCCGGTTCACAACGTTTTCTTCATCTCGAGGTGCGGCATGCCCGCCTCCTCGAACACTGCGCCATGCGGATGGTACCCATGCCGCTTGTAGAAGTCCATCGCCGACAGCTGCGCGTGCAGGAGGATACCGTCGAGCTTGCGCTTCTTCGCCTCGGCCTCCAGCGCCAGCAGCAGCTTCGAGCCCACGCCCAGCTTGCGCGACGCCTGCAGCACCGCCATGCGCCCCACCCGCCCCCACTTGCCCTTCTCGCCGGCCGGCGTCTCCTTGAGCTCCACCAGCCGCCCGGTGCCCACCGCGTGGCCCCCGCTCATCGCCAGCAGGTGGTACGCCGCCGCGTCGTCCTCGTCGCGCTCCAAGGCCTCGGGAACACTCTGCTCTTCGATGAAGACCACCTCGCGAATGGCGAGGGCCTGGAACAGGTCCGCCTCACCCTTCACCGGGAGGATCTGCACCGACGCCGCCGAAGTCTCACCCGCCATGAAGTGCCGCGAGCACCGTAACCGAATCGGGTTATTGAGGCGAAGGAAAGCAACCTCGTGACACCCAGCGCCCGCATCGCCACCCTCTATTTCCTCTTCTTCAGCGCGGGCGGCATCTCGCTGCCGTTCTTCGGCGGCTACCTCAAGTCCCAGGGCCTCTCGGGTCAGGAGCTCGGCCTCGTCCTCGCCATCAGCCCCGTCGCCGCCATCGTCTTTCCGCCCCTGTGGGGGCAGCTCGCCGACCGCACCGGCCGCCCCGGCGCCATCGTCACCGTGCTCCTCGCCGGCGCCGCCCTCGGCCACCTCCTGCTGTCCCAGGTGCACGCCTTCTGGCTGCTGCTCGGCGCCTACGCCGTGCACGCCGCCTTCGGCACCTCCATCACCAGCATGCTCGACACCCTGGCGCTCGACGCCGTCGGAGGGGCCACCGGGGCCTACGCCGGCCTGCGCCGCTTCGGCTCCGTCGGGTTCGTCGTCACCTCCGCCCTCTTCGGCGCCCTCGTCGACACCATCGACTGGCGAATCCTCGCGGCGATGATCGCGGGCTTCGCGGTGTCCGCCGCCTTCGCCCGCCTCACCGTCTGGCAGCAGCGCGTCCAGCGCACCGACGGCCCCAAGGCCAGCGCCGCCGAGGCCTACGCCCTGCTGCGCCGGCCCGCGGTGCGCTGGCTCCTCGCGGCCTCCGCGCTCCACTGGATCGCGTCCGCGCCGTACCACGGCACGCTCTCCATTCACGTCGAGGCGCTCGGCCTCGGCACCTGGGTCACCAGCGGCATCGCCAGCCTGGGCGTGCTCGCCGAGGTGGTGGTGATGAGCCTCTGGCCCCGCATCGGCGGCTGGCTCTCGCCCAGGGGCTGGCTGTGGCTGTCCTTCGCGTCCAGCGGCCTGCGCTGGTTCCTCATGGGAACACTGACCTCCCCCTGGGCGTTGATCGCCCTGGGCCTCATGCACGCGCTCACCTTCGGCACCTTCTACCTGTCGTCGGTGGGGTGGATGTCGCGCTGCGCCCCCGGCTCGCTGCGCGCCACCGGGCAGACGCTCTACGTCGCGGTCACCTTCGGCATCGGCGGCCTGGTCGGCTACCTGGGCTCGGGCCTGGGGCTCGACGCCTTCGGCAGCTCCGCGCTCTTCCGGGTGAGCGCCCTGGCGGAACTGCTCCCCTGCCTCGCCCTCTTCCTGCTCCCGCCCAGCCCCGAAGAGAATTCGGCCGGGGCTCAAGCGTCGGGAGCTTGAGTGCTAGCCTCCTGCCCGATGCGCGCCCTGTGTGCCCTGTGTGTGCTGCTCGCCCTGCCGGCCTTCGCCCAGAAGGAAGTGCTGTTCAACCTGGGCAAGCCCGTCAGCTTCAAGGAACAGGAAATCGACAAGCGCTTCAAGAAGTCGCGCCTCGCCAAGGCGCTCGAGACCGGCACCGACGACCCCGCCTGCACCCAGCTCCTCGGCGGCCTCTTCTTCGCCCTCGCCGAGGCCGCCCCCAGCTTCCACAACAAGGACGACACCTTCGCGCTCGACCCGGTGGTGATGAACGCGCTCGAGACGCAGCTGTCGACCCCCGTCTTCCCCGCCAGCGCCTACCTGGTCGCCATGGTCCGCCGCGTGCGCATCGAAGGGAAGCTGCCCGACGCGTGGCTCGAGACCGCCAAGGCGGTGAACGCCAAGGTGCAGATCATCGACCTGGGCCGCCTGCGCTACCTGAACGAGGAACCGGCCCCCATCGACTCCATCAACTTCACGCTCTCCAAGCTGCGCGAGCGCTACGTGGTCGAGGTCCTCCAGGCCAACAGCGCCTTCGCGGCCGACGCCCCCGCCAACTTCCGCGACGCCTACCTCGACCGGGAAATCGCCTGGGGCGGCGCCACCCTCATCGACGCCGGCGCCCGCCGCAACCAGCCCCTCAAGAAGGGCAAGAAGCCCGTGCCGGGCATGGAAGAGCTCGTGGCCATCTTCGGCTGGCTGCCCCCCGAGGCCACCCCGCAGGGCCTGCAGTTCTTCGGCAAGGCCCCGGCCGAGAAGCCCCGCCCTGTGCAGATCTTCGCCCGCCTCAAGTCCAAGCAGTACGTCGACCTCGAGAAGATCCCCCGCGGGCACCGCATGCTGGTGAAGGGCCGCTTCTGGGAAATGAACCAGTCCATCGACGAGGTCGAGGTGCGCGACGCCCTCATCTTCGAGGACCGCGACTTCTCCCACGGCCTCGTCCTCGGTGAGCCCGGCACCGTCGCCCAGTGCCCCTTCGCCCTCAACGAGGTCACCGGCGTCGCCCCCCAGCAGATGGGCGGCTTCAAGCACTGACGCCCGTCTCGCCGGGGCGACCTCGCCCGGCCCCCGGCGCGCCTGTTTCCGGCAGCTTGCGCAGGTCGCTGGCCTGCAACCACGGGCCACCATGTCCCCCGCCCGCGTCGTCGCGCCCCTCCCCCGCCCGGTCCCACCGCTCCGCCGCCCCTTCGCCGGGCTCCTCGAGGCGGCCAAGCCTCCACCTCCGGCTGGCCCCCTGCGCCCGCCGGCCCGGCCCGGCGCCATCGAACGCCCGAAGGGGCCGCTCGTCGCGCGCCCGACCCGGTCCACCGCCCGCCCCGAGGCCACACACGCCCACCGGACCGCGGCGCTGCGGCTCGAGCACGACCGCCTCCAGGGTCACGCCCAGGGCGAGCGCCTGCGCGAACGCCGCTAAGAGACCGCGTCGCTCGATTCAAAGCAGGTCCGCGAGCGCGTCGCCGAGCTGCTCGTCGCCTCGGGCGAGCGCCAGGTCGAGCTGCCGCCGCTGCTCGGCGCGGCCCCGCCCGCGGCGCAGCCCTCGATGCTCCCCGTCGCGCCGGCCGACGGCGCCTCGGCGCGCGCCGCCCGCCTCGCCCAGACCCAGGCGCTCATCGCCAGCATCGAGGTGTTCGTGAAGAGCGGCCGCCCCGCCCTCTCGCTCGCCCTCCCGCCGGCGCTCGGCGCCCGCGCGGAGCTCGAGCGCGCAGGTCAGGGCGCGGTGACGCTGAAGCTGCTCGGCAGGGCCACGGCGCCCCGCCCCGAGGAAGTCCGGCGCATCCGCGCGGCGCTGCACGCGCGCGGCATCACGCTCCAGGCCCTGACCGTCGGCTGACGATCAGGCCGTCTTGGCGTTCATCGCGCCGCCCTGCTCGCGCGCGTGCTGCCGCTCGTCGAGCCAGATGGTCAGCGGGCTGGCGATGTACACCGACGAGTACGTGCCGACCACGATGCCCACCAGCATCGCCGCCGCGAAGTCGAAGATCTCGCCCACGCCGAAGATGAGGAGCCCCACCAGCGAGAGCGCCGTCACGCCGGAAGTGAGGATGGTGCGCGAGAGCGTCTCGTTCACCGCGATGTTGATGATCTCGGTGAGCGGCTTGCCCTTGAACCGCGCCATCTCCTCGCGGATGCGGTCGTAGATCACGATGGTGTCGTTGATCGAGTAGCCGAGGATCGTCAGCAGCACCGCGATGGAGGTCAGGTTGAACTCCCGGCGAGTCACCAGGTAGTAGCCCGCGACCATGATCACGTCGTGCACCATGGCCACCAGCGCGCCAGGGCCGAACTTCAGGTCGAACCGGAACGCCACGTAGATGAGGATCGCGATCATCGCGTAGAGCAAGGCGGTGATGCCCTTGTTGCGCAGCTGCTTGCCGACCGCGGGGCCGACGTAGTCCACCCGGCGCATCTCGAAGCCGCTGTCCGGCATGCCCACCTTCAGCGCGGCCTGCACCTTCTCCGACATGCCCGCCGCCTTCACCTGGAAGTCGAAGCCGCCTTCCGCGCCGCCCATGTCCTTCACGCTGGCCACGCCGGTGCCGCTCGTCTCCACCGCTTCCTTGATCTTGGCCACGTCGAGCTTGGTCTTCGAGCGCAGGTTGATGAGGCCGTTGTCCAGGTCCGGCTTGCGGACCTCGACGCCCTCACCCAGCCCCTTGAGCGCCGCCTCCGCCTTCACCGCGTTCGGCGCGGTGAGCTGCGTGGTACCGCCCAGGCGCACCAGGAACATGTTCTCGTCGCTCGACCCCAGGCCCTGAACCACCGGCTCGGGCAGCCCGCCGTGCTCCACCGCCAGGCGGATCTGCTCGGCGGTGACCGCCTTGGGGAACTTGAGCTCCACCAGCGTGCCGCCGGCGAAGTCCACGCCCCAGTTGAACTGGAAGAGCGCGATGCCCACCACGATCGCCAGGTTCAGCACCGAGGAGAGGAAGAGCGCCACCCGGCGCTTGCCGATGAAGTCGATGTTCGTCTTGTTCTTGATCAGCTGCATGGCACCCTCAGACCGACACCGACTGCGCGTTACGCCCGTGCACCAACCAGGTGACGATGAGCCGCGTCACCACGATCGACGTGAACAGCGAGGCGATGATGCCGATGATCAGCGCAGTGGCGAAGCCCTGCACCGGGCCCGTACCGGTGAACGCGAGAATGAAGCCCGCGATCAGCGTGGTCACGTGCGCGTCGAAGATCGTCCAGAACGCGCGGTCGTAGCCCTGGTCCACCGCCGAGCGCGCCGTCTTGCCCAGCGAGAGCTCCTCGCGGATGCGCTCGTTGATGAGCACGTTCGCGTCGACCGCGATGCCCAGCGTCAGCACGAAGCCCGCGATGCCCGGCAGCGTCAGCGTGCCGCCGAAGAACGCCAGGCCGGAGAGGATCAGCGCACCGTTGAGCACCAGCGCCACGTCGGCCACCAGGCCCGAGACCTTGTAATAGATGGCCATGAAGAGGATCACCAGCAGCAGGCCCACGCCCGCCGCGGTGCTGCCCCGCTTCACCAGCTCGTCGCCCAGCGACGCGCCCACCTGCCGCACCTCGCCCACCGTCACCGGCGCGGGCAGCGCGCCCGCCTTCAGCGTGATCGCCGTGGTGTGCGCTTCCTTCATGCGGTCTTCCAGCTTGCCCTGACGGCCCAGCGTGATGACGCCCGAGCCGCCGGAGATCCGGCTCTCGATGGTCGGCGCCATCACCACGTTGTCGTCGAGCACCACCGCCATGCGGTGGCCCACGTTCTTGGCCGTCAGGTTGTCCAGGTCGCGCGCGCCCGCCGCGTCGAACTGGAAGTTCACCTCGGCCTGGTTGTTGGTCGTGTTCTGCCGCGCGTCCGCCCCGGTGAGGCTCTCGCCGGTCAGCGGCACTTCCTTCTCCACCAGGAACGTCGTGTAGCTCGAGCACGACTTCTTCTTCGACTCGCTCTCCACGCAGTGCAGCAAGATCTCCCGGTTCTCCGGCGCCTTGCCCTTCACGTACGCGAGCAGCACCTCGCGGTTCTCCGCCGACAGCTGCGGGAACCCTTCACGCGAGTCGTTGATCAGCGTGATGCCGCTGCCCTGCTCCGGCGGGTTGTTCTTGTAGATCTCGCTGAAGCCCTGGCCGGTGTCCACGATGCGGAACTCCAGCTGCGCCGTGGTCCCGATGAGCTCCTTCGCCTGCTCCGGGTCCTGCTGACCGGGCAAGGAAATCTGGATCGAGTCGGTGCCCACCTTGCGCACGTCGACTTCCGCCACGCCCCACTTGTCGATGCGGCGGCGAATCACCAGCATCGCCTGGCCCACCGACTCCTCCACGAAGCCGTCGACCGCGCCCTGCCGCAGCGCCAGCGTCAGCGCCGCGCCCTCACGGCTCACCTTGCTGTAGTCGAGGAACACGTCGAGCACTTCCTTCTCGATCGCGTCCATCGACGCCGGGTCGGTCGCCTTGAGCGTCAGCTCCAGCTTGTCCGGGTTGGTCGAGGTGGTGATCTCCCCGAGCTTCTTCTCCTTCACCCAGTTCGCCATGCGCAGGCCCTGGCGCTCCACCCGCTTTTCCAGCGCGGTCTTGGTGTCCACCCGCATCACGGTGTGGATGCCGCCCTGCAGGTCGAGGCCCAGCGACAGGCGGAACCGCGCCGCCGGCTTCGCCCAGCCCGGCAGCTTCTCGCGCAGGAGCTCGACGTTGTTCCGGTCCTTCTTCTCCAGGACGAAGAACGAGTAGTAGCTCGGCACCAGGAGCCAGATGGCTCCCAGCGTCACGAGCAGGACCAGCACCAGTCTGGTGTACCAGCTGCGCTCCATCTCACTTCTCCTCTTTCTTGGCGTCCGGCTCGCCCTTGGTCTCGGCGCTCTCCACCGTGACCCGCGCCTGGATCGAACTCTTCAACACCCGCATCTTCACGCCGCTGGCGACCTCCAGGGTCACCACCTTGTCGGCCACCGCGAAGATCTTCCCCAGCACCCCACCGCTGGTCACCACGTCGTCACCCTTCTTCAGCGACGACAGCAGGTCCTGCTGCTCCTTGGCCTGCTTCTGCTGCGGCCGGATCAACAGGAAATACATGATGGCGAAGATCCCCCCGATCAGGAGGATGTTGCCCATCGCACCGCCGCCCATCGCCTGCGCCAGAATTGGTTGCACGGAAGACTCCGACCGCGAAAAGGGGGCCGTGTAGCAGCCGCCCCACCATCCTTCAAGCGATGCGCCAGAGCTGTGCTATGGGGCGCGCTCATGAAAGTCCTTCTCCTCCTGTGCGCGGCGGCGGCGATCCTCTCCTGCGGCGGCCAGAGCACCCTCGGCGGGGCCTGCACCAAGAACGCCGACTGCACCATCGGCCAGACCTGCTTCCTGGCCGAGCCGGGCGGCTTCTGCAGCCACGGCTGCTCCATTCTCGGATCGACCACCGAGTGCCCCGCCGACTCCGTCTGCGCCTACCAGGGCGGCACCGATCTCGTCTGCTCCCCCATCTGCACCGCCGACTCCGCCTGCCGCCAGGAGTACGCCTGCAAGGCGCTGATCGTCGGCGGCAAGTCCGCCTGCGCCCCCAAGTAGTCGGCGTCTCTAGGCATCTTCCTTCTCCGGGGTCCGCCAGAGGTCGCGGACTTCCTTCTGCAACGCGGCGAAGCGGTCGGCCTCGATCGCCTCCCGCACCCGCTGCATCAGCGTCAGCCAGTGGTGCAGGTTGTGAATGGTGTTGAGCCGCAGCGCCACCAGCTCCTCCGCCACGAAGAGGTGCCGCAGGTAGGCCCGGCTGAAGTTCCGGCACGTGTAGCAGCTGCAGGCGGGGTCCAATGGCCCCTCGTCCCTCGCGTACCGGGCGTTCTTGATCACCACCTTGCCCTGCGACGTGTACAGCAGGGCGTTGCGGGCGGTGCGCGTCGGCAGCACGCAGTCGAACATGTCGATGCCCGACCCCACGCAGTTCACCAGGTCGAGCGGCGTGCCCACCCCCATCAGGTACCGGGGCTTGTCCTTGGGCAACAGCGGCGCCGAGAAGGCCACCCCCTCGTGCATCGCCGGCGGCGCCTCGCCCACCGAGAACCCACCCAGCGCGTAGCCCGGCAGGTCGATGGCGCAGATCGCCTCCGCGTGCGCCTTGCGCAGGTCCGGGTGCAGCCCGCCCTGCACGATGCCGAACAGCGACGAGCGCTGCCGGTTCCACGCCTTCACGCACCGCTCGAGCCACCGCGTGGTCCGCGCCAGCGACGCCTCGAAGTACGGCCGCGCCGAGTCCGCCGGAGGACACTCGTCGAAGGCCATGATGACGTCGGCCCCCAGCACCTCCTGGATCTCGATCGACCGCTCCGGCGTCAGCAGGTGCTTCTTGCCGTCGAGGTGGGAAGCGAACGCCACCCCTTCCTCGGTGATCTTCCGCGTCGGCCCCAGCGAGAAGACCTGGAAGCCGCCCGAGTCCGTCAGCATCGGCCGGTTCCACGAGATGAAGCGGTGGAGCCCGCCCATCGCCCCGATGAGCGCCTCCGTCGGCCGCAGCATCAGGTGGTACGTGTTCCCGAGAATGATCTGCGCCCCCAGGCGCTCCAGGTCGTCGGGCGCGCACGCCTTCACGCTCCCCACCGTGCCCACCGGCATGAAGACCGGCGTCTCGATGGTGCCGTGCGGGGTGTGCAGCCGGCCGCGGCGCGCCCCGGTCGTCGCGTCCACGTGCAACAGCTCGTAGCGCACCAGCCCCGGCGCCACCCGCTGGTCCCCACGCAGCTCGGGCGGCGGCAGGCCCGGCGTGCTCGTCGAGGTGCCCACGCCGTCACCCACCCTTCCGGTCGACGAACATCGCGTCACCGTAGCTGAAGAAGCGGTAGCGCTCCGCGACCGCCGCCGCATACGCCGCCCGCGTCGCTTCCACCCCCAGGAACGCGCTCACCAGCATCAGCAGCGTCGAGCGCGGGAGATGGAAGTTCGTGAGCAGCGCGTCCACCGCCTTGAAGCCGTAGCCCGGCGTGATGAACAGCGCGGTGTCCACTTCCCCCGCCTGCACCGCTCCGTCGGCCCACGACGACTCCAGCGTCCGCACCACCGTGGTGCCGATCGCCACCACCCGCCCACCGCGCGCCCGCGCCCGGGCAATGGCCGCCGCCGTCTCCGCAGGCACCCGGCACCGCTCCCGGTGCATCACGTGCTTCGAGAGGTCGTCTTCCCGCACCGGCAAGAACGTGCCCGGCCCCACGTCGAGCGTCACCGTCACCCGCGAGGCCCCCGCCGCGTCGATGGCGGCCAGCAGCTGCGGCGTGAAGTGCAGCGCCGCCGTCGGCGCCGCCACCGACCCCGGCACCCGCGCCAGCACCGTCTGGTACCGCTCCGCGTCGTCCGCCGTCGGAGGGCGGTCGATGTACGGCGGCAGCGGCAGCTGCCCCGCGCGGGCGATCGCCGCCTCCAGGCTCGAGAGCGACGAGTGAAAACGCACCCGCACTTCTCCGCCGCCCAGCGCCGCCGTGACCTCCGCCTCGAGCCCGCCGTCCAGCGCGAGCCGCGTCCCCGGCTTGAGCCCCTTGCTCGCCTGCCCCAGGCAGGTCCACTCCAGGCTCGCCGGGGCCTGTGCCAGCGCCCCCGCGGCGTCCACCTGCGCCACCGGCCGCACCAGGAGCAGCTCCGCCTTGCCCCCGGTGCCCACCTTCTTGCCCAGGAGCCGCGCCGGGATCACCCGCGCGTCGTTGAAGACCACCACGTCGCCCTGGCGCAGCAACCCCGGAAACGCACGAATCGAGAGGTGCTCCAGCGCCCCGCCCAAGGACGCATGCAGCAGCCGCCCGCCGTCGCGCTCCTTCGGAGGCGCCTGGGCGATCAGCTCGGGGGGAAGGTCGAAGTCGAAGTCCTGGAGCCGCACGGCCGGCGCACCATCGACGCCCTCGCCCTCGCGGTCAATACAGCGTCTGCAGCTCGGCGCCCGGGTAGTAGTGCGCCAGGATCTGCGCGTACCGCCACCCCTTCTCCGCGTAGAGCCGCGCACCCCACTGGCACATGCCCGCACCGTGCCCGAAGCCGTCGCCTTCGATCAGCCAGCCCCGGCCCTTCTTCTCCACCTCGAACTTGAGGCTGCGGACCCGCGAGTAGCCCAGCCGCTCGCGGAATTGCACTGCGTCGATCGACCGCGCCCCCACCGCCACCCGCCGCGCCCGCCCGGTGCCGGTGCGCCCCTGCACCTCGACCGAGGAGCCGCCCTTGAGCCCCAGCGCCCGCTGCAGCTCGCCGTCGTCCACCAGCGCGCTCCAGTGCGTCTCCTTCAGGCTGTGACACGGGCAGTCCACCGCCTTGAGGTACGGCAGGTCCCGGTTCAGCGCGGCCAGGCCCGTCTCCGTCTCCCCGCCGCACGACGCGTGGAAGTACGCCTCGATCGGCTGCAGGTCGTACGTGAGCACCAGCCCGCGCGTCGCCTCCACCGCCTCGCGCGTCCTCGGGTCCTCCGCCTTGAGGCCGCCGTACACCTGGCTCAGCACGCTCGAGCCCAGATGCGCCGACTGGCCGTACTGCTCGAGCTTGCGGTGCAGCGCATACGTCCGCGCGGCCACCGCCTGCGCCTTGAGCGCCTCCAGCGGGTACGAGCGCGGCATCTCCGAGCCCAGCACCCCGACCAGGTAGTCCTCCAGCGGCAGCACGTTCACCAGCTGCACGCCCTGCGGCGTCCGCACCGCCACCACGTCGCCTCGCACCGCGGTGCCGTTCACCACCAGCGGCAACCCGTCGCTCGCCGAGGGGCCGGTCCTCACCCGCACCGCCTGCTCCGGCCAAGCCGCCCCCGCCACCGAGAGCCCGTCCTTCACCGCGTCGATCTGCACCTCGGGCTGGTCCAGCCCCACGAAGTGCCCCTCTTCGGCGTCGTCCCCCACCGCGAGCTGCTGCCCGCGGATGACCACCCGGGGCACTTCCTTCCCCATCGCGATCCGCATCGTCTCCGCGGCGCTCGCCGGAAGGGCACCCACCACCAGCAGGGACAGGAAGAGCCGCATTCACCTTCCAGTGTACGGAGGCTGGATCGCCCCTCAAGAAACCGGCAAGAGTGCCGCCGATGCCCTCCGTCGAGGACTACGCCCAGGCCCTCCAGCGCGTTCACCCCAGGTCCGCGCAGGTCCTCATCGCCGCCACCCTCGAAGGCCGCTCCGAGGCCGAGACCGCCGCCCTCTACGGGCTCGCCGCCGAACCCTTCGCGACCCTCCTCGGCCGCGCTACCGACGAGCTCGCCCACACGCTCGAGCAACCCACCGCGGGCCTCCTCGAGGCCCTCCGGGCCGAGGCCACCGCACTGCGCACGCGCCTCGAAGCGCTCGAGCGCGCCGAGCTCGCGTCTCCCGCCCACCGCCGGGAACTGTGGCTGCGCCGCCTCGCCATCCTCGCCATCCTCGCCCTCACCGGGTACTACTGGTGGCGCGACGGGACCCCGCCGCTTCCTGGCCCGACCCCGCCTTCACGTGTAAGGACTGCTCCATGATCCGCTTTGCGCTCCCGCTCGCCGCCCTGCTCCTCGCCGCCTGCCCCAAGGCGACCCCCGTCAACGTCGCCGGCACCGACGACGAGCAGATGGACCAGCTTTCCGCTCAGCTCGAAGAGGTCAAGAGCCGCCAGGACGTCTCCTGCCAGGACGCCTGCGGCATGAAGAGCAAGGTCTCGAGCCTCTCCTCGGCCGTCTGCGAACTCGCCGGCAAGCACACCGACCGCGACGACTTCCAGAAGCACTGCATCTCCGCCCAGGAAGAGCTCGCCAAGCTCAACGACAGCTGCTCGTCGTGCAACAAGTGAAGCCGCTACACTGACCACCCATGTGGTGGCTCCCTGCCCAGCTGCTCCTCGCTCAGCTCGATCCGGCCGAGATCGCCCGCATCGACGCCGAGCAGAAGGACGCCGCCGCGGCGATCGAGAAGAAGTACGGCGGCCGCACCGGCAAGGAACTCTCGCTCGAGGAACGCAAGGCCCAGGCCGACGAGCGCGCGGCCGCAGAGCGCGCCGTGCTCGAGCAACACGGCGTCTCACCCAAGGACTGGGTCAAGGCCAACGCCAGGCAGTCGTGCGACGACCGCGAAGCGGTCAAGGCCGAGAGCGAGAAGCTCGCCCGCGCCAAGGCCGAGGCCCAGAAGCCCAAGCCCGCAGAGCCCCCCAGGGAGATTCCCGTCCAGCGGGGCATCAGCGACAAGAACCCCGTGGTGCTCGAGGAGAAGGAAAGCTCCACCCCCGCCGTCGAGCAGGGGCTCCCCGCCGAGGCCCAGGACGACCAGGACGCACTCGACGCCGCCAACGGCACGGGCGGCGACGCGCCCAAGGCCGACGACGGCAAGACCGAGCCCAAACCGGCCAAGGCCTCGAAGAAGAAGCACTGACCGTCAGGCCGCGTCGGCCGCCGTCGCGCCCCGCGCCAGCCACACCTCGTCGTACGGACAGTGACAGTCCGTCTCCGTGGGCTCGGGGTAGACGTACTGCTGACCCTTGAAGTTGCGCAGCACCGTGCCGCCCGCGATGCGCTCCACCACGTAGTCGGGCTGCAGCGTCACCTTGCCGCCACCGCCCGGCAGGTCCACCGCCAGGTGCGGCACCGCCAGCCCCGTCGTGTGCCCGCGCAGCTGCTCGAGGATCTCCACCCCTGCCCGCAGCGGCGTCCGCAGGTGCTCGAGCCCCTGCGCCACGTCCATCTGGTGCAGGTAGTACGGCCGCACCCGCATCGCGAGGCAGCGGTGCGACAGCTCCTTGATGATGCGCGCCGAGGAATTCACCTGGCGCATCAGCACCGCCTGGTTCTCCACCGGCACCCCCGCGTCCACCAGCCGCTCGCACGCCGCGCGCGCCTCCGGGGTGATCTCCTTCGCGTGGTTGAAGTGCGTCACCACGTAGACCGGCGCGTACTTGCGCAGCAGCTTCGCCAGCGCGTCCGTCACCCGCATCGGCAGGCACACCGGCACCCGCGTGCCGATGCGAATCATCTCCACGTGGGGAATCGCGTGCAGCGGCGCCAGCAACGCCTCCAGCCGCTCGTCCGACAGCAGGAACGGGTCGCCCCCGGAGATGAGCACGTCGCGCACCTCGCGGTGCGACGCGACGTAGGCCACCGCCTCCTCCATCGCCTTCTTCGACAGCTCCGCCTCGCCGCCCTTGGTGATGCGCCGCCGCGTGCAGTGCCGGCAGTAGACCGAGCAATGGTCCGCCGCGAGCAGCAGCACCCGGTCGGGGTACTTGTGGACGATGGCCTCCGTCGGCCGCGTCTTGTCTTCCCCCAGCGGGTCCTCGAGCTCGCCCGGCGCCACCCGCGCCTCGGCGCGCACCGGGATCGCCTGCCGGCGCACCGGACAGAACGGGTGCGCGCGATCGATGAGCGACAGGTAGTACGGGCTCATCCCCAGCCGGAAGATGGCCGCGGTGTCGTCACAGCCCGCGCGCTCGTCGTCCGTCAGCGGCACCAGCTTCTCCAGCGCCTGGCGAGAACGCACCGCGTGGCGCTGCTGCCAGCGCCAGTCGTTCCAGTCTGCGTCGCTGACGTCCCGGTAGGCCGGGTGCCGCTCGCTCATGGCGGCCTGCCTAGTCGAGGCCCTCGCCCGAGACAAATGGCGACCGCCCTCAACTCGGGGTGTACGTGCGCAGCGGGAGCGGCGTGGGGGCAGCGGTGCCAGCCTTCACTCGTTCACTGCCTTCGTCTTCCACGCGTTGTACCGCGGGCAGAAGTCACGAATCGGGTCCTGGGAGAAGGATGTTGGCCCACCGGTCGCACGGGGAATCGTGGCGGCTCCAGCCGTCGAAACGAACGCCGTCGATCGAGTCCACGCCGTCGTTCCCATCGACCGTCATCGCGCACCTTCCGATGTTGGCCCCCGGAACGCCTTGGCCGCCTCCCACCCTGCCCAGCGCTGGAGTGCCCGCTCGCGCCTCACCTGGGGCGCCACCCCCTCGCACACCGCGAGCACCCGCTGCGGACAGCCGGTGCAAGGACTCCGATCCGGGCCACGCAGCCGCCACACCGCCCACCCCAGGCCCACCGCCACCGACGCCAGCCCCAGGCCGAGCCCCCCCTGGGCCGCGGCCAGACCGACCAGCGCCCCCGGCGCCGCCCGGCTGAGCAGCTTCGAGACCCGCAGCCGAGTCCCGAGCAGCACCAGCGCCAGCGCCACGCCCGCCAAGGGCACCGGCTCCAGCGCCACCGTCGACCCCACCGCGCTCCCGAGCAAGGCGCCCGCCAGGAGCAGGCTGCAGCCGCGGCACACCCGGAATCGGCCCATGGCGATGACCTCGCCCAGGTACGCCCCGCAGCCCGGGTGGTGCGCCCAGCGGTGGAACCGGTGCGCCGCCGTCGCGCCTCGCGCCAGCCGGGCCCTCAACACGGGCGAGAGCGGTGAGCCCACCGCCGCCTCAGTCCAGCCGGCGCAGCTTCACCGCCGTGCCGTACGCGATGACCTCGTTCGCGTTCTGCATCAGCTCGCCGGAGTCGAACCGCATTCCCAGAATGCAGTCGGCCCCCATGCGCAGCGCGTTCTCTTCCAGCCGCACCATCGCCTGCTGCCGCGCGTCGTTCGCCAGCTCGGTGAAGGCGGTGATCTCGCCCCCGAACACCGACTGGCAGCCTGCGCAGGCCGTGCCCACCACGCTCCGGGAGCGCACCGTGATGCCCCACACCGGGCCCACCACGTGGGCCACCGACGTGCCCGGAGGCGGGTCGAACGTCGTCGTCACCGGAATGCGGTGCGTCTGGGTCGTCATCGACGCTCCTTCACTTCTGCTGCGCCCACCACTGCCGGCCCGACTCCGGCAACAGGTAGAGCGGGTCGTAGTACTCGTAGGTGCGGCTCAGCGCCTGCTCGTCGTCTGCCTCGATGCCCGTGCGGTAGTTCTTCGTCCACCGGCTGATGCCCTTCTCCCGGTCGTACTGCGCCACCTGGTGCACCCACCGCTTCCCCACGAACGGCACGTCGCACACGATGCGCGGCGTCGCGAAGCCCGGCAGGTACCCCATGATGTCGTGCTGGAGCTGCTGCGCCTCGAACACCCCCAGGCGCCAGTGCTCGGCGTTGGGGATCATGTCGCACATGTAGAAGTAGTACGGGAGGATCTTGGCGTGGTCGAGGAGCATGAAGCTCAGCTCCAGCAGCGCCTTCGCCGAGTCGTTCACCCCGCGCAGCAGCACGCCCTGGTTGCGCACGTCGCGGAAGCCCACCTCGAGCAGCTTCTTCGCCGCCTTCCCCAGCAGCGGCGTCACCTGATTCGCGTTGTTCACGTGCGTGTGGAGCGCCAGGTCCACGTTCCGCTCGAACGCCTTCTTCGCCAGCCGCTCCAGCGCCTGCAGCACGTTCGCCTGCAGGAAGTGCTGGGGAATGCCCATCAGGCCCTTCGACGCCAGGCGGATGTCGCGAATGTTCGGAATGTCCAGGAGCGCGCTGACGAACGCCTCCAGCTGACCGATGGGCACGTTGGCGATGTCGCCGCCCGACACCACCACGTCGCGGATCGACGGCGTCTTGCGCAGGTACTCGAGAATCGCCTGGTGACGCTCCGGCTGCGGCATGTGGAACTTGAGCTTGTCGACCTGAGGGACGTCGTTGCCCACCAGGTCCATGCGCGTGCAGTGCCCGCAGTACTGCGGACAGGTCGACAACAGCTCCGCCAGCACCTTGGTCGGGTAACGGTGCGTCAGCCCTTCCACCTTCCACATCTCCGCTTCGTGCAGCGAGTCGCGGGTCGCCTTGGGGTGGCTCGGGTAGTCGGTGCGCCGGTCGTCGAACGCCGGGAGCATGTACCGACGCAGCGGGTCGGCCCACAGGTCCGAGAAGTCCAGCGTGTTGAGCATGTGGGGCGTGATGAGCATCGACATCGTCGCCCGCTCCTTGAGGTCGCGCTCCATCGCCAGCGCCAGCGTCTCGGGGAGCAACGCACCCAGCGCCGCCTTGAGCTCCTTCAGGTTCTTGACCGTGTGCTTGCGCTGCCAGAGCGCACTCTCCCAGTCGGCGGCAGACACCTCGCGGTAGCCCGGAATGCGCTTCCAGTCCGGCTCCACGAATTGACGCTCGACGGGGTACTTGAACGGCTGCGTGCTCGGCATGCCGCATTTCTAGCCGATGCCGCGCGCCCTGGGGCGCCCCGCGCTAGGGGATCTCGACGTTCTTCAAGATCGCCGTCTCGCCGTCGGACACCACGATGTCCTGGGCCGGGCTCTGCTTGCCCGACAGCTTGAAGATGACCTTGTGCTTGCCCGCGCTGAGCTCCAGCGCGCTCGAGATCGGAAGGGGCGTCTTCTTGCCGGTGTTCTTCCCGTCGACCCAGATCTCGGCCCCCGTCGGCTTCGAGTTGCACGCCAGCCGCCCCTTGGCCTTCGAGTTGACCGCCGGCTGGGGCTCCACCTTCTTCACCACCGGCTCGGGCTTGGGCTCCGGCTTCGGCTCCACCTTCTTCACCACCTCGGGCTTGGGCTCGGGCTTGGGTTCCACCTTGGCCACCGGCTCCGGCTTGGGCTCGGGCTTCGGCTCCACCTTCTTCACCACCTCGGGCTTGGGCGCCGCCTCCTCGCGCTCCAGCGCCAGCATGCGCTCCAGGGTCGGCTCCTTCCCCGGGTTGGTCAGCTCCAGGGTGAGCGTCTTGAACCCCTGCTTCTTCGCCACCAGCTTGTGCGGCTTGTCGAACGCCAGCGGGTCCTGCTTCGCGAGGGTCGGCGTCGCCCCGAGCCGGCGCCCGTCGATGAACACCTCGACCCCCGCCTCCTCGCAGTGCAGGACCAGCGTGTAGCCCCCCGGGTCCCCGGGGCGCGGCGCGTCCGGCGCAGGCTGTGGGTCGGGCGCAGGCACCGGCGCCTTCTCCGGCGCCACCCGCTCCAGCTTGACCTCCTGCATCGTCTCCTGACCGCCCGTGATGCGGACCTGGTACTTCTTTCGCTGGTAATCCATCGGGCCCGGCACCACGTCGACCTCGTAGCGCCCCGGGTCGAGTTCCACCGGCTTGCGCCCGTCGTACACCGAGGGCTTCTCGAGCAGCTTGCCCGTCTTCGGGTCGCGCGTGTCCTTCACCACGTAGAGGTTGAAGGGCACCGACGCCGGGTCCACCTTCACCAGCAGCCGCCCCGGCGTGTTCCGCAGCAACACCACGGCCACCGCGCTGAGCACCAGGAGCAGCGCGCCCACCCCGGCGATCAGCAGCACCCGGGGGTTCGACAGCAACGCGGCCAGCCCAGGCCCCTTCACCCGCGGCGCCGCCTCGGTCGGCCGCCGTGCGTTGCGCACCGGGCCGGCGCTCCGCCCCGGGCTCTTCGGCGCCTCCGGCATGCCGTCGGTGGCGACGTCGCCCTCGTCGGCGAGCGAGCTGCGCCGCGCGTCGGTCTTGTGGGCGCCTTCCGCGTCCTCGTAGGCCTCCGCGCCGTCGCCGCTGTACTCGCCGCTGACCGACGCCTCGACCGGCTTGGTGGGCGACGGGCCGATCATCGTGGCGCCGGTGTACGCAGGCGCATCGCCGATGACGATCTTCGGCTTGGCGCCGCTCTTCGCCTTGGGCGCGGAGATCGCCGTCTCGTCCGCCGGCGGGCGATTGGCCGTGGTCTCGTCTTGCCCCGGCCCCATCGGACTCGCCCGCAACCCCGTCTCGTCGAGCGGCCGCAGCGCCACGTTCGAGCTGGTGTCGCTCGCCCCGCTCAGCCGCCGCGGAGGCTCGGTGGTCACGCCCACGGGCGGCACCGGCTCGAGCGCGTTGTTGGTGCGGGCGTCCGGGTCCACCTGCCCGGCCGCGGGACCGCCCGACTGCGGCATCGTCTTCAGGTCCAGGCTGGTGCGGGCATCGTTGCCGATGATCACCGTCCGGTCCGACGACTGGTCCATCTCCGCCAGTTCGGCGGCCGACGGGGGAGGAATGGCCGCCACCGCCCCCGCCGTGGGCGGAAGGCTCCCCGACGCCCCTCGACCGAGTCGCTGCGCCTCGGACGCCGCCGCCTGGGGCACCGACGCACGCCGCTTGGTCGGCGCCAGCGCGAGCACCCCGGAAGACTCGAGCTGGTCCGGCTTCTCGATGCCGGCGAACCGCTGCATCTTCTCGTCTTCGGCCTTCAAATCCTCGGCGAAGGCTTCCTTCATGAACTGCGTCAGGTGCTTCGCCGAGTAGATCGCGTCCCCCGCCAGCAGGAAACGCATCAGGTCTTCCTGCAGGTCGCTCGCCCACTGGTAGCGATCTTCCGCTTCCCGGGCGAGCGCCTTCATCAGCACCTTCTCCAGGCCGCTCGGAATGTTGGGGTTGAACTGGCGCGGGGCGGGAACGTCCGCATTGCGCACCTTCTCCAGCGTCGAGAAGTCCGACTCGCCGACGAACAGCTTCTCGCCGGTGAGCATCTCGTAGAGGATCACCCCCACCGCGAAGACGTCGCTGCGCCGGTCGATGGGGAGCCCGCGCACCTGCTCGGGGCTCATGTACCCGAACTTCCCCTTGAGAATGCCCGCCTGCGTCTTCTGGCTCCGGTTCGCCGCCTTGGCGATGCCGAAGTCGATGATCTTCACCTCCCCCTCGTAGCTGCAGAGGATGTTCTGGGGCGAGACGTCGCGGTGAATGATGTGCAGGTCCTGCCCGCGCGCATCCTTCTTGCGGTGCGCGTAGTCCAGCCCCTCGCAGATCTTCGATGCCACGAAGACCGCCTGGGCGGTGGGCATGATCTCCTTGCGACGCCGGTACTGCTCCAGCATCGTCCGCAGATCGCGGCCGGAGACGTACTCCATCGCGATGAAGTAGGCCTCGTCGTGCTTCCCGAGCTCGTGGATGTGCACGATGTTCGCGTGGTTCAGCTGAACGCTGATCCGCGCCTCATCGATGAACATGGTGATGAACTCTTCGTCCTCCGCCATCGTGGGGAGGATCTTCTTGATGGCCAGGATTCGCTCGAACCCCTCCACCCCGAACGCCTTGGCGATGAACACCTCCGCCATGCCGCCGACGTTGACCCGTTCGAGCAGCAGGTATTTGCCGAAAAGGGTCGGTTTCTTCATCGCCGCAGACCGGCAAAAGCTTCAGAGGTTACGCCATCTTGCAACAAGTTCACGAGTCTAGGACCGCACGCGTGCCGCGTCAACGAATCGACACGCCCGACCACCGCGACGCGCAACGCTTCTTTCGAACGCACCCGGCTGGCCGCCCGTTCCGCCCGGGGCCTCGCGCGAGCAAGGTCTCCACGGCGAAGGCGACCGACCGGCGCGCTCTCCTGCCCGGCCCCATCGCGCCACCAGGAGACGCACCAGGGACACCCGAGCTCGAGGTCCAGAAACCCCAACTCCAGAAACACGAAAGCCCGACCCTCTTTCGAGGATCGGGCTTTCAACGACATAGAAAAATCCGGCGGCGACCTACTCTCCCACGCGGTTTCCCGCGGAGTACCATCGGCTCTGGAGGGCTTAACTTCCGTGTTCGGGATGGGAACGGGTGTGACCCCTCCGACATTGCCACCGGAAACTTGGCGACGAAACGCATACGCAGGGTAGAAATCCAATTCCAGCTGAAGGCAGTGACTCCACCGTGTGGAGCGTCACTGCAAGCAAGTGCCGTATCTCGGGCCAGAGCGACCACTCGAACCTCGAGTGAGCTCAGGGCCTCGGCCTCGACCTCGAAATCTCTGGGCAATGACTCGCGTCGTTGCACGCAAAGAGAAAGAGGAAAGCAAGCCGCACGACCAATTAGTACCGGTAAGCTGAACGCATTGCTGCGCTTACACACCCGGCCTATCAACGTCGTAGTCTACAACGGGTCTTTAGGGGGGTTACCCCCCGGGAGGCCAATTCTTGAGGTCGGTTTCCCACTTAGATGCTTTCAGTGGTTATCCAATCGACACATGGCTACCCAGCGATGCCGCTGGCGCGACAACTGGTACACCAGAGGTGTCTCCAACCCGGTCCTCTCGTACTAAGGTCAGAGCCTCTCAAGCCTCCTACGCCCATGGAAGATAGGGACCAAACTGTCTCACGACGTTTTGAACCCAGCTCGCGTACCGCTTTAATTGGCGAACAGCCAAACCCTTGGGACCTGCTCCAGCCCCAGGATGCGATGAGCCGACATCGAGGTGCCAAACCTCCTCGTCGATGTGAACTCTTGGAGGAGATAAGCCTGTTATCCCCGGAGTACCTTTTATCCGTTGAGCGATGGCCCTTCCATTCAGAACCACCGGATCACTATGACCTGCTTTCGCACCTGCTCGACCCGTCGGTCTTGCAGTCAAGCTCCCTTATGCCATTGCACTCGCCGCCTGGTTTCCAATCAGGCTGAGGGAACCATCGCGCGCCTCCGTTACACTTTGGGAGGCGACCGCCCCAGTCAAACTACCCACCAGACAGTGTCCCGGACCCGGATTACGGGCCATGGTTAGACACCAGAAGTCAGCAGGGTGGTATTTCACATTGCGCCTCCACCGAACCTAGCGGCCCGGCTTCAAAGGCTCCCACCTATGCTACACAGCCAACCCCTAGTGTCACTGTCAAGTTGTAGTAAAGGTTCACGGGGTCTTTCCGTCTTTCCGCGGGTAAACTGCATCGGCACAGCTATTTCAATTTCGCCGAGTCCCTCTCCGAGACAGTGGGGAAGTCGTTACTCCTTTCGTGCAGGTCGGAACTTACCCGACAAGGAATTTCGCTACCTTAGGACCGTTATAGTTACGGCCGCCGTTTACTGGGGCTTCGGATCACCGCTTCGCTTGCGCTGACGGATCCCCTTAACCTTCCAGCACCGGGCAGGAGTCAGACCCTATACGTCGGCTTCTCGCCTTCGCAGAGTCCTGTGTTTTTGGTAAACAGTCGCTACCGCCTATTCTTTGCAACCCCTCTCGGCTTCGCCTGTACGGCTACACCTACCAGGGGCACACCTTCTTCCGAAGTTACGGTGTCAATTTGCCTAGTTCCTTGGAGGAGAGTTCTCTCAGGCGCCTTAGGATTTTCTCCTCACCCACCTGTGTCGGTTTACGGTACGGATGCCCTGTAGTCTCCCTGCGGGGTTTTTCTTGGAAGCGTGGTATCAACGACTTCGCGCTAACGCGCTCGCATTCGGCTCTCGGAGATAACTGCCCGACCTTTGATCGTATCGAGCACCCCTACGGCCTTAGACCGGCATAGCCACAGTCCGGTTCGTCTAACCTTCTCCGTCGCCCCTCAGTTCGACGACTACAAGACAGCGCAGGAATATTAACCTGCTTCCCATCATCTACGCCTTTCGGCCTCGACTTAGGATCCGGCTAACCCTGGGAAGATTAACTTGACCCAGGAAACCTTAGGTTTACGGCGGGGAGGTTTTTCACCTCCCTTATCGCTACTCATTTCGGCATCAGCACTCGGAACCGCTCCACATGCCCTTTCGGTCATGCTTCACTGCTGTTCCAACGCTCCCCTACCGCCATACGCATCAGAATGCGTATGACCCGTAGCTTCGGTGCATAGCTTGAGCCCCGTTACATTTTCGGCGCAGCCTGTCTTGACCAGTGAGCTATTACGCTTTCTTTAAAGGATGGCTGCTTCTAAGCCAACCTCCTGGTTGTCAATGACCTGCCACATCCTTTCTAGTGTTCACTTAGCTATGACTTGGGGACCTTAGCTGACGGTCTGGGTTATTCCCCTCTTGCCGATGGACGTTATCACCCACCGACTGCTTCCCGGTATAACAGTTACTGGCATTCGGAGTTTGGTACGGTTTGGTAATCTGGTGAGACCCCTAGCCGTTCCAGTGCTCTACCTCCAGTACTGAATTCACCGAGACGATACCTAAATATCTTTCGGGGAGAACCAGCTATCACGGAATTTGATTGGCCTTTCACCCCTACGCACAGCTCATCCCAGAGATTTTCAACTCTCATGAGTTCGGTCCTCCATGCGGTGTTACCCGCACTTCAACCTGGCCATGCGTAGATCATCCCGCTTCGGGTTATAATACACGCCACTGAATCGCCCATTTCGGACTCGCTTTCGCTTCGGCTCCACCTATCGGCTTAGCCTTGCGACGTATATTAAGTCGCCGAATCATGATGCAAAAGGTACGCCCTCGAGCTTGCTTGCGCGTGGCTCTCGGACTGCTTGTAGATATATGGTTTCAGGTTCTTTTGACTCCCCTCACAGGGGTTCTTTTCACCTTTCCCTCGCGGTACTTGTTCACTATCGGTCGCTCAGTAGTATTTAGCCTTGCGAGATGGTCCTCGCGGATTCAGACAGGCTTGCACGTGTCCCGTCTTACTTGGGGAACCCACTCGGCCTTTTCGGTTTTTACGTACGCGA
>JAIBBQ010000048.1:32500-36174 GCA_019694595.1 Myxococcaceae bacterium
TTGCTCGAGATCAACGCGTGTGTTCATCAGAGTCATCGAGCCGAAGCTCGTATGCTCTTTCAAGAATTGACTGCGAGTTCCGCAGTGCTTCTTGGGCTTGCTATCCAGTTTTCAGAGAACGAATTGCTGCGGTGCTGCCCTGGTTTTTTCTTCCAGGCCTTCTTGCGAAGGGGGGCGGCTTGTATCCGCTTCCCTGTTTCGGTGTCAAGGGCCTATTTTCGGCCTTCGACGATTCCGAACCACCTGCAGTGCCGCCGAACTTCCGACGTCAACTGCCCCTGCGAACTGACTGACATCCCGGCCAAAACCTGCAACCGAAACCACCAGCACAGCCGCCCGCCACCCGTCCACCAGCCCGTCGCCAACAGCGCGAAGGGGCGCCGTAAATACGGATCTGGATGCCCGCTGTCAACAGCCCGATGTACGATTTTTAACGACCACAAAAAGCGGCGTAAAAACAGTGCCTTGCGGGCCCATGTTGAGCACTTTGGCGACGGAGCAGAGCTCGCTCCGGATCAGGACCTCGATTTTGGGGTGATCCGGCCAGCCCATGGCCGCGGATCAGCCCCAGACCCGAGCCTGAACGATTCCAGCGATTCCAGTGGGTTGGCCTGCTCTGCCGGCCAGGCGCGGCGCCCGGCGCAGATCCGAGGCTACAGCTTCAGGCGCGCCAGATCGGCGCGCTCGCGCCGGCAACGCTCGGCGGTGACCACGGCCTTGAGGTCGGAAAACGCGTGGTCGAGATCGTCGTTCACCACGAGGAAGTCGTAGCTCTGCACGCCGCGCTCGACCTCCGCGCGCGCGGCGAGCAGCCGCTTGCGGATGGTGTCCTCGGAGTCGGTCTTGCGATCGCGCAGACGGCGCTCGAGCTCTTCCATCGAGGGCGGAATGACGAACACCAGCACCGCGTCGGGGAACTTCTTCTTGATCGCGGTGCCGCCCTGCACGTCGATGTCGTAGACGACGACGCCGTCGACGGCGCGCGCGCGATCGACCGTGGCCTTCGACGACGCGTAGAAGTGCCCGTGCACCTCGGCGTACTCGAGGAACTCGCCCCGCTCGAGCTTCTGCTGGAACGTGGCTGCGTCGACGAAGTGGTAGTCGATGCCGTTCTGCTCGGCGCCGCGCGGCGCGCGCGTGGTGTACGAGATGGAGAACTCCGCGCGAGGCACTTCACGGATGAGCCGGTGCGCCAGCGTCGTCTTCCCGGCGCCCGAGGGGGCCGAGAGCACCAGGAGCATGCCGGTGAGGCGGGGAGAGGTCGGTTCCATGGTCACTCGATGTTCTGGACCTGCTCGCGAATCCGCTCGAGCTCGGCCTTGAGGTCCACCACCCGCGCGGACAGCCCCGCGTGCTGGCTCTTGGACCCGGTGGTGTTGATTTCCCGGTTCATCTCCTGGACGAGGAAATCGAGCTTGCGGCCGCTGGGCTCAGCCGAGGCCAACAGTGTCTTGAATTGGGCCAGGTGGGACCCGAGCCGGGTGAGTTCCTCGGCGACGTCGGTCCGCTCGGCGAAGAGCGCGACTTCCTGCACCAGACGCGCGGGCTCCAGGGCGACGCCGCTGGTGAGTTCCTGGATTCGAGAGGAGAGCCGGGTGCGGTACTCGTCGACCACCGCGGGCCCCAGGGCCCGGATCTCTTCCACCACCCGGGCGATGTGGCCCAGCCGGGCGGTGAGGTCGGCGGCGAGCGCCTTGCCTTCCACCTCGCGCATCGCGACCAGTGCGTCGAGCGCTTGAGCGATGCCCTGCGTCAGCGCCTGGGTGGCCGGCTCGAGCTCCAGGCCGGCTTCCTCGAGGCGCATCACGCCGGGAAGCGAGGCCAGCTGGCTCAGGGAGACCTCGTCGGGCACGCCGGCCGCCTTGGCGACCTGGCTGAGTGCGCGCCGGTAGCTGCGCACCAGCGCTTCGTCGACCACCGGGGCGTTTCCGCTGGCGGTGGCCGAGACCCGCTTGACGGTGAGGTCCACGAAGCCGCGGGCGAGCCGGTCCTTGACCTGCTTCACCGCGGCCGCTTCGAGCGCCGAGAGCTCTCGCGGCAGGCGGGGCTTCACCTCGCAGAACTTGTGATTGACCGAGCGAAGCTCGACCTGCAGCTCTTCCGCGCCGCAGACCGCGCGCGCCACGCCGAAGCCCGTCATGCTCCGCGCCATGCTGGAAGCTGTAGGGACTTTCCGGTGCAAATTCAAGCGTGTTACGGGCCGGGCCTGGTCATGAGCCCCTGGCACCAACGACTGTGGCGCGTGCTGCGTGTGGGCCTCGGTTGGCTCGCGGCGTTCGCGCTGCTCCGTCCAGGTCGAAAGGCACGGGCCGAGCGGCTCTTGCGCTCGGCCGAGCGGCTGGTGCTCCTGCGCATCGACGATCGGGTGGGCGAGGCGCTGCTGATGACCCCGCTGCTCGAGGCGCTGGCGCCGCGCGCCCCCGACGTCGTGGTGCACCAGCGTTGCGTGCGCGTACTCGAAGGGCACCCCCGCGCGGCCAGCGTGGTGGGCTTCGACCGGCGCCTCTGGTGGCTGGGGCCGCTCGCGCCCGGTATCCGTGCCCTGCGCCGCCTCACCGACGGGGCGGTGGTGGTGAACTGTGCAGCGTGGAGCGAGTACTCCGGCACCGCGGCGCTCGTGGCACGCCTCGGGGCTCCGCGGGCCTGTGTGATCGGCCCGGCCCAGGGCCCGGGCACCCTGCTCGCCGACGTTCCGGTGTCGGCTCGCCGGGACACCGACTCCGAAGTGCAGCAGCGGCTGCACCTGCTCTCGCCGCTGTTGGTGAGCGGACCAGGCACCCTGAGCTTCCGTGCGCCGCGCGCTTCCGAGGCCATCGCGGCGTTCCGTGCGGGGCTGGGTCCGCGTTACGCGGTCGTGAACCCTGGCGGGCGTCTCGACTGGCGCCGGGTTCCGGAGCAAGTCTTCGCGTCAGGAGCAAAAGCGCTCCGCGCGGCTGGCCTCCAGGTGGCGATCACCTGGGGCCCGGGCGAGGAGCCCTTGGCGCGGCGCGTGGCCGAAGCGTCGGGGGCCACCCTCGCCCCGCCGACGACCCTCGATGAGCTCGCTGCGCTGTTCCAGGGCGCCGCCGTGGTGCTGTGCAACAACACGGGGCCCATGCACCTGTCGGTGGCGGTGGGCGCCCCCACGGTGGGGCTCTTCATTCACATGCCGGTCTCTCGATGGGGACATTCCGGCGCTGCGCACCTGATGCTGGACCTCACCGCGGACGCGGCGTCACCTGCGGCCATGAGCGCGCGGGTCGACGAAGCGCTGCGAACGTTCGCGGCACGCCGTTGAGCGCACGCCGTTGAGCGCACGCCGTTGAGCGCACGCCGTTGAGCGCACGCCGTTGAGCGCACGCCGTTGAGCGCACGCCGTTGAGCGCACGCCGTTGAGCGCACGCCGTTGAGCGGAATGAGTTGGAGAGGCAGGCGGCGCTCCTTCAGCCGCCCTGCCCCCGACGCTCCACGACCCGTCAGCCGATGCCGGGGCCGCAGGTGCAGCTGGCCATGTCGCAGCTCAGGCCAGCGCTGCAGGTACCGCCGCAGTTCGTCTGGCAGACGCACGACTTGCTCGCAGGCTCGCAGACCTTGGCACCCGAGCACGCTCCGCCGCACGGGTCACCGTTCGGGTCGGGGCTGGCGTCGTTCCAGAACTTGTAGCTGACCGCGATCTTCTTGCCCGCCGCATTGGG
>JAIBBQ010000278.1 GCA_019694595.1 Myxococcaceae bacterium
CCCTGCAGCTCCACCGGCTTCGGCGGGTGCGCCGCGAGCGAGGCCTCGAGCCGCTCGAAGAAGCGCTCCTTCACGGCGAGGCCAGCGGCAGCTCGCCGCGGAAGAGCGTGCGCCCGGGGCGGGAGTCGACGGTCAGGGTCCCGCGGTGGGCCTCGAAGAGCTTGCGCGCCAGCGGCAGGCCGAGGCCGGTGCCCTTCTCCTTGGTGGTGAAGAACGGCTCGAAGATGCGCGCCTGCAGCTCGGCCGGAATGCCGCTGCCCTGGTCTTCCACCTCGAGCACGTAGCGGCCCGACTGCGCGCGGCCGCGCACCTTGACCGCCGTCACCGGCTTCGACGCCTGCACCGCGTTCTTCACCAGGTTGACCAGCGCGGAGGTGAGCAGCTGCTGGTCGCCTTCCACCACGCCGGGCTCCGCCGTCACCTCGAGCGCCACCTGCCGCGTCTGCGCCTCGCCTTCGAGCAGCCCCGCCGCGCCCTGCACCAGGCCCGAGGCGTCGAAGCGGGTGGACGCGAGCTTCTGCTCCCGCGCGAAGGCCAGGAAATCGTCGACGATGCGCTTCAAGTACTCCAGCTCCGCGCGCACCCGCGCCACGTGGCTCTTCGCGTCGGCGACGTTGGGCGGCTCGCTGCCCAGCTCTTCCGCGGCGAGGCCGGCGAAGAGCTCCATGCCACCCAGCGGGTTCTTCACCTCGTGCGCCACGCCGCCCAGCATCATCTTGAGCTGCCGGTCGCGGCTCTCGAGCGACAGGCGCATCGCCTCCAGCTCGCGGGCGAGGATGCCGATCTCCACCGTCGGCTCCGCCTGCACCGGCGTGGTGAGGTCGCCCTGGCCGATGCGCAGCGCGCTCGCCACCAGCCGCTCCAGCGGGCGGGAGAGGGTGCGCGCGGTGACGATGGCCAGCGCCGCCAGCGCCCCCAGGGTGAGCAAGGAGAAGAAGGTCCAGCTGCGCGCCAGCGTGGTGAGCGGCCCGAAGTAGGCGGCGTTGCCTTCCACCGCGACCGCGCCCACCACCTGACCGTCCTTGAGCAGCGGTGCGTAGCCCGTCTTGTACAGCTGCCCGTCGAGGCCTTCGAAGAGCACCAGCGAGCTCGCCTTCTGCCCGGCCCACACCGCCTCGAGTTCGCGGGAGTCGCGCAGCAGCTCGGAGAACTCCGCCATCGGCGGCAGCCCGCCGCCCGCGTCCACGCGCACCCGGCCTTGCCGGTCGAACGCCACCACCCGCCGCAGCCCGGCCGCGGCGCGCGCTTCCGACAGCTGGCGCGAGAGGCTGCGGAAGGTGCGGGTGCCTTCGCCCTGCGCGTCCTCGGCGGTGAGCGCCAGCACCCGCTCGGCCGAGAGCTGCGCCGCCACCATCGCTGCCGCATCTGAAAGCGAATCGCCGAGCTGGCCTTCGAGGGCGCTGCGGCTGGTGCGGTAGCCGAGGAAGCCGGCCGCCGAGAGGAAGAGGGCGATCGGCACCAGCACGATGAGGAGGAGGCGCGCGCGCAGACCCACGGGTGTCACCGTACAGCGAAGCGCCGCGCCGCGCCCGCTCGACGCCACCGCCCCCAGACCGTAAGGTGCCCGGCCGCCGTGACGCCCGAAGAGCTCCTCACCGTGTTGAAGGACGTGGTCCTCGCCGCCGCCGACAACGGCGACCCTGCGCTCGCGAAGGAGCTCGCGGCGCTGCGCGAGCGCACCGGCGACACCCTGAGCCTCGACATGCCGCTCGCCAAGTTCGGGTGGGACTCCATCCAGATGACGTGGGTGCTGGTGCGGCTGGAAGAGCGGCTGGGCATCGACACCTCGTCGCTCTCGCTCTTCAACCTCTTCACCGTGGGCGACCTGGTGAAGGAGCTGCTCGCGCTGGTCGACGCGAAGCCGGCCCATGGTTGAGCTCGTGCTCTCCGCCGAGGAGCAGCGCTTCCGGCAGGCCGCGAAGGACTTCGTCCGCGCGAACGTGCTGAGCCGCACCGACCTCGACACCCACGGCCACTTCCCCCGCGAGCTGTACCAGCAGGCCTTCGAGGCCGGCTTCGTCACCGCGATGATTCCCAAGGCGCTCGGGGGCGGGGGCCGCACCACCCGCGAGCTCGCGCTGGCCGCCGAGGAGTTCGGCTACGGCGACCTGGGCGTCGCCACCTCGACCTTCCTCCTCACCCTGGCGACCGGCGGCATCCTCAACTTCGGCACCCCCGCGCAGCAGGAGAAGTGGGTGCGGCCGCTCACCCGCTCGCTGTCCTTCGCCTGCCACGCGTGGACCGAGCCGCAGGGCAGCGCCAACCTGCTCGGCCAGCCCGCGCAGACCACCGCCACCGAGGTCGACGGCGGCTTCCTGCTCGACGGCGTCAAGAGCACCATCTCCAACGCGTCGGTGGCGAGCGTGTACTTCGTCTTCGCGCGCCTCACGCCCGGCGACGCGGGCCTCACCTGCTTCGCGGTGCCGCGCGACGCCGAGGGCGTGGAGGTGAGGACGCCGTACCGCAAGATGGGGCAGCGCGCGGCCGACACCGCCGAGGTGACCTTCACCCGCGTCTTCGTGCCCAAGGAAGATCAGATCGGCCGCCCCGGCGAAGGCGTGGTCATCGGCATGCGGGCGCTGCGGGCGAGCCGGGTGGGCATCGCCGCGATGTCGGTGGGCGTGGCGCGGCGGGCGCGCGACCTCTGCATCCAGCACGGGCACGCGCGCGTCACCGGCGACGGCCGGCGCCTCATCGAGAGCCAGGACTTCCGCTTCCACCTCGCCGAGATGGAGATGGAGCTCGAGCTGGTGCGCGCGCTCACCTGGCGCGCCTGCGCGGAGCTGCAGTCGAACGGCCCCGAGGCGATGAAGCTGTCGTGCTGCGCCAAGCTCGCCGGCGGCAACATGGCGGTGAAGGTCACCAACCAGGCCATCGAGATGCTGGGGGGCCTGGGCTACCTGGAAGCGGGCCTCGCCGAGAAGCTCTACCGCGACGCGAAGATCCTGCAGATCTACGAAGGCCCGCAGGCGGTGCAGAAGATCATGATCGCCGACACCGTCACCCGGCTCGGGTGGGTGGGGCACTGATGCGCTTCTCGCTCTTCTTCGAGATGCAGATCTCGAACCCCACGCCCGAGACCGAGCGGCAGCTCTTCCACGACTGCGTGGCGCAGGCGGTGCTCGCCGACGAGGTGGGTTTCGACGGCATCTGGGCGGTGGAGCACCACGGGCTGCGCGAGTACGCGCACTCCTCCGCGCCGGAGATCTTCCTCGCCTTCGTCGCCGCCCGCACCAAGCGCATCGCCATCGGTCACGGGGTGACGCTGCTGCCCGGCCGCTACAACCACCCCATCCGCATCGCCGAGCGCATCGCGGTGCTCGACATCCTCTCCGAGGGGCGCGTGCAGTGGGGCACCGGCAAGTCGGGCACCAAGGTGGAGCAGGGCGCCTTCGAGCTCGACGGGGCGCAGCTCGAGAGCCAGTGGCTCGAGGCGCTGCAGATGATTCCGCGCATGTGGAAGGACGAGGTCTTCTCCTTCAAGGGCCAGTACTACGACGTGCCGCCCACCAACGTGGTGCCCAAGCCGGTGCAGGCGCCGCACCCCGAGGTCTTCGCCGCGTGCAGCCGGCCGGAGCAGTCGGTGGCCGCGGGCGAGCTCGGGCTGGGCGCGCTCAACCTCGCCATCTACCAGGACGCGCTGCTGTCCCAGTACGCGCAGGCCTACAAGGCGGCGGTGGCGCGCGCGAAGCCCATCACCGGCCGCGTCACCAACCGCTTCTGCTGCAACCCGTCGTGCCTGGTGCTGCCCGACGACCGCAAGGCGGTGCAGTACGGGCTGCGCGGCGCCCAGTTCTTCCTGCGCTCGATGATGACGTACTACGGCACGCCGTCGCGCCCGACGGGCCCCATCAACGCCCCGAGGCAGCTGCCGCCCGACGCGCAGGTCGACGCCTTCCGCGCCACCCGGAACACGCCGGGCGCCCAGCTCTCCAGCGTCATCGGCGACCCTTCGAGCGCGCGCGAGAGCGTGCAGCGCTTCGTCGATGCCGGCGTCGACGAGCTCATCCTGGTGATGCAGACCGGGACCCAGCCGCACGAGCTGATCCAGGAATCGATTCGCACCATGGCCGAGCAGGTCATTCCCCACTTCAAGTGAGCACCGCCGCGGCGAGCCTCGGGTGGAAGGTGCCGCCGCCCGCGCTGGCGCCCCGGGAGCCATCGGCCGAGGGACTCGCGCAGCTCGAGCGGGTGATGGGCGCCTTCGGCTGGGCCGCCCGCCTGGGCACCAGCGCCTTCATGGCCGAGGTGGAAGTGGAAGGCCGCGAGCACCTCGCGCAGGGACCGCTCCTGGTGCTGATGAACCACCGCTGCGCGTTCGACCCCTGGCTGCTCACCGTGCACGCGCGCCGCCCCATCCAGTTCCTCATCACCGAGCCGGTGATGAGCCTGGGCACCGCGTCGCGGCTGGTCGCCTGGTGGGGGCAGATTCCCAAGCGCAAGCTCGACCCCGACGCGCGCGCGCTGCGCACCTTGAAGGGGTGGACGCAGCTCGGCGGCGCGGTGGGCCTCTTCCCCGAAGGCCAGTTCCCGTGGGACGGGCGCCCTCTGCCGCTGCAGCCCGGCCTGCCCCAGCTGGTGAGCTACCTCGGCGTGCCGGTGGTGACGGCGCGGCTGTTCAACTCCGACCGGGTGTGGCCGCCGTGGGCGAAGCACCCGCGGCACACGCGCCTGCGGCTGGAGATCGACCCGCCGCGACGGCTCGCCTTCGGAGAGGTGGAGGCCTACGTCGCCGAGCGGATCCGCGTCGACCCCGACGGCGACGGCCCGCGCTGGCCGGCAGAAGGGCGGCGGCTCGCGGAAGGGCTCGCGCGCTTCCTGCGGCTGTGCCCGGAGTGCGGCGAGGACCGGGCGCTCACCGACGGCGGCGAGGAGCTGCGCTGCGCTGCGTGCCACCGCGTGTGGTTCGTCACCGCGGACAACGTGCTCCACGCCGCGGGCGGCAGCTCGCCGCTCGCCGAGGTGCTCTCCCAGGTGAAGACGCACTTCCGCGCGCGCTGGCGGGCGAGCCGACGCTTCGAGAGCCTGGGGCCCGCCGACGTGGTCGACGTGAGCCGCCGCGAGCTCGCGCACCTCGCGCGGGGCCAGCTGGTGCTCGACGGCGGCACGCTCCACGTGGGCGCCTGGTCGCTTCAGGTGAAGGACGTGCTCGCGCACACGCTCGACTGGGACGCGCGCATCCTGCTGCGGACCGCGCAGGCCCGACTCGCGCTGCGGTTGCCGCACGACTCGCGCGCGCTGTGGACGCTGGCGCTCGAGGAGGCCCGGGGATGATTTCCAACCTGCTGCGCCTGCGCCTGAAGGAGCTGTCGACCGACGAGGAGCTGCAGGCCTTCGCCGACGGCTTCGCCGTCACCATCACCGAGCGCACCAAGGGCGTGGTGAAGGGGAGCGTGCCGCTCGAGTACCTGCGGGCGTCCAAGGTGGTGGCGGTGGTCGACGGGGCTGGCCGCCAGCTCGCGGGCTACGTGGTGGGGTGGAAGCAGCCGCTGCGGCTGCTCGAGTTCGTGCCCGCCGAGGCGCGCGCCACGCTGCCGCCGCCGCCCGGCGCGACGTGGGACGACTGCTGCGAGATCACCTGTCTGTGGCGCAGGCCCGAGGTGTCCCCCGCCTTCATGGGCGCCCGCGTCTGGCCGCGCGCCATCGGCGAGGCCATCGCCACCGGCAAGCCGTTCCTCCTGGGCGGCAACCAGAACGCCAAGCTCGACAACCTCTACGTCGACCCCACCCGGGTGACGCTCTACGTGGGCCCGTCGGCGATCGGCCTGCCGTCCCGGCTGGCCTCCTTCGAGACCCGGGGCCTCATGGGCCGGGCGGCGCGGATCATCGTCGTGGAGACCCTCAAGCGCCTGGTGGGCCTGGGCAAGAAGTGAGCAATTCCAGCCAGTTGCCTTTGTGGAGGCAACTTGGTGGGCGAATTGCCGATACTTGCCCACATGCGGCCACATGAGGGCACCCTGTGACGCTGGTTCGGCTCGCGCCGGTGGCGCTGCTCGCGGCGCTGTCCGTGGGTGGCGGCCGCATGGCGTGGAACAAGGTGCGCCCGCTGCCGCCTCCGCAGGTCGGTGACGCCGAGCGTGGCCGGGTGGCCTTCATGGACTCGGACCTGGGCACCAAGACGTACGCGTCGGTGCCGCGCGCGGTGTGGGAAGCCATCCCGGTGCTGCTGCCCGAGGTGCTGCCCGAAGGCTGGCGCGGAGTGGGGCTGATTCCGCGTCCCGAGAACCCCGACGGCCCGCCGGTCGGCTGGGTGAGCCGCAGCCTGATGGGCACGGAGATCTACACCTCGAACTGCTCGCTCTGTCACACCGGCCAGTTCGACGGGAAGGTGGTGGTGGGCGCGCCCAACACCGACCTCGACATCCAGTACCTGGTGTGGACGCTCGACACCGCCATCCGCTCCGAGAAGCTGAACCTCGACGCGGTGGCTCAGGTCGCGGAGTCGAAGGGCCGCCCGCTGGGGACGGTGGAGCGCCAGGGCGTGCGCGCGTGGCTGCTGCTCGCGCGGGACCAGGTGTCGCGCAAGCCGGCCACCCGCTTCATCGGCAAGGCGGGCGCGGGCCGCTCCGACAACCTGAACGGCTTCAAGCGCATCTTCGGCATCCCGGAGAACCACACCGCGCTCGTCGACCTGGTGAGCGTCTTCAACCAGAAGCTCAAGACCCGCTCGCTCATCGACGGCAGCATGACCGGCGACCACACCGCGCGCGTGATGCTGTCCGAGCTGCAGAAGGGCCGCTCGGCGCGAGACGCGCTTCTCAACCGCGCGGTGTTCGACGACATCGTGGCGTACATCGAGACGTCGCTCGAGGCGCCGAAGTACCCGTACGCCATCGACCAGGCGCTGGCCGCCAAGGGCCACGCGGTGTTCTCCGAGTCGTGCAGCCGCTGCCACGGCACCTACGCGCCCGACGTGCCGACGTACCCCAACGAGCGCGTCTCCACCCGCAAGGTGGGCACCGACCCCGAGCGCGCGCTCGCGATGTCGTCGGACATGGTCGACGCGCTGGAGAACAGCGACTACCGCGGGCTGCTGCACATCGAGAGCGACAGCGCGTACCTGGCGCCGAACCTGGGCGCGGTGTGGCTGACGGCGCCGTACCTCCACAACGGCTCGGTGCCGACCCTGTGGCACCTGCTGCACCCCGACGCCCGCCCGGTCGCCTTCTATCGCCGCTGGAACGCGTTCGACCCGAAGCGCGTGGGCCTGGTGTGCGACGAGCAGGGCCCGAAGGGCGCGGTGGAATGCGCCCCCGACGAGAAGCAGCGCACGCACGACCCGCGCACGCTCTACCGCCTGGACACCAAGGCGTGGGGCAACGGCAACCAGGGCCACGAGTACGG
>JAIBBQ010000049.1 GCA_019694595.1 Myxococcaceae bacterium
CGGGCGGCGGCGCGTCCGGCTCCGGCGGCGGCATGGGCGGCACTGGCGGCGGCGCGGCGGGTGGGCAGGGTGGCGGCGGCGCGAGCCTCGACGGCGGCACCGGAGCGCTCACCCTGGGACATGCGTTCTACGGCCACCTGCGCGGCGTGACCTTCGGCGGCGGGAAGTTCGTGGCGGTCGGCGAGCTCGGTGCGACCGCGCAGTCCACCGACGGGCTCAGCTGGAGCTTCTCCTTCGCGGAGTCTCCGGACGCCCTCACCGGCGTCACCTACTTCTCGAACCTCTTCATCGCCACCAGCGCGAACGGCAGCATCTTCACCTCTCCCGACGCGGTGCAGTGGACCCGCCGCGACACCGGCGGCACCGGTGCGCTGGCGGACGTCACCTCGAGCCCGACGCTCGCGGTCGCCGTGGGCGGCGGCTTCGGCGCCACCTCGCGCGTGCTCGCCTCGGCTGACGGCATTCACTGGGACGCGGGAACCTGGAACGCGTCGGGCTCCCACCAGGTGGTGAGCATCGCCTACGGCAACGGCAAGTTCGTCGGCCTCGGGCAGTCGAACAGCGGCTCCGGCGCGGCGTACTCGGGCACCACGGGCCTGTCGTTCCCCACCACCGAGCAGTCGTTCCCGTCTCCGCAGTCGCGCTCGGTGCGCTTCACCGGCGGCCGCTTCATCGTCTCCAGCGACCAGCGGGTCACCGAGCTGGGCGGCTTCGCGGGCGGCCTCTATTCCGGGCCGCAGGAGCTGCGCACCGCGGTCTCCGGCAACGGGACCACTGCCGCGCTCGGCGTCTGGGGCGGCGTGGTGGCCTCGCTCGACGGCGGCGTGATGACCTCGCGGAGCCAGGCGGCGACCGGGACCATCAACGCGTCCGCGTTCGGCAACGGCGTCTTCGTCGCGGTGGGCAACGACGGCATCCTGCTGCGCTCCACCGACGGCCTCGAGTGGACCACGGTCACCGAGGGCGCCACCGTCCGCTACACCTCGATGGCGTACGGCGCCGGCCGCTTCGTCGCCATGGGCGGCGGCAACGGCCTCACCCCGCGGCTCCTCACCTCGACCGACGGCCTCAGCTGGTCGTTCGGTCCGCGCGTGGGCATCAACGTGCGCGCGCTCTCGAGCGGCTTCTGGGCCGGTGGCAACGCCGGGCAGGTGGCGCACTCCGACGACGGCCTCACCTGGACGGTGGTGCAGACCCCGGCGTTCTACCCGGTGTCCGACGTGGCGCAGGGGCCCGGCGGCCTGGTCACCGTGGGCGGCTTCGGCGAGGTCTACAGCTCGGCCGACGGCGGGTCGTGGACCCGCAGCGACGCCGGCACCAACCAGACGCTGATCCGCGTGGTGAACGCCAACGGCCTCTTCGTGGCCACGGGTGGCGGCACGCTCTTCACCTCGGGTGACGGCAAGGGCTGGACCAAGCAGACGCTGCCCGGCTCGCCGTTCGAGAGCCTGATGTCCATCAACTACCAGGGCGGGAGCTGGCTGGTGACCGGCCGGCAGAAGGTCTTCACCTCGGTCGACGCGGTGACCTGGAGCTCGGTGGCGCAGCCGGCGTTCAACCTCGACGGCGTCGCGTTCCACGACGGCACCCAGTACGTGATGTCGCGCTCGCAGCCGTGGCTCTTCACCTCGCCCGACGGGGTGGCGTGGTCGGCGCGGGACTCCGGCGTCGAAGGCTCGAGCTCGTTCCAGCTGGAGCAGGGCGCGTTCGGCGGTGGCACCTGGGCCTTCGCGCACGAGCCCAACCGCGTCGCTTCCACCGTCAACCTGGGCGACTTCTCGGTCTTCAACACCCAGCCCAACGCCCGGGTGACCGCGCTGGTCGACCTCGCCGACGCCGGCGTGCTGGCCTTCACCGAGCACGGCCTGGGCCTCAAGGCGGCCGACCGCCGGAACTTCACGCCGGTGAACTTCGGCATGGAAGCGGGCCCGCGCGGCCGCGTGGCGCGCCTCGGCTCGACGCTCATCGCCACCACCGGCACCGGGCTCATCTGGCGCTCGACCGACGAGGGTGCGACCTGGCAGCGGGTGCGTCTCGCGCCGCGTGGCTCGAGCATCACCGTGCCGGTGGCCGCGTTCGGCAAGTTCTGGGTCTTCAACGGGCAGGTCGCGAACTCCACCGACGGGCTCACCTGGAACGTGCTGTCGCCGAACGGCCTCGTGCGCTCGGTGGCCTTCGGCAACGGCCGGCTGACGCTCGATGGCACCTCGTCGAGCAACGACGGCATGACCTTCACGCCTTCCAGCCTCGACGACGGTGGCACCGTGCCCCGCTTCAACGACATCGCCTTCGACCGCGGCCTGTTCATCGGCGTGGGCAACGACGGCGTGGTGGGCACCTCGAGCGACGGGCAGAAGTGGCAGCTCCAGGCGTTTCCGGCCACGACCGACGACTTCCGCACCGTGCAGAGCTCGTCGAGCGGCTGGGTCGCGGCCGGCAGCAACGGCCTCATCGCCACCTCGCTCGACGGCGGGAGCTGGCAGCGCCGGTACGGCCCGCCGCTCGAGCTGGTGTCGTCGGTGAGCGACGGCACCGACGTGCTGCTGGGTGGCGAGAAGGGCCTCATCCTGCGCGTCGCGCCCTGAGGCGTGCGCCGGAAGGTGCCCACCCCTGAGCGTCTCGGGGGTGGGCGAGGGTAGGGAAGAAGCGGAATTCGCTCGCGATTTCGGTCGCCGCCGGTGTCCCTCCACGAGGGACGCGTGGGGTGGCGACCCATCACTCCTTTCGGTGTCCAATCGCCTGAAAATCGAGTGATTCCAGCCGTCTAGAGCAGGCCCGGAACGTGGATAGGGACAGCCACGTGAGGACCGACATGCGACTGCTCAAGATCCTGGCCGTGGTGGGTGTGGCGGGGTGCGATGGCGCGATCATCACCCCCAGCCCGGGCGACCCGTCGACCCAGATGCCGGTCGACCCGTCGAACCCCTCGAATCCGTCGAACCCGACGAATCCGACCAACCCGTTCCTGCCGGTCGACCCCAACAACACGACCAACCCGACGAACCCGACCAACCCCACCAACCCGACGAACCCCACGCCGCCGGTCGATCAGTGCGCCGGGGTGACGGTGGCCGCGGCGCCGTCGACGCTGCGCCGGCTGAACGCGGAGCAGCAGCTCAACTCCTACCGCGACCTGCTGAACGACCAGACGCTGGCGCCCACGCTGGCGCCGCTCGCCGGGCCGATCATCACCGAGCAGGAAGTGGAGACGCTCAACGCGGCGGCGCACGCGCTGGTGCTCAAGAAGGGCCACGAGAGCTACCTCAAGTGCAGCATCACCGGCGCGCTCAACAGCACCTGCGCCGACCAGTTCATCGCCGACTTCGGGCACGCGGTGTTCCGCCGGCCGCTCACCGTCGACGAGAAGGCGGGCTTCAAGGCCGACGTCTACGACGCGGTGCGCACCAACACCGCCATCACCCCGGTGGCGACGTTCAAGGAGTGCATCGACGCCACCGCGGAGGCGATCCTCCAGGCGCCCCAGTTCCTCTACCTGCACGAGGAAGGCGTGGTGGACCCCACGCTGCCCGCGGGCATCCGCCGGCTGACCGGCAACGAGCGCGCCACCCGCCTGGCGTACCTGCTGTGGAACAGCACGCCCGACGCGACGCTGCTCGCCGCGGCCGAGAACGGCTCGCTCGACACCGCCGCTGGCGTCCGCGCCCAGGCCGACCGCCTGCTCAAGGACCCCAAGGCGCACAAGGCGATTCGCGGCGTGGTGGCGGAGTGGCTGCAGCTCGACGGCAACTCGCACCAGGCTTCGCTGGAAGCGGCCCCCAAGGACGCCACCAAGTTCCCGTTCGACAACGCGGTGCTGCGCGCGGCGATGCGCGAGGAAGTGCTCGCGCTCTACGAGAAGGTGTTCTTCGAGACCGGCTCCTTCAAGTCGCTGATGACGTCGCGCAAGGCGTACGTGAACCGCTCGCTCGGCCAGCTCTACGGCGTCACCACCGGGCTGCCGGCGAACGACGCCACCTCGGCCTGGGTCGACCTCAAGGACACCGAGCGCTCGGGCCTCTTCACCCGCGCGGCGTTCCTCGCGCTCTACACCCCGCAGGATCAGCAGTCGCCGATCCGCCGCGGCGTCTTCCTCTACCGCGAGGTGCTGGGCCAGGCGCTGGCGCCGCCGCCCCCGAACGTGGACAACACGCCGCTCAAGCCGGGCGCCACCGCGCTGGCGATCCGCGACCAGGTCGACACCCGCACCGCGTCGGCCGGCTGCCAGGCGTGCCACGCCCACATCAACCCGCTCGGCTACGCGCTGGGCAACTACGACGCCATGGGTCGCTACGTGACGACGGAGTCGGGCACCTTGAACGGCCAGGCCTACTCGGTGCCGGTCGACTCCACGGTGACGCTGAAGGACGTGGACGTGGCCGGCGTGGTGCGCGGCGGGGTGGAGCTCTCCGACAAGCTCGCCGCCAGCGTGCCGGCGCACGATACGATGGCCAAGGTGTGGTTCACCCACGCCAACCAGCGCACGGCGGTGAAGACCGACGCGTGCAGCCTGCAGCGCCTCGACGAGCGGTTCCGCCAGACCGACGACATGCGGGACCTCGTGCTCTCGCTGACCACCGACGACAACGCCCTCTTCATCCAGGAGACGCCATGAGCACCAAGTTCTCGCGCCGCTTCTTCATCCAGGGCTTCGGTGGGCTGGCGATCGCGCTGCCGGCGCTGGAGTTCACCGAGAAGGCGTGGGGGCAGACGGCGCCCAAGCCGCGCTTCCTCACCTTCTTCGAGCACGGCGGCACCCTGACCAACCACATGGGCAACATCTACGGGTACCAGGGCTTCACCGACGGCTCCCAGGAGTCGCAGGGCATGGACGCCTGGCGCCCCACCAGCAAGCCGGGCCAGCCGCTCACCTTGGGCGCCATTCACCAGCCGCTCGCGGCGGCGGGGCTGACCAACGACTGCGTGGTGGTGCGCGGCATCGACAACATGGCCGGCGACAAGCAGGGCGACTACGGCAACGGTCACGGCATCTCGAACGTCACCATCCTCACTGCGGGGAAGGGGAAGAACCCCGGTGAGGCCGACGACAAGTCGATCGCCTACGGCCCGTCGATCGACCAGGTCATCGCGGCGCGCTGGGGCGCTCCGGCGGGCGGGCTGGCGTCGGTGAACCTGCTGCTCGACGCGCACAACTACGGCAGCCCGTTCTTCAAGGCCTCGCAGCAGTACGCGTCGCTGCTCGACACGCCGCAGAAGGCGTTCAACACCATCCTGAGCGGGGTGCAGACCGGCACCGGCGGCCCCGACCCGGCGGTGGTGCGCGCGCAGGCGCTCAAGGTGAGCGTGCTCGACGGCACCTCGAAGAACCTGCAGCGCTACCAGAACAAGATGTCGGCGCAGGACAAGCTCGCGGTGCAGGCGCACCTCGACGCGGTGCGCTCCATCGAGCAGCGGGTGGCGGCGATCCAGCCCCCGGTGGCGCCGAGCTGCAGCAAGCCGTCGGTGAGCGGCACCTTCACCAACATCGGCAACACCTGGCAGGTGATGGTGGACATCGCGCTGGCGGCGCTGCGCTGCGGTCAGACGCGGGTGCTGAGCCTCGAGGTCGGCGACTTCCACATGACGTGGGACCCCACGCCGCTGCCCTTCACCGTCGGCTACGACATCGGCCACTCGCTGCATCACATGTCGCGCGACATGGGGAACAAGGGCTCGCTGTACATGCCGCACCCCGACTGGCTGACGCCGTACCAGCAGGCGATGATCCGCAACCGGCAGCTGCGCGCCCAGATGGTGGCGCGGCTGCTCAAGGGCCTCAAGGACACTCCCGAGGCGGGCGGCAACATGCTCGACAACTCGCTCATGCTCTGGACCAGCGAGTTCAGCCACGGCGCGATCCACTCCGGCAGCGACATGCCCATCATGCTGGCGGGCAAGGCGGGCGGCACGCTCCAGACGGGCCGGTACCTCAACTTCAACACCAAGGCGACGACGGACGACTTCACGCTCCAGTACGCCACGCAGACCGCGACCAACAACCTCTACGTCTCGCTCCTCAACAAGCTGGGCTTCGCGGACACCACCTTCGGCGACATGTCGTACGCCGCCAAGCCGGGCGGGATCGCCACCCTGTAGCGCGCTTGCGTCGCGCGGCGGATCCGCCGAGGGTTCGGCCGCGCGATGGCCCGAGCGAGCGTCGACCCGAGCTTCACCTTCCGGCTGGTGCCGCTCGTGCTGCGGCTGCTCGAAGCGCGGGCGGTGCCGGCGCCCGAGCGCGCGCGGCTGCTGGGGCTCCTTCCGGCAGGGGCGGCCACCGCGGCGGAGGTGAGCGCGCCGCTCTCGGTGATCGCTGGCTTTCTCCAGCAGGCCGCGCAGGCGTCTCCCGCCCCGTCGCTGGGGCTCGAGCTCGCCGGCGCCGTGCCGCGGGGAACGTACGCGTGGCTCGAGTTCATCGCCCGGCTGTCGCCGTCGCTCGAGGCGGGGATGCAGGCGGTGAGTCGCTACTACCGGCTGATCAACCGGGGCGGCGAGCTGGTGCCGGTCAAGCGCGCGCAGCAGGTGGGACTGGAGATCGTGGTGCCGGGCCGCAAGGGTGGCTGGGGCCGCGAACTCAACGAGTACACGCTGGCGCTCTTCCACCGCATCGCGCGGGAGCTGGTGAGCGACTGGGCGGTGACGCGGGTGTGGTTCAGCCACGCCGACCCCGGCCCCACGGCCCGGCGCGCGTTGCAGGTCTTCTTCGGCGTCGCGCCCGAGTTCGCGCAGCGCACCAGCGGCTTCGAAGGCCCGGCGGTGCTGGCGGCCAAGGCGCTGGGGAGTGCGGACCCGGCGCTGCTGGGGCTGCTCCAGGCGCAGGCGGACGCGGTGCTGGCGCAGCAGGCCCCGCTCGCGGTGCTCGGGCAGCGGGTGCGCGAGGAGATCTGCGCCCGGCTGGGCAAGGCGGAGGTGGGCATCGAGGCGGTCGCCCCGGCCCTGGGGCTCACCCCGCGCACGCTGCAGCGAAAGCTCAAGGACGAGGACCTGGGCTACCAGGCGCTGCTCGACGGGGCGCGCGCGCAGTTCGCCAAGGGCTACCTCGCGGACCCGCGGCTGAGCGTGAGCGAGATCGCCTTCCTCCTCGGCTACTCGGAGCTGCGGGCCTTCGACCGGGCGTTCCGGCGCTGGACCGGAGCGAGCCCGATGGCCTGGCGGGAGCAGTCGCGCCGCTGACTGTCCGGGTTGCGAACAGGGCAGCTGGGCTTAAGTGCTCCACCTGCACCTCGACGCGGCAGCTCGCGTGTGAAGGAGCCTGACGGGCGGAGCGCCGACCGAAACGCGGGAATGACGTCTTGGCGCGTTGTGTCCGGTCGATGTCGCCCAAGGTCCGGGTGCGGCGGGGTGGTGCCGGCGTTGCAACGTGGCCCGGCATGGACCGGACCAAGCTCGGCGCTGCAGCAGTCTCGACGTTCCTCCTCCTCCTCCCCGCGTGCGGGGTGTCGGTGGTGTCCCCGGCAGACGACGGCCCGATGCCGGACGAGGCCTCGACGGGCCAGAAGGTGAACTGCGGGCCCCAGATGTCCCGCTTCCCGGTCAACGCGGAGCACAACATCGGGTACGACGCCGCGTCCTGCGGCGGCAGCTGCGCGACGAGCTGCCCGGACCAGAACGCGAACTCGGACTACGGCGGCGTGCACCACGGCGTCGACGTGTTCGCCTTCTACCGAGCGCCGATCGTCGCCGTGGCCGCGGGCACCATCACGCGGGCGGGCGTGCCGAGCTCCACTTCAGGGCTCCGGGTCACCCTCGCTGACGGGTGTGGCTGGTGGTACTACTACGGCCACCTCGACGAGGCGGTGGTCAGCGAAGGCCAGCACGTCGAGGCGGGGCAGCTGATCGGCTTCATGGGCAGCTCGGGCGCGCCTTCGGTGCACCTGCACTTCAACGTCTCCGCCGACGGCGACTACTACAACGACATCGATCCGTTCGGGCTGCTCAACGCGACCAGCGCCACCGCGTGCGGCGGCGGCGTGGGGAGCGACGGCTGCACCGACGGCCAGCGTCAGGCCTGTGGCACCTACGGCTCGGCGTGCGTGGACAACCAGTGCAACGGCGGCACGTCTTCGGGGCCGGGCTGCACGCAGGGGGAGCTCGCGGCGTGTGGCACCTACGGCTCGAACTGCGTGGACCACCAGTGCAACGGCGGTACCTCGCCCGGCACCGGCTGCACCTGGCGAGAGGCGCACGACTGCGGCGCGTACGGCTCGAACTGCGTGGACCACCAGTGCAACGGCGGCACCTCGCCCGGCACGGGCTGCACCTGGCGCGAGACGCACGACTGCGCGGCGTACGGCTCGAACTGCGTGGACCACCAGTGCAACGGCGGCACCTCGCCAGGCACGGGCTGCACCTGGCGGGAGACGCACGACTGCGCGACGTACGGCTCGAACTGCGTGGACCACCGCTGCAACGGCGGCACCTCGCCAGGCACGGGGTGCACCTGGCGGGAGACGCACGACTGCGCGGCGTACGGCTCCAACTGCGTGGACCACCAGTGCAACGGCGGCACGGCGCCGGGCAGTGGCTGCACCTGGCGGGAGACGTACGACTGCAAGGCGAAGGGGGCCGGCTGCGTCGATCACGCGTGCAGCGGGGGCACCGCTCCCGGCACCGGCTGCACGTTCCGCCAGACGCTCGACTGCTCGAAGGCGGGCAAGGCCTGCGCCATGGGGGCCTGCACCTAGCGCGGCAGCACCGGCGCCCCGCCCGAGCAAGGGGAGGGCGCGAGTCGGGCAGGTCGACTCGCGTTCGAGGGCGGAGGCGACCGGTGACGTGTGCTCAGCGCGCGAAGTTGGGGGCGATCTTGGCGAAGTAGTGGCTGTTCATCAGCGCGCCGTACTCGGTGAGGCCGGAGCCTCCGTCGGTGAGCGAGTTCTCGTCGCACCAGAGCCACAGCCACGGCAGCAGCCCGTTGTGGCCCTGCGGGATGCCTGCGTCGACCAGCCAGTCGGCCACGTCGGCCGGGTAGGTCGGCGTGTACGGCGAGGTGCCGGGGTTGATGGCGCCGACCCCGGTGACCAGCAGCGGGGAGGCGGGATGGTTCATCGCCGCGATGGCATTGCTCAGGGGGATGTTGGGGTACCAGCCGTGGGCGAACACCACGTTCGACTTGCCGCCGTTGACCGACTTCTCGTGGTTCACCACCGCGGTGAAGGTGGTCGCGTCGTAGCCGGTCGCGTAGTTGATGGTGTCGAGCACCACGACGCCGGAGAAGCCGTGGGTGCCGCGGAGGGTGGTGAGCGCAGTCTGGCTCGCGGTCTGCCACGCCGACCAGGTGATGGTCCCCGGCTCACTGAAGGGGTTGAGCACGAGGAAGGCTTCCACGCCTCGCGCGCGGGCCTTGGCGACGATCTGTCCCATGAGGGCGAGGGTGTCGGTGAGATCGGTGAGGGCCTGTCCGGAGTGACTGTGATCCGACGGCATCGAGTAGATGCCCTGTGCGGCGAACGCCTCGATGAGATCCGCCAGCTTGTCGATGGCGTCACTGCGGCTCTGATACGCGGCCGTGCCGACGTTGAGCCGCACCACGTTGATGCCGAGGCCCCGAAGGCGCTGGGCGAGCGCGACGCGGTTGGCCCAGTGGTCGGCGAAGTAGGTCGTGGTGCAGGTGTCGACGTACCGCAGCGTCTCCAGGTTCACCCCGGAGACGGTCAGGCGCCGGCCGTCGCCGTGCTTGAGCTCGCTCCCCACGACGTAGGGCGGGAGGACGCCCGCGTCAGGCTGACCACCACCCGCGCTGCCGCCACCCGCGCTCCCGCCGCCTACGCTGCCGCCACCTGCGCTACCGCCACCCGCGCTGCCGCCGCCCGCGCTGCCGCCACCTGCGCTGCCGCCACCTGCGCTACCGCCACCTGCGCTACCGCCACCTGCGCTCCCGCCACCCGCGCTCCCGCCACCCGCGCTGCCACCACCTGCGCCTCCGCCACCCGAGCCACCCTGGAGGCAGCGATCCGCCTCGATGGTGCCCGGGTTGGGCTGGCAGCGGGCGCTGACGCAGGTGAAGCCGTCAGGGCAAAGGTGCGTGTCGTCGCACGCGGCGCCCTGGAAGCACGGGGCCACCGGGCAGGCCGCCGACAGGAGCAGAGTGAGAAGGGCTGCCCGACGCATCAGGTCGAAAGTAGCACGCGTGCACCCCCCTCCCGCGGGTCTCCACTAGACTGCGCTTCCGATGGTGGCGGCACTTCTCCTCGGGCTCGCCCTCGCTACCGACGCGAATCCGTTCCTCGCGCAGGCGCAGCAACACTACCGCGCGCTGGAGTACGAGCAGGCCGAGACGCTCCTCGCCGTGCTGCGCCAACAGCCGCTGCCTCCTGCCGACCAGCTCGCGGTCTTCGACCTGCTCGCCCGCATCGCGATCGCCAAGGACGATGCCGGCGCGGCTCGGAGCCACTACCGCGCCCTCCTGGGCGTCGATCCTCACTGGCCGGGCCCGGTGGACGCGGCGCCCAAGGTCGTCGAGGCCTTCACCCAGGCGAAGGCCGCGCAGTTCCCGCGCGGCCTGTGCACGCTCGACGCCCGACGGACCGGAGCCGGCGTGGAGATCACGCTGCTCGATCCGTACCGGCAGATCGCCACCCTCGAGCTGGTCACCTCGCCTGGCACTCCGCGAGAGCGGACAGTGCCGCTCGAGCTCTCGCTGCCGATCACCACCGCGGCGGCCTCGGCCGTGCCGCTCGACGTGCGCGCGAGGAACAAGGACGGGGTGGTCTTCCGCCACGTGATGCTCCCGGGCCTCGAGCCGGAGCCCCTCCCTCCGCCGGTGGAGGTGGTCGCGCCGCAGCTCGCACCCTCGAGGGGCATCTCGCCCACGCTCGTGGTGGGCGTCGGCGCTGCGGTGCTCGCGGTCGCCGCCGTCGGGCTCGCCGCGGCCAGCGCGGCCGAGTCGAATCAATCCTTCGGGGCCACCTATGCGAGCGAGCGCCGGGCCCACTACGACGCCTCGAAGGCGATCGCCGTCGGCGCCTACGCCTCGGGGGCTGCCGCCGTCGCCGCCGGCGTCGGCACCCTGACGCTCTGGTTCTGGGCCCCATGAGCGAGGGGGCACGCGGTCACCAGCTCGGCCGCTACCTGCTCGGCAGCCGAATCTCGACCGGGGGCATGGGGGAGATCTACCTCGCCACCCAGCACGGCCCGGGCGCTTTCGCCAAGCCGCTCGCCTTGAAGCTCCTCCTGCCGCACCTGGCGAGCGAGCCGCGGGCGGTGGAGATGTTCATGTCCGAGGCGCGCGTCGCGGCGCGCATGGCCCACCCCAACGTGGTGCAGATCTTCGACGTCGGCCAGGACGCCCACCGCTACTTCCTGGCGATGGAGCTGGTGCGCGGCGTCGCCCTGTCCACGCTCATCAACCGGCTGCGGACGCCGCCGCCGGCCGAGGTCGTGCTCTACGTCGCCCGTGCGCTCCTCGATGGGCTCACCCACGTGCACGGACTGGCCCAGAACGGCGTTCCGCTCCGCCTCGTCCATCGCGACGTGACGCCGCACAACGTGCTGGTGTCGGTGCACGGCGAGGTGAAGCTGACCGACTTCGGCATCGCCAAGGCGGCGGACCAGGCGCCCAACACCGAGGCCGGCACCTTCCGCGGCAAGCTCGGCTACGCGGCCCCCGAGGTCTGCCGCGGCGACGGTGCCGAGCAGCGCAGCGATCTGTTCTCGGCTGCGGTGAGCCTCTTCCACTTCGCGACCCTGGTGGCGCCGTTCCGGCGGGGCACCGGCCCCGAGACGATGCTGGCGTCCATCTCCGCCCCGCTGCCCGATCTGAGGGCGCTGCGGCCGGACCTCCCGGACGCCTTCGCCGACGCACTGCAGCGGGCTGCTGCCAAGCCACTCGAGGAGCGCTTCGCCACCGCCGCCGAGTTCCGTGCCGCACTCCCCGCGCCGGCTTCGATGGAGGCCGTCGGCGCCCTCGGCCGCCTGGTCGCCGAGGCCTGCGGCAGCGAGGTCTCGAGCCTCGACGATCGCACCCAGGAGCTCAGCCTCCCGAGCCACACCGAGAGTTCCACCTCCCCGAGCGCCGTGCGCAGGGTGTGGCCGTACTCGCTGGGGCTCGGCCTGGCTCTTGCTACTGGCACCTACGTGCTCGTCCACTCCAATGACGCCGTCGAACCGCCCCCGGAGCCGGTCGCTCTGGTCGACGCTCGGTCGCGAGAGGCCGTCGCGCCAGCAGCCCGGGTCATCCCCGCAGCGGTGGCTCCCGCGGAGGCCCCGGCGCCCGCGCGCGAGGATCCCGCGGAGCCTGCTGCGGCAGCGCCAGCGGTGGAGCCGGCCCACCCGGTGCGCCGCGCGAAGGCCCGGCCGGCCGAGGTGGCTGGCGGTTTCCTCCGCGTCGACGCGGACCCATGGGCGCTGGTGACGGTGAACGGCAAGGCGCTGGGCCAGACGCCGCTCGCCAAGGCCGCGGTGCCTTCGGGGGCACTGACCGTCGTCCTCCGGAACCCCACCACCGGGCACCAGATCCGCCACCAGGTCCAGGTCGCGCCCGGCCAGACGGTGACCATTCCCCGGGTGGACCTGCGATGAGCGTCGAGCACACGCTGACCGACCGCCAGACGCCGTCCGGAGGGCAGGGGCCCCGCGAGGTCTTCGTCGAGGTCCGCACCGGCCCGGATCAGGGCCTGCGCTTCGAGCTCCCCGATGGCACCACCACCGTGGGCACCGCGAGCAGCTGCGGCCTGCGCCTCACCGACCGCTCGGTGTCCCGGGAGCACGCCACCTTCGAGCGGCTCCCCGGCCACGTCCGGGTGACCGACCTCTCGAGCAAGAACGGCGTGAAGTACCTGCGCGCCAAGGTGAAGGAGGCGCTCGTCCCCATCGGCGGGACCCTGTCGCTGGGGCGCGTCGAGCTGCAGCTGGTGCCGGGAGCGCAGGCCGTGGTGGCCAGCACGCGCGCCGGGCTGCACGGGCTCCTGGGCAGCTCCCTGCCCATGCGCCAGCTGTACGCCCAGCTGGAGAAGCTCGCGGCGGGCGACGGCACCGCGCTGCTGCGGGGCGAGAGCGGCACCGGCAAGGAACTCGCGGCCCGCGCGCTCCACCAGCTGTCGGACCGCGCAAAGAAGCCCTTCGTGGTCTTCGACTGCGCGGCCACCTCGCACGAGCTCATCGAGAGCGAGCTCTTCGGACACGAGAAGGGGGCCTTCACCGGCGCCGATCGCGCGCGCCCTGGCGCCGTCACCCGCGCCGGCGACGGCACGCTGTTCCTCGACGAGGTCGGCGAGCTGCCGCTCGAGCTGCAGCCCAAGCTCCTGCGCCTGCTGGAGTCGAAGACCTACCGGCCCGTCGGTGGCAACGCCGAGCTGCGCACCACCGCCCGCATCCTCGCGTCCACCGCGCGCGATCTGGAGGCGATGGTGAAGGCGATGCAGTTCCGGCAAGACCTCTTCTTCCGCCTCGCGGTGCTGGTGGTGGAGGTGCCGCCGCTGCGCGCCCGCCTGGAGGACGTCGGCGCGCTCGCCGCCCAGTTCGCCAGCGAGCTGTCCGGGGGCGACGTGCCGCTGGCGCCCGCCACGCTCGCCTCGCTCCAGTGCCACCCCTGGCCGGGCAACGTGCGCGAGCTGCGCAACGCCGTGCACCGCGCGGTGACCCTGGGGGCGTGGGAGCCGGCCCGGAGCGCCAGCCAGGCGCTGCCGTCGTACGGAGAGCTGGTGGCGGCCTTCGAGCGCGACTACCTGAAGGCGCTGCTCTCCCGGCACCCCAACGTCTCGTCGGCGGCGCGCGAAGCGAAGATCGCGCGCAGCCAGTTCTACCGCTTGCTCGACCGCCACGGCCTGCGTGGCGGCGCGAGCGACCGCGATCAGTGAGCGAAGTTGTCGCTGACCTTCGAGTAGTAGTGGCTGTTCATCGCGGTCCCGAAGGCGGTCAGCTGGCCTTGCTGATCGATCATCGTGTTCTCGTCGCACCACAGCCACATCCACGGGAAGAGCCCGTTGTGGCCCTGGGGCACCCCGGTGGTGATCAGGTAGTCGGCGACGTCCGACGGGTACTGCACGGTGAACGGCGAGCTGCCCGGGTTGATGGGGCCGACCTCGCCCACCAGCAGCGGGAACTGCGCAGCGTGTCCCATCGCCGCAGTGGCGCTGGAGAGGGGAATGTTGGGGTACCAGTGGTTGGTGAAGGCCACGTTCGCGGTGCCGCCGTTCACCGACTGGTCGAAGGCCGTCACCGCCGACAGCGTCGTGGCGTCGAAACCGGTGGCCCAGCCGATGGTGTCCAGCACCACCACGCCGTGGAAGCCGAGCGCGCCGCGCAGCGTCGACAGCGTCTGCTGCTGCGCCGCCTGCCAGCTCGACCACGCCATCGGTCCGGGCTCGTTGAAGGGGTTCAGGATGAGGTACGGCTCGAGGCCCTTCGCGCGGACCTTGGCGAGGATCTGTCCCATCAGCGCGAGGCTCGCGGTGACGTCGTTCAGGTCCTGGCCGGTGTGACTGTGATCCGACGGCATCGAGTAGATGCCCTGCGCCGCGAAGGCGCCGATGAGGTCGACCAGCTTGTCGAGCGCGTCGGGCCGACCCTGGTAAGCGCCGACGCCCACGTTGAGCCGCACCGTGTTGATGCCCAGCGCACGGAAGCGCTGCGCCAGCGCGACGCGGTTGCTCCAGTGGTCGCCGAAGTAGGTGGTGGTGCAGCTGTCGACGTAGCGCAGCGCCTCCAGGTTGACGCCTTCGACCACCAGCCGCCGCCCGTCGCCGTGGTGCAGCAGGTGGCCCTGCACGTACGGCGCGCGCGGTCCCGCATCGGGCGCGAGGCCGGCGTCGGGCGTGGGCGTACCGGTTCCAGCGTCGGGGCGCCCGGCATCGGCGACCTGGGTGCCGCCGGCATCGACCGGCGTCGGGGTCGAGCCTGCGTCGGCCGTCGCAACCGCCGCGCCTCCGCCTCCGCCTCCGCCTCCGCCTCCGCCTCCGCCTCCGCCTCCGCCTCCGACTGCAGCGCCGCCGCCGTCCGGGCCCGGGATGACGGGCCGCCCCCCGCTGCCACCGGGGCTCGCCGCGCCTCCGCCCGCACACCCGGGCTGCAGCGCCTGGGCGACGTGCAGGTCGCTCGATTCACCGCAGGCGGTCGCCCAGCAGGCGACCGCGGACACAGCAAGCAGCGCTCTCAGGTGCATGCCGGGCACCAGTGCACCGGCCGGGCCAGGTGCGCCGCGGAGTGAGAGTCCCCCGCTGGAACGGCGAGGCCCGTGTCCACCTGACCCACGGTGGGACACGGGCCTCCGCGCCGTCGGCACCAGGCCGGGCGTCAGCTGCAGTGCGCGGGAATGCTCCCGCAGTCGTTCACCTTGGAGACGGTGTCGAGGATGCCGAGGCCCGAGGTGAAGAGGATGTCCATGCCGCAGGACGCGATGGACGACGCGCAGTTGGGGACGTCGGCGTAGTTGGTCCACCGCCAGGTGTTGCGACTCGACCGGTAGCGGCACTGCAGCGTGTAGTAGCTGCGCGCCGGCGTGTCGTGACGGATGGGGAAGCAGCCCTCGTAGATGAAGTTGTCGTCGCTCACCATCCAGTAGTCGCCGCCGTGCGGGTAGTTCAGGTTCTCGTTGAAGGTGGTCTCGCCGGATCGCGGGGGCATGTACGCCGCGTGGCCCGAGTAGACGACCGAGTTGTAGTCGTGCTCGGTGAAGTACTCGTAGACCACCCGGCAGATGGAGCCGTGCGGGTTCGGCTCGGTGTAGTAACAGGAGATGCTGCTCCAGTAGCTGAAGAGCAGGTCTTCACGCAGCCGGACCTTCTTCACCCGCTGCTCGTTGCTGATGATCGCGTGCTCGCTGCTGCCGCGATCGGTGCCGCCGCTGCCGTCCACCTCGCCCACCTCGGCGACCCCGCAGCCGAACGTCACCACCGACACCGCCAGTGCTGCCAGTTGCTTCGCGTGCATTGTCTTCCTCCGGTTGGACTTCGCGGCCTGGCTTGAGCAGCGGCCGTGCCAAGGCTTGCGTGGGGCGCGCGCGTCCCGTTCTGGGACAGCTGCGGCGGCGCAGCCCGGCTCCAGGGCCTGACTTGACGGACTGGACCGCGCGACCCTTTCCTCGACCGGGCGTCACTCCCCCGGATGCCCAACCCGCTCTCCCTCGCCGCCGGTCTGCTCAAGCTGCCCGTGAAGGCCGCCAAGGGTGTGGCCTCCGCGGCGCTCCACCAGGGGCTCGAGGTCGCGGGCGGGCCGCTCTACCAGGCGGTGGGCCGGCCGATGGCGCGCGAGGCCTTCGCTCAGCTGTGGGCGACGCCCGAGTTCCGCGGGTACCTGGAAGGTCAGCTCACCCGCTCGCTCTCGGCCAACCCGCAGGCGGTGGCGGCGCTGGCCAAGCCGCTCGCCGCCGACGTGCTGAAGGACCCCGGGGTGCAGGCCACGCTCGCCGAGGTCGCCCGCCAGGTGGTGGACGACCGCTCGCTCCGGGGCGAGGTGCTCCAGAGCACGGCGCTGGGGCGGGTGGCGATGCGGCTGCCGGCGGTGCGGCACCGCGTCGAGCGCCAGCTCGAGACGGCGCTGTCCTCGAAGGCCCTCGCCGAGGCCGCCCAGGCGGAGACCGAGGCGCTGCTCGCCGACCCGGCCTTCCTCGCCCGCACCGTGCACGCCGCCTTCGCCCAGGCCGGCTCGGACCAGATGCAGGCGGTCGCGGCCCGCATGTTCGAGCACGTGCTCGACGATCCGCGCGCCGCCGGCCTGGTGAGCGCCGGGGTTGAGGAGGCCGCCCAGGCCTCCGGCGCCTCGCTCAAGGCGCTGCTGGCGAACGGCCCCACCGCCTCGATGCGCACCCTGATGACCGAGGTGGTGCAGGGGCTCTGGGAGAGCCCGGAGCAGCGCGACGACCTGCAGGCGCTGGTGCTGGCCCAGCTCGCTGCCGACCCCGCCGCGGTGCAGGCCTTCGCCGGACCGGTCATCGACGCGCTGCTGGAAGACCCGGCGGTGCACGCCGCGGCGAGCGACGTCACCGGCCGGCTCCTCGGCGATCCGTCGAGTCGCGCCGAGCTCCTGCAGGGCCAGTCGGCGCTGGTCCGCAAGGTCGCCGGCAGCCAGAAGGTCATCGCGGCGTCGACGGCCGTCGCCCGCGACGCCCTCGAGAGCCCCGAGGTGCGCGAGCGGACCCGCGCCCAGGTCGGCGCGCTCCTCGGAGACGCGAATTTCCTCGAGCGCACCGCCCAGGCCACCTTCCGCACGCTCGAGGCCTCGGACCTCTGGGGAGCCGCCCCTGCCGCGCCCGACGACGACGCCTAGGGCACGCCGTCGTCAGTGATTTCAAGTGTTTCGGCTGACAGGTGTCGTTGCATGTGACCGGCGCAACCACATGCCCCCTCCGGCCGATACCTCTGCATGGCCACCAAGATCGCCGATGGGTACCGCAGCTCGCCGGACCAGGTCTTTCGCTACGCCTCCGACAAGCAGAACCACTTCTCTGCCTTCGACTTCGACCTCGACGGCAAGCTGAGCATCGGCGAGCTGGCCAAGGGCTTCGAGGTGCTGGGCAACTCGCCCGCGGCGTCCAAGTTCAAGGCGACCTTCGCCCGCATGTTCTTCGGCAGCGACCTGTCGAAGGTCACCTCCAAGGGCGACGGCTTCTACGACCGCTCGGGCAACGTCGACACCGCCAAGGTCCACGAGGTCTTCCAGCGCTTCACCAAGAACGGCGTGCTCACCAAGGACGACGTCAACGAGGTGGTGGCGGGCTTCGGCATCAAGGACCGCCTCACCAAGAAGGGCCAGTACGGCTCGGCCTTCAAGCTCCAGAGCGGCTACACCGAGGACCAGTTCGTCGAGCTGCTCAAGGGGCACCTGCTGCGCGACAAGTTCCTCGAGCGCATGGGGCAGTGAGGCCGACCGGACGCGCGCGAACGTTGTGGCGGTGGCCCCGAGGCGCATAGCCTCGCGGGGAAGCAATCTTTCAGGGGGAGCACACCATGCCGTCGCGCATCGAAGGCGGAGCCGACGTCCGGCAGCTGAAGACGTTCGAAGAGGTCGCCACGCCGCACCCGAAGACGGGCGGCATCGGCTCGTGCCCGTACCACAACGCGCTCACCGCCGGAGACGCCGGCCAGCTGCGCGAGGTCGCGGCGGAGATGATCCGCGCGCAGACCTTCGGCGACGCGACGCTGCCCAAGGTCGAGAAGGTGCTCACCGACGCGCTGCGGGCCGACCCGGCCGACGCCGAAGGCAAGACCAACCACGCGCTCGGGGTGACGTACTTCCTCGGGCAGAAGTGGGGCGACGCCATCAAGCACCTCGAGGTCGCCGCCCAGCGCGACCCCAAGAACGCCGACATCCAGAAGGTGCTCGGCCAGGCGCGCACCAACGCGGCCACCGGCATCGAGAAGCCCTCGTACGTCACCCACGTGCCCGACGCCTTCGAGCTGCAGCGCTCGCCCGCGGCGGGGCTGCGCGCGCCCGAAGACTGGAAGGACCTGCCCGAGAAGAAGCAGAACGCGGTCATCGCCACGCTGCGCAACTTCGCCGGCGCCGTCGGTCACCGCGTCGCCGAGGCCGCGATCTCCGCCGCCGACCGCTTCCGCGACAAGGACGCCACCTTCGCCTTCGAGAGCTGGGACCGCCGCGGCGACCTGCGCGGCAAGCTCGAGCTGGCGGCGATGCGCCACCACCTCAACGAGGACCCGCTCCAGGCGAGCAACGACACCGTGCTCGCGGCGCAGCACGACGCGCCCAAGCCCGCGTGGACCGACAAGGTCCGCACCGCCACCGGCGCCTTCACCACCGACGAGCCGATGGAAGGTGCCGCCGGCTTCGAGTTCCAGCGCACCGGCGCCCCGGTGAAGGCCCGCGTCAACCGCGCCGAGGACCCGTCGCTGCCGTCCGCCCGCGAGGTGAGCCGCGCCATCCTCAGCGCCGACGGGCCGCGCAAGGGCGTGCCCTTCCTCAACAACCTCGCCATCGCGTGGATCCAGTTCGAGACCCACGACTGGGTGAGCCACGGCGACGTGTCGAAGACCGGCGCCTACGAGATCCCGCTCGCGCCCGACGACCCGCTCCGGCAGCGCTACGGGCTGTCGACCATGACCATCGCCAAGACGGGTGAGAACCCGGCGGGCGAGGCGGGGAAGATCTCCTACCGCAACGAGGTCACCCACTGGTGGGACGGCTCCAACATCTACGGGAGCGACCAGGCCACGCAGGACCGGCTGCGCCTCGGCGCCGACGGCAAGCAGCTCCCCGGCGGGAAGCTGCGCTTCGACGGTGGTGAGCTGCCGCTGTCGGCGGAGACCGGGGTGGAAGACACCGGCTTCAGCCGCAACTGGTGGGTCGGCCTCGACGTGTTCCACACGCTGTTCGTCAAGAACCACAACCTCATCGCCGACAAGCTCGCCAAGGCGCACCCCGACTGGTCGAGCGACCAGCTCTTCAACATCTCCCGCATGGTGAACGCGGCGATGATGGCCAAGATCCACACGGTGGAATGGACGCCCGCGGTGCTCCCCAACAAGAAGCTGGTGGGCGGCATGGGCGCCAACTGGTGGGGGCTCCTGGAGACGATGAAGAAGACCTTCGGCGAGCGGAAGGTCGACAACGGCTGGGAGCCGCGCGACCCGGTGCTCGGCGGCATCGTCGGCGGCAAGCGCGACAACCACGGCAAGCCGTACGGCCTCTCGGAAGAGTTCGTCGAGGTCTACCGGCTCCACGCCGGAATGATGGACCACCTCGACGTGCTGCCCATCGGCGCCACCGCGCCCACCCAGGCCATCTCCGCCGAGGCCACCCGCGGCACCGGCGCGCGCACGGTGATGGAGCAGGTGGGCATGCCCACGCTCCTCAACTCCTTCGGCAACCAGCACATGATGGCGCTGGTGAACAACAACTACCCGTCGTTCATGCAGGACATGGCGGTCGACGGGCAGTCGGTGATGGACCTGGGCGCCATCGACATCATCCGCGCCCGCGAGCGCGGGGTGCCGCCGTACAACGAGTTCCGCCGGCAGCTGGGCTTGAACCCCATCAGCTCGTTCGCGGACCTCGGCGCCGACGCCAAGACCATCGCCAAGCTGGAGTCGCTCTACGGCAAGGGCAAGGAAGGCGTGGAGAAGATGGACCTCCTCGCCGGCACCCTGTCGGAGGCCAAGCGGCCCGAGAACTACGGCTTCGGGGAGACCCTGTTCCAGGTCTTCATCCAGATGGCGTCGCGCCGGCTCGAGGCCGATCCGTTCTACACGGACAAGTTCAACGCCAAGTACTACTCGCAGGAAGGCATGGACATGATCGAGCACGCCACGCTCAAGAGCCTGCTCCTCGAGAACTTCCCCGAGCTCGAGAAGTCGGGCCTCAAGAACGTGAACAACGCCTTCGAGCCCTGGGGCACCGACGCCAAGTCGCACCCCGAAGAGCACCCGCTGACCGCGGGCTCGGAGAAGTACTGACGTGGGAGGCGTCGGGCGCTGATGCAGGCGCCGGACGACCAGGCTCCGCCGCCGCGCCTCGCCGAGCTGGTGGGCGCGCTGTCGCTGGCCACCGATCTCGCCGACGGGTTCGCGGCCGAGAAGTGTCTGCGCACCGCCATCGTCGCGGTGCGCCTCGCCCAGCTGGTGAAGGCCGGGCCGGAGGTGGTCCGGCTCTGCTTCTGGGCCGGAGTGCTGCGCTTCGTCGGTTGCACCGCCTTCGCCCACGAGGAAGGCCGCACCTTCGCGGCGGGCGACGACATCGGGCTGCGACAGGCGCTCGCCTTCGCCGAGCCGTCGAACTTCACCAGCTTCGCGCGCCACGCGCTGCCCCGGGTGGCCCGCACCGCGCCGCTGCCGCAGCGCCTCGAGGCGGTCGGGCGGCTCCTCGGGTCTCCGTCGGCGCCGGCCGCCCACAGCCGGGCCCAGTGCGACGCCGGCAAGAGCTTCGCGCGCGCCGTGGGGCTCGCCGGCGTCGAAGGGGTGCTCGCGGTGCGCGACGAGCGCTTCGACGGCCGGGGCCCGCTGCGGCGCGCGAAGGGCGAGCAGCTCCCGCTCGCCGCGCGGGTGATCGACGTCGCCGACGTGGCCGAGCTCTACGCGTGGACGCTGGGTGAAGACGCGATGCGCGGCGAGCTCGCCCGGCGCAGCGGCGCCCAGCTCGACCCTGGCCTGGTGGAGCCGTTCCTCGCGCACGCCGCTTCGCTGCTCGAAGGGCTGCGCGCGCCGTCGTGCTGGGAGACCTACCTCGCCGCGGAGCCTTCGCCCTGGCAGCCGGTGGAGCAGGGCGCCGCGGTGCTGCAGGCCTTCGGCCGCATCGCCGACGTCGGCTCGGTCTTCACCCTGGGCCACTCGCAGCGGGTGGGCGCGCTCGCGCGGCAGGCGGGCGCGCTGCTCAAGCTCCCCGCGCCCCAGCTCGAGCGGCTCGAGCTCGCCGGGGCGGTGCACGACCTGGGGCGGCTCGCGGTGCCGGTGGGCCTGTGGGAGAAGCCGGGCGCGCTCACGCCCTTCGAGCGGGAGCGGATGCAGACCCACAGCCAGCAGACCGAGACGATCCTGCGCGTCGCGCCGGCGCTGCACCCCATCGCCGAGCTCGCCGGGGCGACGCACGAGCGCGGCGGGGGCAAGGGCTACCACCGGCGGCTCCCGTGGGAGGCGATTCCCCGGGTGGCGCGCGTGCTGCCGGTGGCCGACGCCGCGGTGGCGATGGACTCGGAGCGGCCGCACCGGCCGCGGCTCGAGAGCGAGGCGCTGCAGCTCGAGCTCCTGCTGGAAGTGAAGCTCGGCAAGCTCGACCGCGAGGTGGTGGACGCGGTGCTGGAGATCGTCGGCAAGCCCCGCCCGCGCAAGGAGCGCACCTCGCCCCTGTCGCCGCGCGAGCTCGAGGTGGCGCGGCTGGTGGCGGTGGGCCGCACCAACAAGGAAGTCGGCGCCCTGCTGGCGATGTCGCCGCGCACCGCGCAGAAGCACCTGCTCGGCATCTACGACAAGCTGGGCGTCGAGAGCCGCGCCGGGCTCGCGCTCACGCTGATGGAGCAGGGGCTCCTGGAAGACTGAACGCCCGTTCCTGCGCCAGGTGGCGACTGTGGGGCGCGCCTCGCGATCCGTACCTTGAGCACACCTCGCGGCGCTCACGCCGCGCGGACACTCGAGCGAGGACGCACGGACATGATCGTCATCTGTGGAGCGACGGGGTCGATGGGGCCGCACCTGGTGAAGTCGCTGCAGGACAAGGGCGTGCCGTTCCGCGCCGCGGTGCGCAGCCCCGAGGCTGCCCGGCAGAAGCTGGGGGCGCAGGTGCCGCTGGTGCCGTTCGACCTCGAGCGGCCCGCGACCTTCGCCGAGGCGCTGCGCGGGGCGAGCCAGGTGTTCTGCGCGGTGGGCGGCGCGACGGGCACGCCCGAGCTGGTGGCCTGCGAGCAGCGGCTCATCGACGCGGCGAAGGCGGCGGGGGTGGGCCACTACGTGAAGCTCTCCGGCATCGACGCCCAGGTGGACAGCCCGTCGAAGATCCAGCGCATGCACGCGGAGATCGAGCGGCACCTGCGCGCCTCGGGCCTGTCGGCCACCGTGCTCAAGCCGTCGTTCTTCTTCCAGAACTTCCTCGGGCTGCAGCCGGCCATCGCCGAGGGCGTGCTGCCGGTGCCCACCGGCCAGGCGAAGGCCGGGCTCATCGACGCGCGGGACATCGCCGACGTGGCCGCCGCGGCGCTCACCACCCCGGCGCTTCGCGGCGCCACGTACACCCTGACCGGCCCCCGGTCGCTCAGCCACGGCGAGGTCGCGGCGATCCTGTCCGCGGTGCTCGAGCGGCCGGTGCAGCACGTGGACCTCCCGGCCCAGGCCTTCGAGCAGTCGCTGGTGCAGGCGGGGCTCCCGGGGTGGTTCGCCAACCTGCTCGCCGACGTCTACGCCACGGTGTTCGCGCCCGGGCTCATCGACCGGGTCACCGGCGACGTGCGCCGCGTCACCGGGCACGAGCCGCGGAGCCTGGAGGCCTTCGTGCGCGAGCACCGCGCGGCCTTCCTCGGTGCGGCGTCCGCCGCGGCCTGAGCGCTCGCGGCTTCACCCCACCAGCGGCGCCATCGGGGGGAGGGCCCTAGCGGCGGTGCTCGCGCAGCGGCGCCTCGAAGCGCTGGGGGTGGGTGAGCAGCGCGAGGTGGCCCGACCCGGGCAGCACCACCACCTTGGCCTGCGGGTTCTCCTGCGCCACCGCGCGGGTCATCGCGTGGGACGCCCGCGGCGAGCGCTCGCCCAGCACCAGCGTCATCGGCTGGGTGAAGCGCCAGTCCGCGAAGGTGCGCGCGTCGTGAAAGACGCTGCGCACTTCCTGGAACATCTTCCAGCCGAAGAGCTCCTGCAGCTCCTGCAGCTCGGCCGGCATGCGCGCCCACGAGCCCGGCCGGTTCCAGTAGTCGATGAACACCTCGAGCCACTCCCGGGTGCCACCGCGCGCCTCGTCGGTGAGGAACCAGGGGTGCGCCCGGAAGGTGCGCGCCTCCTCGGCCGCCGCCGGGTCCACGTGATCCGCCAGCGCGAGCGCGCCGAAGAGCACCGGCTCGACGAGGAAGAAGGACTTCACCCGGTCGCCCAGCGCCCGGGCGAGCTCCATCGCCACCAGGCCGCCGTACGAGTGGGCGTGGAGCGTGAGCGGCTCGGTCCCGCCCGGGATCTGCGCCAGCAGGTGTCGCACCTCGTCGGCCACCGTGGCCCGCGTCCCCCGGGCCAGCAGCTCGCCGGGCGGGTAGCCGAGGTTCGCCAGCGCGAGGTCGCCGTCGCCCAGGAACGGGGCCCAGAGCGCGGTGGTGGTGCCGGTGGAGTGGAGGAAGAGGTTGAGCATCGGCGCACTCCTTAACGCGCAGAGGGCAGGGCGGCAGTGGTTCCGTGGTCAGCCGAGCAGCCCGCGCGGCGGCGCCCGGGTCGACCCCGCGAGCGGGCGGTGCGGGTGGTACAGCGCGCGCACGAAACGGGTGAAGACGTGCCGCTCGTCCCAGCGCTGGCGCGCCATGCCGTACACCCCGGGCGCGTGGCCTTCGCGCTCGGTGAACTCGGGGACGAACTCACGCTCCGAATAGATGGCGAACACCTCGTCGACCCAGGCGCGCGAGCGGTACGTCGGCAGCATCAGCCGGTAGATGCGTTCCTGCTCGTCGTGGGTGAAGGCGAGCCGGGCGATGGCGTGCGCCATCTCGTGGGTCACCAGCATGCGCTCCGACTCCAGCGCGGTCGCCAGGAGCCCGATGCGCGCGGTCGGCCACGACGGGTGGTCCCAGAAGAGCCCCGACGCGCGGGCGGACGCGCCCTTCGGAAAGCCGTACGCGGCCATCGACTTGCCTCGGGGCACCAGGGTGATGGCGATGGGGCGGGCCGCTTCCAGCCGGGCGACGAGCTGCGGCGCGCCCTGGAGCTGCTGGGTGAGCTCCGCGAGCACCGCCTCGACCAGTGCAGGCGGACAGCCGTTCGCTTCCACCCGCACCTTGGCGCTGGCGTACTGCCGGGCGCGCGCCGGCCCGTCCTTCGGGGGCGCCCCGGCAGCCACCTCGAAGGCGTCACCTTCCGCGAGCAGGCTGAAGGCGTGGAGCGGCAGCCGCCGGCCCGTCTGCGGGTCGAGCGGGGCAGCGTCGGGCCGGTCCTGGCCCTGGTCGAACGCATCGGACACGGGGCGCAGCTTATTGGCGGTTTTCCCGCCGCGGGTGGGCGACGATGCGTCGCCGTGGTCCGCACCGGTCTCCTCCTCGCCATCGCCGCCGCCTCCAGCGGCTGTTTCACCGCCCGCTACCTCACCCAGGCCGCGGTGGGGGAATACGCGCTGCTCCACGACGCCCGGCCTATCGGGCAGGTGGTGAAGGACCCCGCGGTCCCTCGGCGCACCCGCCAGCTGCTGTCCCAGGTGCCGGCCATCAAGTCGTGGGGGCAGTCGCGCGGCCTCAAGCCGACCAGCAACTACACGCGGTACACCGATCTCCACCGGCCCGCCGCGGTGTGGGTGGTGCAGGCCTGCTCGCCGCTGGCCTTCGAGCCGCGCCGCTGGCACTTCCCCATCGTCGGCAGCGTCCCGTACCTGGGCTTCTTCGACGCCAAGGAAGCGCAGGCCTACGCGCAGACCCTCGAGCCGGACGACCTCGACGTGCTGGTGCGCGGCGCGGCGGCGTTCTCCACCCTGGGGTGGTTCCGCGACCCGGTGCTCTCGCCCATGCTCTCCGAGGGCGACGACGCGCTGGGCGATCTCATCAACGTCATCCTCCACGAGAGCGTGCACGCGACGCTGTACGTGCCGGGCCAGTCGTCGTTCAACGAGAGCGCCGCCAGCTTCGTGGCCGACGCGATGACCGAGGAGCTCCTGGTCGAGAGCTTCGGACCGGGCGGCTGGCAGACCCGCGCGTGGCTCGCCGCCGAGGCCGACGGCAGGAAGCGCGTGGAGCGGCTGCACCAGGTGACGCAGGAACTCGACACGCTCTACCGCTCGGACGCACCGGAGTCGCACAAGCGGGCGCGCAAGGCGGTCATCCTCGCCAACCTGAAGGCCGAGCTCGGCCTGCGGCGCATTCCCAACAACGCCATGCTCGCCGGGTTCCTCACGTACTCCGCCGGCTCCGCGGCGTTCCCCAGGCTCAAGGCGGCCTGCGGCAGCTGGCCGCGCACCCTCGAGGCCCTGAGCGCGCTGGAGCCCCGGGACTTCGCCCAGCCTCAGCAGGAAGCGCTCGACGCCGTGCTCGACGCGCTCGCCGCCAGGAAGTGCGGGCCGTAGGTGCCGGGGCCACTTCGCTTCGAGGTGCTGGCCGAGTCGGCCTCGGGCGCGCGGGCCGGGCTCCTCCACACCCGGCGTGGCCCGGTGGAGACGCCGACCTTCATGCCGGTGGCGACCCATGCGGGCTTCCGTCACCACACCGTCGACGAGGCGGCCGCGAGCGGCGCGAAGATCCTCCTCAGCAACACCTACCACCTGCTCCTGCGGCCAGGCCCCAAGGTCTTCGGCGAGGTGGGCGGCATCCACCGCTTCATGGACTGGCAGGGCGGGGTGCTGACCGACTCCGGCGGGTACCAGATCTTCTCGCTGCCCGAGGAGCGCACCCTCACCGAGAAGGGCGCGGCCTTCGTCAACCCGCGCGACAACCACCGGGTGCTGCTCACCCCCGAGTCGAGCATCGAGACCCAGCAGGCCATCGGCAGCGACATCATGATGGTGCTCGACGAGTGCATCGACAGCCGCTCCGACGAGCCCCGCACCCGCGCCGCCATGGAGCGCACCCACCGCTGGGCGCTGCGCTCGCTGGCCGCCCATCGGAAGAAGGACACCGGCCAGGCGCTCTTCGCCATCGTGCAGGGTGGCGCTTTCGAGGCGCTGCGGGCCGAGAGCGCGTCGGTGCTCACCGAGCACCCGTTCGACGGCTTCGCGATCGGCGGGCTGGCCGTGGGCGAGCCGCGGGAAACGCTCTACCGGCTCGCCGCCTTCACCGCGCCCAGGCTCCCCCGCGCCCAGCCGCGCTACCTGATGGGCGTGGGCACTCCGTGGGACCTGGTGGAGTGCGTCTGCGCCGGGCTCGACCTCTTCGACTGCATCTTGCCCACCAAGATGTCGCAGCAGGGCTACGCGTACACCTTCGAGGGGAAGCTCAACCTCAAGAAGACCACCCACCGGGTGTCCCTGGGCCCGCTCGACGCCACCTGTGACTGCGAGACCTGCCGGCGCTACAGCCGGGCCTACGTGCACCACCAGGTGAGCGGCGGCCACGCGCTGGGGCTGCGGCTGCTCGGCGTCCACAACCTGCGCCACTACCAGGTGCTGATGGGCCGGCTCCGGGCCGCGATCCTCGCCGGAACGCTCGTCGAGGAGCGCGCGCGGCTCTTCGAGCAGCTCGACCCGTAGCGCGCCATGCGCTGACGCGTGTGCGTGCAGGGCAGACACCCGCCGCGGGTCGCGCAGGAGGCGCGTGGGGCGTCCCTGACGGGGGCGACGGCGACCGACCCACCGGCGGGTCACGGGTTTCGCGTGCTTGGGCCGTGGACACCGCCTTGCAGAGGGAACGGAGGGGTGCTCCATGAACCTGCGCAAGACGATCCTGGTGGTGGATGACGAAGTGGAGATCGGCAAGGCGCTGCGCCGGCTGCTCCGGGCGGACTTCGACGTCGAGGTCGCCACCTCGGGGACCGAGGCGCTGGAGCGGCTCGCGCACACCCCCGTCGATCTCGTGCTGTCCGACTTCCGCATGCCGGGCATGAACGGCGCCGAGCTGCTGATGGAAGTGAAGCGGCTCTATCCCGCCACGGTCCGCGCCATGCTCTCGGGGTACGCCGACTTCAACTCCGTGCTGGCGGCGGTGAACGACGGCGAGATCGTCCGCTTCATCCGCAAGCCGTGGGACGACGTGGAGCTGGTGGCCCTGCTCAAGCGCCTGCTGGCGGCGCGCGACATGGCCGCGGCGCTGTACCAGCCGTTCCGCGCTGCCCGGTCTGGCGTCGAGGCCGCCATCGGCCAGAGCGACAGCTCCGCACAGGTGAAGGTGAAGATGAACGGTGCACCGTTCGACCGCCAGCTGGCGCTCGATCTCATCCGCCGTTTCCTGGGCGCGATCAACGAGTCGGAGATGGCGCTGGTGGGCGGGCTGCTCGAGCAGAACGGCGGGAAGCTCTCGTTCCTCGCCGAGGTCGGCGGCGAGCACCAGCTGACCCTGGAGGTCCCCGTGGCCCAGAAGGAAGCGTCGAAGAAGGTCCCGCCGTGCTGAGGCTCGAGCGCTGGATTCCCTGGCACGCCGAGGCCTCGCTCGACGAGCGCTTCCGGGCGGAGATGGTCATCGGCGGGGCCGCGTTCTTCGTGGTGCTGGGCGCGGTCTTCGCGGTCGAGACCTTCGTCGACCCCAATGCCAGCGCCCTGACCACCGCATTCTGCATCGTCGGGTCGCTGACCTTCGCGGTGCACTTCGCGCTGGTGCGGCGGCGCTCCTGGTTCCAGGCGGCGCCGCTGCTCCTCACCGCGCAGCTGGTGCTCCTGATCTCCATCTCGTCCGTGCTGACCGGCGGGTACCGGAACTACAGCACCGCCTGGCCGATCCTCGTTCCGCTCATCGCCACCTACCTGGTCGGGGTCCAGAGCGGGGCGATCTGCGCGGCGCTGATGTTCCTCGAAGGCCTGGGGCTGTGGTGGCTCGAGGACTCCGGCCGCTTCATTCCCCACAACACCGCCGTGATGTCCGCGACCACCGCGCTCGCGTCTGCGGGCGGCATGTTCTTCACCATCGTCGGCATCGGGGTGCTCTACGAGCGCGCCCACGCGGCGCGGCTGCGGGTGCTGTCCACCACCCTCGAACAGCTGCGCGCCACCCACCTGGAGCTCACCGAGGCGCAGAAGAAGCTCGTGGTGTCGGAACGCCTCTCGAGCCTGGGGCTCTTGGCCGCCGGCGTGGCACACGAGATCAACAACCCCATGGCGTACATCACCAGCAACGTCGCCTCGCTCAGCCGGGACCTCGAGACGATGCTCACCGACGCGTCGCTGCGCCAGGAGTACGTGGAAGACGTGCTGCCTTCGACCCTCGACGGCATCCGGCGGGTCAACGCCATCGTGAGCGACCTGCGGCGCTTCGCCCGGGGCGACCCCGACTCCTACGTGGAGTACGACCTCAACGAGGAGATCGCCGCCGCGCTGCGCATGTCGCACTGCGAGCTCGAGCGCCACCACGCGAGGACCGATCTCGACCTCGCGCCGCTGCCCAAGGTGCTCGGGTTGCCCCGGCAGATCATGCAGGTGGTGATGAACCTGGTGATCAACGCCGCGCACGCCTGCGGCAGCGGTGGCCTGGTTCGGATCTCGAGCTGGGCCCAGGGCGAGGAAGTGATGGTCAAGGTGCAGGACTCCGGCATCGGCATGAGCCCCGAGACGCTGTCCAAGCTCTTCCAGCCCTTCTTCACCACCAAGCCGGTGGGGCAAGGCACGGGGCTCGGGCTCTCGGTGGCGCACGGCATCGTCGCCGCGCACGGCGGCCGCATCGAGGTCGCTTCCAGCCCGGGGACCGGGAGTGCCTTCACGCTCTTCCTGCCGCTGTCGCCCCCGCTGCGCGCGGAACCCGCCGCCGCCCAGGCCTAGGAAAAGACGATCGTCTTGTGCCCGTGCACGAGAATGCGGTCTTCCGCGTGCCACAGCACCGCGCGTGCGAGCACCTGCCGCTCGAGGTCGCGCCCGAGGCGCTTCATGTCCAGCGGGCTGTAGCGGTGCGAGACGTGGGCGATGCCCTGGTCGATGATCGGCCCTTCGTCGAGGTCCGCCGTCACGTAGTGCGCGGTGGCGCCGATGATCTTCACGCCCCGGTCGAAGGCCTGCTGGTACGGGTTGGCCCCGATGAAGGCCGGCAGGAACGAGTGGTGAATGTTGATGATGCGGTTCGGGTAGCGCGCGCACACCTCGCCGCTCAGGATCTGCATGTACCGCGCGAGCACCACGACGTCGGTCTTCTCGGGGAGCGCGTCGAACACCGCCCGGCTGGCGTCGTCGCGGCTCAGCCCCGCCAGCGGCACGTGGCGGAAGGGCACCTTGAAGCGGCCGACCGCGTCTGCGAGGTCGGGGTGATTCGACACCACGCCGGCCAGCTCCACCGGCAGCTCGCCCGCCGACCAGCGCCAGAGCAGCTCGAGCAGCGCGTGATCGTGCTTCGACACCAGGATCGCGCAGCGCAGCTTGTCGGCGGCCACCCGCAGCTTCCACTGCATCTCGAAGCGCGGCGCGACCACCTCGCCGAACGCCTTGGGGAGCGTCTCGCGCAGCAGCGCCGGCGAAGGCATGTCGAACTGCAGCCGCGCGAAGAAGGTGCCTTCGGTGGCGTGCTGGTCGAGCTGGGTGACGTTCGCGTTGTGGTTCACCAGGAAGTTGGTGACCGCGGCGATGATCCCCGGACGGTCGGGGCAGGTGATGAGCAGGTGCGCGGTGCCGGCGGTGTCGGACACGAAGGACTCTCCTGAGGCTGGGCGCGGGAAGTTACCGCGCCGGACGCGGTTCGGAACTACTGAAGCCCCGAGTGGCACGTCGCGCCGCCATCGGGCAGCGCCACGTCGCACACGTCGAGCGGGTTGCAGCACAGCGGGCCGCTCGTCTGGTCGCAGATGGCGCCGGTCATCAGGCACATGCCCGCATCGGGCGGGGGGCCCGCGTCGAACGGCATGGTCCCGCCGTCGGCTTCCTGGCGCACGTCGAGCGTCCAGTACGCGCGGTGGTTGTTCTCGTTGAGCGCCTGGAACGCGAAGCGGAACGCCGGGAAGCTCGGGTCCACCGCGCCGCCCAGCTTGGAGCGGTCGATGGCCGCCACCCAGATCTGCTGGATGCCGCCCGTCGGCACCACCACGCCGTACGGCCGGGCGGAGTTGAAGGCCACCCAGTCGTAGTCGCCCGGCGGCGCCCAGGTCGGCATGTTGTTCTCGAACTGGCCGTCGGTGACCTGGTTGTTCACGTGCCGGTTGGCGCGGATGAGCTCCACCGCGACGCCGCCGTCGCTGGGCACGATCCACAGCTGGTAGGTCTTGTCGCCGTGGCCGCCCTTGACGCCCTGGGCGAAGGCGACGTGGGCCCCGGTCGGCGAGAACGACGGGAAGAGGTTGGTCTTGCCCCCGGCGGGCACCAGCGTCCGGGGCGTGCTCCAGCTCGACGGGGGCGTGAGGCCCACCACCTCGAGCGCGGCGCCGCCCGGCGAGTCGCCCGACTTGTTGGAGTACGCGACCAGGTCGCCCGCAGGGCTCCAGTCAGGGTTGGTGGCCGCGGCCGGGGGCAGGGGGGCGATCTTCATGCCCGTGCGGGCGTCGAACTGCGCGAGCCCCATGCCGGTGGTCGCCACCACCTGCTTGTCGTCGGGCGAGAAGGTCCCGAAGCCCTTGGTGGTGCTCAGCTCGGTGGTGAGGGTGACGGTCGGCGGCGGCTGCAGCGTCACCTCGTAGACGTATTCCCCCTTCGACGCCGAGGTGTCCGAGAAGGCGATGATCTTCTTCCCGCTGCGCGAGACGGTGTGGCACGCGACGCACTTCACCGTGCCGCCCGGCGTCGCGAGCTGGGTCGCCACCGGCTTGGCCACCACGTACCCTTCGGGCGCCGCCTCCGACACCGAGGCGCGTCGAATGCCGGCCGCGGTGGTGGACCAGTAGAAGATGGCGCCCTTCACGTCGCGCTTGGAGAAGCCGACGTGCAGCGTGGTGCTCCGGTAGACCTTGGTGTCGCCCGGCCGCACGCCGTCGACGGTCACCGTCACCGTCTCGCCCGCGTTGCCGCCGGCGATCGCCAGCCACTCGTCGACGCTCGACTCGTAGCAGCCGGCCGCAGGGTTGGCCTGCGCGCACAGCGGGTGCTGGCCGTCGGTGTAGACGACGACGGTGGCGTTGGGCCCGGCGAAGGTGACCTTGAACTGATCGTTCCCCTGGGCGCGCCACTGGAACAGCTGCTTGTAGATGTTGCGGGGGAAGCGGGTGTCGTCGTGGGGGTAGACCCACTGCGGCGACTTCATGGCGTCGCCCGTCACCGGCTGGCCGCCGAAGCGCCCGGTCACCGCGACGCCCGGGTCGCGGAAGGTCTGGGTGAGGCCGGTGATCGCCACCGAGGTGCTCACCGACAGGCACCCGTCGGTGCAGGTCACCGTGGCGGTGCCGGCGGCCGCGGGCTGGTAGCTGGTGCCGGTGAAGGTGCCCGGCGGGGTGTCGTCGGTGCGGCTCGCCGTGCAGGCGACGCGGTTCGACACGTCCTGCATGCCGGTGGCCGTGGTGGCCTTCACGGTGAAGGCCAGCGCCGAGAGCGTCTGCGCCATCACCTGGGTGGGGGAGAGGGTCAGCGCCGTGGCGCCCGGAACGCAGCTGAGCTGGCCGCCGTCGCTCAGGGTGCTGCCGCCTCCGCTCGAGGCCGTGCCGCCACCCGCGCTCGAGCCTCCGCCCGCGCTCGAGCTGCCGCCACTCCCGCCGGCCCCTCCACCGCTGCCGCTGGTGGAACCGCCACCGCAGTTACACCCCGACGCCAGGCAGACGAGAACGACGAGTGCAGCCCGCATGGTGGCCTCCCCCGGCCGATGAGACGCCGCAGGAGGATACCAAAGGCCTCAGTAATTGAAGGACGAGGAGAACAGCAGGTACAGCCGGCCCTGCGTGCCGCTCGCGGCGAGCATGGTGGTGGTGCCGTTCTGGAAGTCGTACCCGAGCTGCCGCAGCGAGGTGAGCGCGCCCACCAGGCCCACCGAGGTCGACGTGCGCTCCGAGAGGAGCGCGAAGGCCAGGGTGGCGCCGAACGTGGTCGCCTGATCGTTGCCGTTCCCCATGCCCCCCGGTTCGGGCGCAGGGTAGGGGCTCAGGTCGGTGAACAGCCCGGCGCGCAGCGCGTAGCTTTCCTTCAACACCAGCTCCGCGCCGACCGAGGCGTTCACCACCGCGTTGAGCTGCTCGTTGGCGACCTCGTGCGTGTCGTCGAACGTCACCTGCTGGTACGTGAGCGGGAGGTGGAGCGACACGTCGGCGGACACCGTCCACCCGTTGGTGAAGACCCAGGCCGCTCCCAGCCCGAGCCGGGTGGGGATGATCAGGTTCCCCGAGAAGTTGCGCGACTGCGAGATGGCGGCCGAGACGTTCTGCGCCTGGGCGCTGTAGACGCCCTGCTCGTACACCGAGCCACGCCCCCAGAGGCCGATGGTCGGCGTCCGCAGCGATGCCCCCAGCCACAGGCCATCGATGGGCTGGACCCGGATTCCGAGCGCGAATCCGAGCCCGATCGCCTGGGCATCGACCGCCTGGGTCACACCGAGGAACGTGTTCACCTGATTCATCATCTGGGGCGCGCGCTCCAGCACCGAGAGGGTGCGCGTCGCCGTGTCCAGCTGGCCGTGGAGCGACAGCCCGATGCCCACGCGGTGGTTCACGCGGTACGCCAGCGTGGGGCCCGCGTACAGCCGGCGCTGCGACTGGCTCTGGTAGACGTTCGACACTCCGCCCGCGGTGTCGGTGCGCTGCTCGAGCTGGAACATCGACGGCGTGAAGACGTTGAGCGCCAGCACCCACTTGCTCGGCACCCCTTCGAACGGCGAGCTGCCGAGGTGCCACAGCGACCCTGCGGTCGATGGCACCAGGTTGATGGTGCTGTAGCTGAAGGTGTCGGTGGTGCCGAGCAGCCCCTGGGTGCTCCCGAAGGTCGCCCCGTAGAGGCTCGTCGACACCGACAGCGAGTTGCCCCGCGCGAAGGCCGGGCCGCCCGGGTTGTACCAGGCGCCGCCTTCGTCATCGGCCAGCGCGGTGAACGCCCCGCCCATGCCCGATGCGCGCTCGCCGATGGGGAACGGCTGGTAGTTCACCTGTCCGAAGGCCGGCAGGGACAGCACCGCGAGCAGCATCGGAACGCGCATGGCGCGCGTCTTAGCCCAGGTCGCTTTTCACGCAGCAAAGGCCTCGAATCTCTGATCTGCTCCCGCGCCGGAACGTCCGCATGGCTCCAAGACCCGACGCGCTGCGCCCCCACTACCAGCGGTTCCTCGCCCCCGGGCGGGTGCTCCTGACCGGCCACTCCCACCAGGCCTGGCCCGACGTCGCCTGGCAGGGCGTCGAGCGCGCGCTCGAGGACGCGGCAACGCACGCCGACGACAAGTGGGGCCCGGCCTTCGAGGCCGCCGACGCGGTGCGCGCCGCCGTCGCCCGGTGGGTGGGCGGCCGACCCGAGCAGGTCGCGCTCGCCATCAACACCCACGAGCTGGTGTGCCGCTTCCTCTCCGCCCTCGACCTCCGGGCCCGGCCGCACCTGGTCACCACCACCGGCGAGTTCCATTCCATCACCCGCCAGCTGCGGCGCCTCGACGAGCAGGGGCTGGTGCAGGTCACCTTCGTCCCCGCCGAGCCGGTGGCCACCCTGGCGGATCGGCTCGGCGCGGCGGTCACCGAGCGCACTGCCGCGGTGCTCGCCTCCACGGTCCTCTTCGAGACCTCGAGCGTGGTGCCCGGGCTTCCGGCCCTGGTGGCCCGGGCCCGCGGCCTCGGCGCGGAGGTGTTGCTCGACGCCTACCACGCGTTCGGCGTGCTCCCGTTCACCCTGGACACCCTCGGCGCGCGCGACGCCTTCCTCGTGGGCGGCGGCTACAAGTACGCCCAGTGGGGCGAAGGGAACTGCTTCCTCGTGGTGCCGCCGCGCGAGTTCCGCCCGGTGCTGACCGGGTGGTTCGCCGGCTTCGGGCACCTCAGCCAGCGGCAGGACGGCGTGGGCTACGGCCCGTCGGGCGCCGAGGCCTTCGCCGGCAGCACGTACGATCCCGTGAGCCACTACCGCGCCCGCGCGGTGATCGAGTTCTTCCAGGCGCAGGGGCTCACCGCCGAGGCGCTGCGGGAGATCAGCCTGCGTCAGACCCAGCGACTCCTCGATGGGCTCTTGGGGCTGGAGCTCGCCACCCCGAGCGCTCCGGAGGCGCGCGCCGGCTTCGTGGCGGTCCGTGCTCCCGACGCGCCCGCGCTGGCCAAGGCCCTCGCCGCCGGAGGCATCCTCACCGACGCCCGGGGTGACCGGCTGCGGCTGGGGCCGGCGCCCTACCTGCTCGACGCCGAGCTCGACCGCGGCGTCGAGGCGGTCAGGCGCCTCCTCGCTCGTCGGGGCGGAGCTTGAAGATCACGTTCTTGCGGATCGGGTAGTTGAAGCAGACGAACACCACGAAGGTGCCGAGGAACGAGAGCAGCTCCGGCGGCACCCACTTCAGCACCCGCAAGAGCCCTTGGTAGAGCGACCAGTTGAGCAGCAGCGTCACCGCCTCGAAGAGCAGGAAGAGCTTCGCCTGGCGCGTCAGCGGCCCGCGCTGCGCCCGGAAGGTGAAGGTGCGGTTCCCGAAGAACTGGATGCACGCACCGGTCAGCAGCGCCGGCGCCCGCGCTTCGTCTGCAGGGACGTGCGCCACCCGGATGAGCAGGGTCAGCACCGAGAAGTCGCCTGCGGTGGCGACCCCACCCACCACCAGCGCCCGGGCGAAGCGCCACAGGCGCGCCCACAGCCCTTCGGGGGCAGCCGCGTCGCTCAGGGCAGGGTGCCGCCGACGACCAGCACCGCGCCACCCGGCGTGGGCGCCATCGCCAGTCCGGTGTCGGAGCCGGAGATGAAGAACATCGCCACCCCGGCGGCGGCCAGACCTGCGCCCACGCCCGCCAGCACCGCACCCGTGGTGGCCTTGGCGTCGGCGCCCTTGCGCACGTCGATCTGCGACCGGGGAATGTTCCCGTTGGGGTCCACCGTGAGCTGGCCAGCCTGGCCGCTGGCCAGGAGCGCCATCACGCCGCCCACCGCCATCGTCGCCACGCCCGCGCCGCCCACCGCATAGCTGGCGATGCGCAGCCCGTTGGTCCGCGAGGGCCGCTCGGCAGGCGGCGGCTCGGCGACCACGTCGGGAATCGTCTCCGCCGGCCGGGCGGCGGGCGCCGGGTCCACCCGCGCTGCCGGCGCCGGCTGCGCCGCGCTCGTCGGCGACGGTCCCGGCTTGCTGGCCGGGGCGGGCTCGGCGGCGGCGGTGGTGGCAGCGGCGG
>JAIBBQ010000050.1 GCA_019694595.1 Myxococcaceae bacterium
AGCCGCCCCCGGCTCCGCCCGCGACGCCGCCGCCCCCTGCCCCGCCGCCGCTCGAGCCACCGCCGCCGCCCGCGCCCCCGCCGTGGCAGACGTTGCCCACGCAGCTCTCGCCTCCGCCGCAGGTCCCGCACGCGAGCTGCTTGCCGCAGCCGTCGGAGACCGAGCCGCAGGTGGCGCCGAGCGCCGCACAGGTCCTGGGCGTGCACGACGCGGTGCCGCACTGGTTGGGCCCGGCGCCGCCGCAGTTCTGACCCGACGGGCAGTCGCCGCAGTGCAGCGTCCCTCCACAGCCGTCGGGGAGCTCGCCGCAGCCGGCGCTGAGCGAGGTGCAGGTGGCGGGCGTACAGGCCGGCGCGGCGTCGCACTTGCCCGCGGCACTGCAGACCATGCCCACGCCGCACATTCCGCATGCAGCGCCGCCGGCGCCGCAGGCCTGGTCGCTCTTTCCGAGCTGACAGACGCCGTCGGCCGAGCAGCAGCCCTGGCAGTTCTCCGGGCCGCAGCCGTTGATGGTCCCGGAGCCCTGGGGGCCCGCGCCGCAGCCGGCGAGGAAGGTCAGCACGGCGAAGGTGGCGAAGGTTCTCATGGCGCGGGCTCGACCCCGCACCGGCGAGGGAGGTGCAAAATCGTTCAGGCAGGCCTATTCCGTCTCCTCATGATCCCCGTCGTGCTGCTGCTCCTCGCCACGCCCGACGCCGGGCGCCCGGCCAAGGCCGCCCCGGAGCCGTCGATCACCGTGCTCTTCTCGGGCGACGTGACCCTGGGCTTTCACTACGAGGAGTGGGTCGACCAGCTGATCGCCAAGGGCACCGGGAAGGACGCCGCGCTCGGCTGGGGCTTCGACAGGGTGAAGGCCCGCACCACCAAGGCCGACCTCTTCGTGGCCAACCTGGAGTGCCCCTTCACCGCGCGGGGCGAGAAGATCCCCAAGAACTTCAACTTCCGCGCGCGACCGGAGCTGGTCGCGGCGCTCGCCGCGGGCGGGGTCGACGTGGTGTCGCTCGCCAACAACCACCTCATGGACTACGGCCCGGACGGGCTGGCGGACACCCTGGAGACGCTGCGCGGCGCGGGCATCACCGCGTTCGGCGCGGGCCCCACGCTCGAGCAGGCGCGGCAAGGCGCGGTGGTGACCCGGAACGGGGTGACCATCGCCTTCCTGGGCTACTTCTTCCTGGGCGATCGCAACATCGAGCCCAAGGAGGTCATCGCCGCAGGCGAGGCCCCGGGCGTCGCCGGCCACTTCAGCTCGGTCGAGGAGCTCACCGAGATGCTGAAAGCCGACATCGCCACCGCGAAGACGCGCGCCCAGGTGGTGATCCCCTTCTTCCACTGGGGGCGAGAAGGCCGCACCCAGCCCGAGCCGTACCAGGTGGCGCTGGCGCACGCGGCGATCGACTCCGGGGCGGCGGCGGTGATCGGTTCTCACCCCCACGTGCTCCAGGGCATGGAGCAGTACCAGGGCGCGCCGATCGTCTATTCGCTGGGGAACTTCGTCTTCGGCGGCAACTGGGACCCCAAGGACAAGCGCACCGCGCTCGTCGAGCTCACGGTCACTCCGCGCGGGGTGAAGGCGATGACGGTGCTGCCGGCGGTGAGCGACCACTTCCCCGAGGCGCCGGCGCAGCCCGAGCTCCTCGAGGGTGACGCGGGTCAGGCGGTGCTCGACCACCTGCGGACCATCTCAGTCCCCCTGGGCGCGGTGCCCCTTGGGCTCCGGCAGGGCAAGCCGCTCGATCAGCAGGTCGCGCATGGCGCGGACGCGGGCCGGTAGCAGCCGCCCTCCGGGGTGAACGACGAACACGGTGCCCTTGCCCGCGGTGAAACCGGGCAGCACGCGGACCAGCCGCGCGTCTCGCCCGCCGGTGTCTTCCACGAAGTCGGGGAGCACGCCGATGCCCAGGCCCTTGAGGGTGGCCCGCTGCACGAAGCTCATCTCCGAGGCGGTCACCTTGACGTGGGCCTCGATGGTCTCGGTGCCGTGCGGCCCTTCGAGCGACAGGCGCTGGTGCCCCTGGGTGGCGCGCATCATCACGAACTCGTGCTTGGCGAGCTGCTTCACGTTGCGCGGCGTGCCGTGCTTCTCGAGGTAGGCCTCGCTCGCGAAGAGCCCGAAGACCCCGGTGGCGATCTTGCGGGCGACCATCGTCGAGTCCGGCAGCGCGCCCGACGCGCGCACCGCGAGGTCGACGCCCTCGCCCACCAGGTCGACCATGCGCTCGGTGAGCAGCACCTCGACCGTCGTCTCCGGGTAGCGCTCGGTGTACTCGGCCACCACGTCGGCCAGGTTCCGGTTGCCGATGTCGTACGGCGCCGTCAGCCGCACGTGGCCCCGCGGGGTCTCGCGGCGATCGCGCAGGAAGATGGTCGCTTCCTCGAGCCCGGTGAGTGCCCGGCCGACCTGCTCGTGAAAGGCGTGGCCGTCGTCGGTGAGCAGGAGCTTGCGGGTGGTGCGCTGCACCAGCGTCACCCCGACCGTCTCTTCCAGCCGGGTCAGCCGGCGGCTGATGGTGGACTTGGGCATCCCCAGCTTGCGCGCGGCGGCGGTCACGCTTCCTTCCGCGGCAACGATGAGGAAGGTCTGCAGATCTTCCAGGCTTGGAAGGTGTTGTTCCATGGAGTGCGTTCCCTAGCCCAGGAGTTTCGTTCCGCCCAGCGCAACTCAATGGGCGGACCGTTGCGCTTGCGGACTTGCGGCGAGGGGCGCATTCAACCCACCGCCACGGCCTCGAAGGGGGGCCCACTTCAAGGGAGTTCATCATGCAGCTCAGCAAGAGCCTGACCACCGCAGCCCTCGTCCTGTCTGCCTCGGCGTTCGCGGCCGACTACGACCTCGACCCCGCGCACACCACCGCGCAGTTCGCGGTGAAGCACATGATGGTGTCGACCGTCCGCGGCACCTTCGAGAAGGTGACCGGCACGGCGTCCATCGACGACAAGGACATCACCAAGTCGAAGGCGTCGATCACCATCGACGTGAACTCGGTGCAGACCCGCGAGCCGAAGCGCGACGCGCACCTGAAGTCGCCGGACTTCTTCGACGCGGAGAAGACCCCGAACATCACCTTCACCAGCACCAAGGTGGAGAAGGCGGGCGCCGGCCTCAAGATCACCGGTGACCTCACCATGCGCGGCGTGACCAAGCCGGTCACCTTCGACGCCACCATGCCCACCGCGGCGCAGAAGTCGCCCTGGGGCTCGTCGGTGCGCGCCATCAGCGCCACCACCAAGATCAACCGCAAGGACTGGAACCTCAACTGGAACAAGGCGCTCGAGGCCGGCGGTCTGCTGGTGAGCGAGGACGTCGAGCTGAGCTTCGACGCCGAGCTGATCGAGAAGGCGCCGGGCAAGCCCACCGCGGCCGCTCCTGCTGCCCCGGCGAAGAAGTAGTCAGCGCTTCGCTTCGATGACGAGCGGCACGTCGACGGTGTGCTCCACCGTCGCCGTGCAGCTCGCCGCGGTACACCGGGTGGCCGTCACGGCTCCCCGTTCCTGAACGAAGAGCTCGCCCTGCTGGGGCTGGAGCGTCGTCGGGAGGTCCACTTCCAGCGTGCGACCCTGGGTCCTCGCCGAGAGCTGGACGACCTCGCCCCGGTCGCCGAGCGCGGCTGGCCGGATGAAGGACACCTCGAGCCTCCCCAGGAAGTCCCGCGAGGCCTGGAGCGTCACCCTCTGGCCTGGCCGCGCAGCAGCGGGTGCCCCTTCGAAGTGGACCGGCAGGAGAAAGGCGGGGAACTCGGCCTCGAGGCTGCCCGTGCCGTCCTTCACCGTGATGCGCTCGGTGGCCCCCGCGGCGGGCAAGAGCTCCGCCTCCAGCGGACGGCAGGACAGGTCTCCGACGAGTGCCTTTCCTGGGCGCTCGAGCACGCCGCGACCGAAGACCTGCTGGGGCACTCCGCCGAGCGCGACCTCGAGGTCGGCGCCGAGCGCCAGGCAGCGGCCTTTGGCGTCCACGTTGGACAACAGCAACCGCCACCGGGGCGGGCGCCCGGGCGACGAGTTCACGTCGACGGCGCGAAGCTCGGGCGTGGCGATCTCGGCGAGGTGGCCCGGGCGCGCGTGCTCGGAGCAGGCCGCGAGCGAAAGACACGCCGCGGCCAGGTGCCTCACCTGGGCAGTTCCGGGCCTTGCTGCGCGCGCACCAGGAAGGCGTGCAGCTCGGGCCACACGGCCTTCAGCTGGTCCGGGCTCGACTCGCGGAACATGCGGAGGATGGGAACCTCGCGGGCACGGCCGCCGGTCTTCGAGGCCACGTAGGCCGCGAGCACCTCGGCGAAGGCGCGCAGCGAGCCGCCCAGCTGGTCGAGCACCACCGCATGCTGCTCGAGGAGCTTCTCCGCCGCCGCGAAGTCCCCTGCCCGCGCGGCGATCACGGCGCTCGCCAGCCGGCCGGTGGTGGTCTCCGCAGCGAGCGCAAGGGTGCGCTCGGTGCCGGCGGTGTTGCCGAGCAGCGCGTGCACCAGCACGCCGAGCTGGGCGCCGACGCGCTCGCCCTGGGGGAATCCATTCAGGGGGCGCTTCATGCGCGCGTCGAAGGCGTCGAGGGTCGCCGCCGCGTCGTGCACCCGCCACAGCAGGAGCTGACAGCGGGCGACGTTGACCAGCGGCAAGGGGTTGCGCAGCGACTTCCCCGCCGCCTCGAAGAGCGCCAGGGACTCGAGCACCCGGCCTTCGGCCAGGAGCACCGAGGCCCGGTTGTTCTCCGCCAGGCCGCGCCTCGCCTTGACCACGAAGAAGGCGAGGACGAAGACGAAGACGACGACGAACAACAGCGGCGCCCAGCGGAGCGCACTGTCGCCGCTGAGCCCGCCGGGCACCCACAGCAAGGCCACGAACAGACCCGCCACCACCAGCCAGAGGATGAGGGTGCGGGTCCAGCTCACGTGCCCTGAGGGTGGCTAGTACTTGCCCTTGGCGCGGCGCGCGCGGACGCGGCGGCGCTTGAGGACCGCACGCTTGGTCTTGGCGCGGTTCTTCAGCTTCTTCTTGGTGCGGTTCGACTTCACGCGGCGGGCCATGTCGGTGTCCTTGAAAAGGTGGAGCGTGCCGAATACACGCGCTCACCGTGATCGACAAGTTGGAAGAGGTGGAGCGCAAGTTCGAGCGCCTCACGGCCGATCTCACCAATCCGACCGTGCTGGCGGACTCGGCGCGCTACCAGAAGGTGGCCCGCGAGCGCTCGCAGCTCGAGAAGCTGGTCGAGACCTTCCGCCAGTGGCGCAAGGTGACCAAGGATCACCAGGGCGCCAAGGAGATGCTGAACGGCTCCGACGCGGAGATGCGGGAGCTCGCCAAGCTCGAGCTGCCTGGGCTCGAGACGCAGCTCGCGGACCTCGAGGCCGAGCTCAAGGTGCTGCTGCTGCCCAAGGACCCCAACGACGACAAGAACGTGCTGCTCGAGATCCGCGCCGGGGCGGGCGGCGACGAGGCGGCGCTCTTCGCCGAAGAAGTGATGCAGATGTACCTGCGCTACGCGGCGACCCGGGGCTGGAAGGCGGACCTGGTCGACTCCTCGTCGGGCAACCAGGGCGGGCTCAAGGACGCCACCCTCACCCTGTCGGGCGCCTCGGTCTACTCCCTGCTCAAGTACGAGTCGGGCGTGCACCGGGTGCAGCGGGTGCCGGCGACGGAAGCCCAGGGCCGCATCCACACCTCGACCATCACCGTGGCGGTGATGCCCGAGGCCGAGGACGTCGACGTCGAGGTGAAGGAGTCGGACATCGAGATGCAGGTGATGCGCTCGACCGGCGCCGGCGGCCAGAGCGTCAACACCACCGACTCCGCGGTGAGGCTGACCCACAAGCCGACGGGCATCGTGGTCAAGTGCCAGCAGGAGAAGAGCCAGATCAAGAACCGCGCGATGGCGATGAAGATGCTGCGCACCAAGCTGTACGAGCTGGAGCTGGAGCGGCAGCAGAAGGAGCGCGATTCGCTGCGCAAGGGCCAGGTGGGCACCGGCGATCGCAGCGAGAAGATCCGCACCTACAACTTCCCGCAGGACCGGCTGACCGATCACCGCATCGGACTCACCCGGCACAACCTGCCGGCGGTGATGGCGGGCGACATCGAGGACGTGGTGATGGCCTGCCGCACCTTCTTCCAGGCGCAGGCGCTCCAGGACCGGAAGGACGACGATCCGTGACCGACGAGGTCTGGACGGTGCGCAAGGTGCTCGGCTGGACCGCGGGGCACTTCGAGAAGAGCACCGTGGACTCCCCGCGGCTCACGGCGGAGATCCTGCTCACCCACGTGCTCAACACCAGCCGGGTGAAGCTCTACACCGACCTCGACCGCCCGCTGCAGAAGACCGAGCTCGCCGCGTACCGGGCGCTCATCACCAAGCGCCTCGAAGGCCAGCCGACCGCCTACCTGACCGGGTACCGCGAGTTCTACGGCCGGCGCTTCGCGGTCGACGCCCGGGTGCTGGTGCCCCGGCCGGAGACGGAGCTGCTGGTGGAAGCGGCGCTCAAGGTGCTCCCCAAGGACGCGCCGTCGCGCGCGCTCGACCTCTGCACCGGCTCGGGCTGCGTGGCGCTGAGCCTCGCCCTGGAGCGCCCCAAGGCCTCCGTGTGGGCGGTCGACGTCTCCCCGGGGGCCTGCGCGGTGGCCAAGGCGAACGCCGAGGCGCTCGGCGCCGGCGGCCGGGTGACGGTGCTGGAAGGCGACCTCTTCGCGCCGGTGCCCGAAGGCGCGCGCTTCGACCTCGTCACCGCCAACGCCCCGTACGTGAAGACGGGCGAGCTCGCCGGCCTGCAGAAGGAAGTGCGCCAGGAGCCCACGCTCGCGCTCGACGGCGGCCCCGACGGGCTCGACGTCATTCGCCGCATCGCCGACGGAGCGCTCGCGCGCCTCAAGCCTGGCGGGCTGCTTGCACTGGAGATCGGCGATGACCAGGGCGAGGCCATGGTGACACTGTTGACGCGGGCGGGTTACCGCGACGTGCGGGTGGACGTGGACCTCGCGCGGCTGCCGCGCCTCGCCTTCGGTACTGCCCCGGGAGCACCCTAGATGGACTCGATTCTCATCACCGGCAACGGCCCCCTGAAGGGCACCACCCACGCCTCGGGCGCGAAGAACGCGGCGCTGCCGATCCTCGCCTCCTCTCTGCTCGCCGAAGGCACCCACACCTTCCGCAACGTGCCGGCGCTGGCCGACGTGAGCACCATGCTCAAGGTGCTCACCACCATGGGCGCGAAGAGCGAGCGCCTGAGCGGCAAGAAGAGCAGCATCTGCGAGATCGAGGTGGGCAAGAAGGTCACCCCCGAGGCGCCGTACGAGCTGGTGAAGACCATGCGCGCGTCGGTGCTGGTGCTGGGGCCGCTGGTGGCGCGCTGGGGCCGGGCGCGCGTCTCGATGCCCGGCGGCTGCGCCATCGGCGCGCGGCCCATCGACCAGCACCTCAAGGGGCTCGCCAAGCTGGGCGCGGAGATCGAGCTGCACGAAGGCTACGTGGAGGCGCGCGCCAAGCGGCTCAAGGGCGGCACGGTGGCCTTCGACCTCATCACCGTCACCGGCACCGAGAACGTGATGATGGCCGCGTCGCTCGCCAAGGGCCGCACCATCATCGAGAACGCGGCGCGCGAGCCCGAGGTCGAGGAGCTGGCCCGGGTGCTCAACAAGATGGGCGCGCGCATCAGCGGCGCCGGCACCGACGTCATCACCATCGACGGCGTCGAGGGCCTGAAGCCGGTGGACCACGCGATCATCGCCGACCGCATCGAGGCGGGCACCCTGCTCTGCGCGGCGGCGATCACCGGCGGCGACGTGCTGGTGCAGCACGCGGTGCCGGAGCACCTGGAAGCGGTGCTCCACAAGCTGCGCGAGATCGGCTGCAAGGTGACGGTGGAGCACGACGGCATTCGCCTGGTGGGCCCGGCGCGGGTGAGCCCGGCGGACATCAAGACCCGCGAGCACCCCGGGTTCCCCACCGACATGCAGGCCCAGCTGATGGCCGTGCTGGCCACCGCGAGCGGCACCTCGGTCATCACCGAGAACATCTTCGAGAACCGCTTCATGCACGTCGCCGAGCTGCGGCGCCTGGGTGCGGACATCACCGCCGAAGGCAACACCGCGGTGGTGCGTGGCCAGGCCAAGCTCTCGGGGGCGCCGGTGATGGCCACCGACCTGCGCGCGTCGGCCTCGCTGGTGCTCGCCGGGCTCAAGGCCGAAGGCAAGACCCTGGTGGGGCGCGTGTACCACCTCGATCGCGGCTACGAGCGGCTGGAAAAGAAGCTCAAGGCCCTCGGCGCAAACATCCGCCGCGTCAAGGGGTGACGAGTCACCAGCGACTCCCTGCCCGAACTAGGCATTGCAGGGTGATCTTGAGGCTCGCTACCATCGCTTCCCTCAACTCTTTCCAGTCAGGAGACACGCGTTCCCATGGATTGCCCCAGCTGCGCCGTCGAGATGGCGAATCTCGAAGGGGATGACACGACGCTGCGCAAGTGTGGCGAGTGCGGAACGCTGTGGATCGACGTCAACGATCTGAACCGGCTGCTGCTGCACAGCGGCCTGCCAGGTCTGGAGACGCTCGGCGGCAAGGTCGACCCGGACGCGATGGTCGGTCAGTGCCCCGACTGCATGGTCGACCTGCTCCACGTCGAGGGTGGGGACAAGGCCCACCCGCTCGGGTACGACACCTGCGAGTCGTGCGGCGCGGTGTTCCTGGAGTCCGAGTTCAAGGACGCCTCCACGTTCGCCAAGGCCACCGAAGAGATCGTCTCGTTCTTCCGGGCCTTCGGGAACAAGGGCAAGCGCCCTGCTCCGGCCAAGGCCGGCGCCCCCGCCAAGAACGCCTGACCGGCCGTAAGGCCCATGCTAGGGACCGCGTCCGTGAACCCGACCTTCACGGCACACCTGCGCGCCCAGCTCGAGGGCATCGAGTCGCAGGGTCTCACCAAGCGCGAGCGCATCCTCACCTCTCCGCAGCGATCCAAGATCGCGGTGCAAGGGGGCGGCGAGGTCCTGAACTTCTGCGCCAACAACTACCTCGGCCTCGCCGACGCGCCGGAGCTGATCGCCGCGGCCCGCGAAGGCTTCGACGCGCACGGCTTCGGCATGGCGAGCGTGCGCTTCATCTGCGGCACCCAGGACGTGCACCGCGCGCTGGAAGAGCGGCTGGCGAAGTTCCTCGGCACCGAGGACTGCATCCTCTTCTCGAGCTGCTGGGACGCCAACGGCGGGCTCTTCGAGATCCTGCTGGGCGAGGAAGACGCGGTGGTCTCCGACGCGCTCAACCACGCCTCGATCATCGACGGCATCCGCCTGTCGAAGGCCAAGCGGCTGCGCTACGCGAACAACGACCTCAAGGACCTCGAGGCCAAGCTGGAAGAGGCCAAGGCCCAGGGCGCGCGCTTCACGCTCATCGCCACCGACGGCGTCTTCTCGATGGACGGCGTCATCGCCGACCTGAAGGGCATCGTGGCGCTGGCCAGGAAGTACGGCGCGCTCACCATGGTCGACGACTCCCACGCGGTGGGCTTCATCGGCGAGCACGGCAAGGGCACCCCGGAGCTGTGCGGGGTGATGGGCCAGGTCGACCTGATCACCGGCACCCTGGGCAAGGCGCTCGGCGGCGCCTCGGGCGGCTACGTGGCGGGCTCGAAGGAAGCGGTCTCGCTCCTGCGGCAGCGGGCGCGCCCGTACCTCTTCTCGAACTCGCTGATGCCGGCCATCGCCCACGCGACCCTGAGCGCGCTGGAGCTGCTCGAGAAGAGCGGCGAGCGTCGCAAGCGCCTGCACGAGAACGCGGCCTACTTCCGCCAGGCGCTCACCGCGGCGGGCTTCACGCTCGCGGGCGCCGGGCACCCCATCATTCCGGTGATGCTGGGCGACGCGGCGCTGGCCGCCCGCTTCGCCGACGCGATGCTGAAGGAAGGCATCTACGTCATCGGCTTCAGCTTCCCGGTGGTGCCGCAGGGCAAGGCACGCATCCGCACCCAGATGTCGGCCGCACACACCCGCGCGCAGCTCGAGCAGGCGGTGGCGGCATTCACCAAGGTCGGCAAGGCGATGGGAGTCATTCGATGAAGGCGCTGGTGAAGGCGAAGAAGGAACCCGGGCTGTGGATGGAAGACGTGCCCACCCCCGACGTCGGGCCCAACGACGTGCTCATCCGCGTGCGCAAGTCGTCGATCTGCGGCACCGACATTCACATCTGGAACTGGGACGAGTGGAGCCAGAAGACGATTCCGGTGCCGCTCACCATCGGCCACGAATTCGTGGGCGTGGTGGAGAAGCTGGGCAGCGCGGTGACCGGGTTCAAGCCCGGTGAGCGCGTGTCGGCCGAAGGGCACCTGACCTGCGGCCACTGCCGCAACTGCCGCGCGGGCAAGCGGCACCTGTGCCGCAACACCATCGGCGTGGGCGTCAACCGCTCGGGCTGCTTCGCGGAATTGATCGCGGTGCCGGCGGTGAACGTGTTCCGCATTCCGGACTCGATCCCCGACGACATCGCGTCGTTCTTCGACCCGCTGGGCAACGCGGTGCACACCGCGCTGTCGTTCGACCTGGTGGGCGAAGACGTGCTCATCACCGGCGCGGGCCCCATCGGCTGCATGGCGGCGGCGATCTGCAAGCACGTGGGCGCGCGCCACGTGGTGGTCACCGACGTCAACGAGTACCGGCTGGGCCTGGCGAAGAAGCTGGGGGCCACGATGGCGGTCAACGTCACCAAGGGCTCCATCGAGGACTCGATGAAGACCCTGGGCATGACCGAGGGCTTCGACGTGGGCCTCGAGATGTCGGGCAACGCGTCGGCCTTCCGCTCGATGTTCCAGGCGATGAACCACGGCGGCCGGGTGGCGCTGCTGGGCATCCCGCCGAGCGAGGTGGCGATCGACTGGAACAAGGTGATCTTCAAGGGCCTGGTGCTCAAGGGCATCTACGGCCGGGAGATGTTCGAGACCTGGTACAAGATGACCTCGATGCTGCAGAGCGGGCTCGACGTGACGCCCGTGCTGACGCATCACTTCCCGATCAAGGACTTCCAGGCGGGCTTCGAGGTGATGCGCTCGGGCCAGTCGGGGAAGGTGGTGCTCGATTGGGCCGCCTGAAGGCTCCCAAGCAGAAGCTGTTCGTGGCCATGGCCGGCAACATCGGCGCGGGGAAGACCACCGCGGCGAAGATGATCAGCCAGAAGTTCGGCTTCGAACTCTTCGACGAGCCGGTGATCGACAACCGGTTCCTCAAGCACTACTACGGCGACATGCAGCGCTGGAGCTTCACGCTGCAGCTCGAGTTCCTCATTCGCCGCATCGAGCACCACGAGCTGATCCACACGGTGTCGAAGAGCTGCATCCAGGACCGCACGCTCTACGAAGACCCGGAGATCTTCGCCAAGTACCTCCACGGCCTGGGCAACATGACCGACGCGGAGCTCGAGCTGTACTTCGAGTACTTCCAGCGGCTGTCGAAGACCATCGCCCACCCCGACAAGGTGATCTGCTTCGAGGTCCCCCAGGTCGACGTGCTGCTCTCGCGCATTCGCCGCCGCGGCCGCGAGGAAGAGAAGGGCATCCAGTCGAACTTCCTGCGCGGGCTCAACGGCTACTACTCGTCGTTCCCCACCGTGCTGTCGAAGAAGTACGGCATCGACACCCTGACCTTCGACGTGACCACGCTCGACATCCGCACCGGCAAGGGGCGGGAAGAGTTCCTCGACAAGGTCACCACCTTCCTCCACGCCTGATGGACCCGCGCCCCTCCGAAGCGTCGCTGGTCGAGATGGCGCAGCTGCTGCTGCCGGGCGACGCCAACGCGCTCGGCGCGGCCTTCGGCGGCAGCGTCATGGGGTGGATCGACATCTGCGCGGCCATCTCCGCCCAGCGGCACTGCCGGCAGGTGGTGGTCACCGCGTCGATGGACGATCTGCACTTTCACGCGCCGGTGAAGGTGGGGTGGACGGTGAACCTGCGCGCCCGGGTGATCGCCGCCTTCCACAGCTCGATGGAGGTGGGCGTCACCGTGCACTCGGAGAACCCGCTCACCGGCGAGCGCACGCTCACCACCTCGGCGCTGCTCACCTTCGTGGCGCTGGACAAGGACGGCAAGAAGCTGCCGGTGCCTCCGCTGCTGCTGGCCACCGAGGCGGAGAAGGTGGCCTCGGCCGAGGCGCACGCGCGGCGGACCGAGCGGCTCGCGCGCAAGGGCACCGGCGCGACCTGGCAGGCCCTGGTCGACGCGCCGGTGAAGAACTGATCAGGTCGAGAACGACGTACCGCAGCCGCACGACGACTTGGCGTTCGGGTTCTGGAACTTGAAGCCCGCTGCCGTGTCGGTCACCTGGTAGTCGACCTCGGTGCCGGTGAGGTACTTCACGGAGACCGGGTCGGTGCAGAGCTTGATGCCTTCCTGCTCCCAGAGCAGGTCGCCCGGCTTGGAGTCCTTCACCAGGTTGAGGTCGTACCCGAGGCCGCTGCAGCCGGCGGGGACCACGCGGATGGTGAGGTAGTAGCCCTCGAAGCCCTGCTGGGTCATCACGTCCTTCACCTGGGCGACGGCCTTGGCCGTGAGGGTGAGCACCGAGCGCTTGGCGGCGGTGGGGGCGGGAGACTCGGCGGCAACGGCGGGGGCGGCGACGGAGGTGTCCATGTGCACCCATATAACCGCAGCCCGGCCCGCCGGCCAACTCACCCCAGGGAACGCCCGCCGTCGACGGCGACGATCTGCCCGGTGACGAAGGTGGGCCCGGTGAGGAGGAATCCCACCGTGGCCACCACGTCTTCCGGGGACCCGAAGCGTTTCTGGGGGATGCGCTGCCGGAGCGCCTCCAGCGTCTCCGGGCCCAGGTCGACCGGGGGGAGCACGGTGCCGGGGGCGACGGCGTTGACCCGCACCAGCGGCGCGAGCTCCACCGCGAGCGAGCGGGTGAGCGCGGCGAGGGCCGCCTTCGACATGCAGTAGGCGCTGTACTGGGACCAGGCGTCGAACACCCCGCCGATGTCCACGATGTTCACCACGTCGCCCCGGCCCTTCTCGCGCATCTGCGGCAGCACCGCCTGGGTGAGCAGGTAGGGGGCCCGGGCGTTGAGCGCCCACTGGCCGTCGAGCGTCTCGAGCGAGGTCTTCTCGAAGGCCTCGCGCGCGAAGCCGGCGGCGGAGTTCACCAGGATGTCGACGGGCCCGAGCACGTCGCGGACCTGGGTGGCGAGCGTCTTCAGATCCTCGACCTTGGTGAGGTCGGCCTGGAAGCAGTCGGCCCGGTTGCCGTCGATGGCGATGCGCTGGGCGGTGTCCTTCGCGCCGGCCTTGGAGCTCGCGTAGTGCACCGCCACGTCGGCGCCCAGCCGGCCCAGCCCGAGGGCGATCGCCTGCCCGAGGCGGGTCCCGCCCCCCGTCACCAGCGCCACCCTGCCCGTCAGTGCTCGTTCCACGTTGGCCTCCGCGCGCGCCGGTATAGCGTCTGCGGCTCCTCAACGTGCGTGCGCTCGTCTTCCTCTCGTCGTTCCTGCTCTTCGCGGCGGAGCTGCACCTGGGGCAAGTCCTGCTCCCCGGCTACGGCAGCAGCGCCGCGGTGTGGACCACCGCGCTCACCTTCTTCCAGCTGGTGCTGACGCTGGGCTACCTCCTCGCGGGGCGCTTCCCCCTGGCGGCGGGCCGGCGCACCACGCTGCTGCACCTGGCGCTCGTCGGAGTGCCGCTGCTCGCCCTGCCCTTTCACGTGCTGCGCTTCGAGCTGCCGCCGGTGCTGGGGGTGGCGAGCGCGCTCACCATCGCCGCGGGCCTGCCGCTGCTGGCGCTGTCGACCACCAGCGTGCTCGCCCAGCGCTGGCACCACCTGCGGCGGCCCGACGAGGCGCCGTACTTTCTCTACGCGGCGTCGAACCTGGGGAGCCTCGCCGGCCTCTTGCTCTACCCGTTCCTGATCCAGCGCTTCGTGGGGCTCGAAGCGCAGGCCTGGGCCTTCGTGGGGCTGTACCTGGTGTTCGCGGTGCTGCACTTCCGCGCGCGGCCGGCGGTGGACGATCGCGCGGTGCCCCCGGGCGCGCGCCCGTCGGCGCGGGAGCGCTTCTTCTGGCTGGCGCTCCCCGCGGCAGGGTCGGCGGTGATGACCGCGGTGACCGAGCTGCTCAGCGAGGACGCGCCCACCCCGGTGGTGTGGGCGGAGACGCTCGGCGTGTACCTGCTGACGCTGGTGCTGGCGTCGGGGCGCAAGGCCTTCGGCCCTGAAGGCGCCAAGCGGCTGGTGGGCGCGGGGCTGGTGGTCTTCATGCTGGGGCTGGGCCTGGGCATTCCCAAGTGGGTGTCGGCCGACGCCACCAAGCACGCGATGATGCTGGGGCTGGAGTTCGGGGCCTGCTTCGCGGCGCACTGGGTGCTCTTCGCGCGGGCGCCGGACGCGGGACGGCTGAGCCACTTCTACCTGTCGCTGTCGATCGGCGGCGCGCTCGGGTCTGCGCTCATCACCTTCGGGTGCCTGGCGGCGCTCCAGGGCGTGCCGTACCTGTGGTTCGACCTGCTGGTGGCGCTGGGGCTGCTCTTCGCGGCGGTGGCGCCGAAGGGGCCGCACCCCACCCGGCTCATCCTCACCATGGTGGCGGTGATGGCCTTCATGATCGTCGCCCGGGAGCTCAGCGGCGAACCCAAGGGCCGGCTGATGGGCGGCGGCCGCACCTTCTACGGCACCCTGCGGGTGCGGGAGAGCGACACCGCGCGGGCGCTGATGCACGGCAACACCCTGCACGGCATGGAAGTGGTGACGGTGCCCGGGGTGCCGGTCAGCTATTACGATCCCACGAGCCCGGTCGCCGTGGTCTTCCAGTCGCCGCGGGCGAAGTCGGTGGGCGTGGTGGGGCTGGGCGCCGGGGTGCTGGCGGCCTTCGCGCAGGACGGCAGCGACTACACCTTCTACGAGCTCGACCCCCAGGTCCGGCCGCTGGCGGAGACCCACTTCACCTTCTTGCGCTCGAGCAAGGCGCGCATCACCCACGTGCTGGGCGACGCGCGGCTGACGCTGCAGCAGACGCCGGAACACCGCTTCGACGTGCTGGTGATGGACGCGTTCCAGAGCGACTTCGTGCCCACCCACTTGCTGACCCGGGAAGCGATGGGCATCGAGCTGGCGCGGGTGAAGAGCGACGGGGTGCTGTTGTTCCAGGTCTCGAACCGTCTCTTCCGGCTGGCCCCCTTCCTGGCGGCCGTGGCGCAGACGCACGGGGTGACCGCCCGGGTGCGCACCGGCCCCAAGGACGGCGAAGGCCCCCTGGCCGAGTTCCACCACCAGAGCATCTGGGTGGCGGTGGGGACGAAAGAGTCCCTGGATTCATGGGTTCCGGGCTGGATCACCCCGGAGCTCGCCGACCAGGTGTGGACGGACGATCGCGTCGACCTCTTCGCCGCCTTGAGATGACGCAGCGGGCCGTTATAACGACCCTCCCATGGCGACCACGTTCCGCGACCTGCTGGCGACGGTGAAGAAGGGCATCAAGGAAGCCTCGGTGGACGAGGTGAAGAAGCTCCTCGACGCCAAGGCGCCGCTGAAGCTCATCGACGTGCGCGAGAGCGACGAATACGCGCAGGGGCGCATTCCCGGGGCGCTGTCGATTCCCCGCGGGTACCTCGAGCTGCGCATCGAGGAGAAGGCCAAGCGCGACGAAGCGGTGGTTCTCTACTGCGCGGGCGGCACGCGCTCGGCGCTGGCGGCGCGCACCCTGGCCGACATGGGCTACGAGAACGTGGTGTCGATGGCGGGCGGCTACAACCGCTGGCACGACGCGGCGCTGCCCACCGACAAGCCCCTGGTGCTGAGCGCGGAGCAGAAGGAGCGCTACCGCCGCCACCTGTCGATTCCCGAGGTGGGGGAGGAAGGCCAGGCGAAGCTGCTCAGGTCCAAGGTGCTGCTCATGGGCGCGGGCGGGCTGGGCAGCCCGGCGGCGCTGTACCTGGCGGCGGCCGGCGTGGGCACCCTGGGCATCGTCGACATGGACGTGGTCGACCTCTCGAACCTGCAGCGGCAGGTGATCCACACCGTGGACCGCAAGGGCATGGCGAAGACGGCCAGCGCGGCGGAAGCGATCCGCGCCATCAACCCCGACGTGAAGGTGGTGCCGTTCCAGGAACGCCTCACCAGCGACAACGTGAAGCGCATTCTCGAGCCGTTCGACATGGTGCTCGACGGGGGCGACAACTTCCCCACCCGCTACCTGCTCAACGACGCCTGCGTGCTGCTGAAGAAGCCGAACATCCACGGGTCGATCTACCGGTTCGAAGGCCAGGTCACGACGTTCAAGCCGTACGAAGGCCCCTGCTACCGCTGCCTGTACCCGCAGCCGCCGCCGCCCGACATGGCGCCGTCGTGCGCCGAGGCCGGCGTGCTGGGCGTGCTCCCGGGCATCGTGGGGCTGTTCCAGGCCAACGAGGCGCTCAAGCTCATCCTCGGGGTGGGCGAGCCGCTGATCGGCCGGCTGATGACGCTCGACGCCAGCGCGAGCACCTTCCGCACGCTCAAGCTGCGCCGCGACCCGACCTGCCCGGTGTGCCGCGAAGGCGCGAAGATCGAGTTCATCGACTACGAGCAGTTCTGCTCCACCGCGGCGTGAACCACCCGCCGGAGCTCACCGTGCAGGAGCTGTCGGCGTGGCTGGGCGACGCGAGCCGGCCTCGCCCGGTGCTCCTCGACGTGCGGACGAACGCGGAGCACGCCATCTGCGCGCTCCCCGGCTCGGTCCTGATTCCCCTGCACGAGCTCGAGGCCCGACGCGCCGAGGTGGAGGCGTTCCAGGGGAAATCGGTGGTCGTCTACTGCCACCACGGGGTGCGCAGCCTCACCGGGGCGGCCTTCGCCCGCGCGCTGGGGGTGGACGCCGCCTCGCTGGAAGGCGGCATCGACGCCTGGTCTTCGGAGATCGACCGCGGCGTGCCGCGCTACTGAGCCCGCGTCACTTCTCGACGTACGGGCCGACGTCGACTTCCTGTGACGTCGTGCTGTGGGCCACGATGTTCACCTCGAACGGCACCGGCCCGCGCAGGCGGTCGCCGCGCAGCTCGAGGTTGTGGTGGCCTTCGTAGAGGTCGATCGCCAGCCCGGCTTCCCCCAGCTTCTGCTCGTTGCGCCAGACGGAGAGCCGTTCCGTGCGGGGCTTCACCTTCACGGTCAGCTTGCCCTTCTCGAAGGTCTTCTCGATGACCTTCTCCATGCCGGGCTCGCCGTACTTGAGCTCGACGGGCCAGTCGACGCCTTCGACCTCGTTGATGAGCCGCACGGTGTCCTGCACGTGGGCGCCGGCGTGCTTCTCGATGGGCGACTCCCCCATGTCGATCGGCTCGTCGGGGTGGTTCTTGGGGATCACCGTCACCCGGGTGCGCAGGTTGGTCTTCACGGTGAGGAGCACCGGGGGCATGCCGTCGGCCTTCCCCGCGCCCATCGACTTCCACACCAGCGCACACACTCCGGCGACCGCGACCAGCAGCACCACCACCAGGAGCCCCATGCCGCGGCCCTGGGTGACCGGCCGCTCTTCGGCGCTGGTGACCGCCTTCCGCTCGTCGTCCGACGGGCGCTTGAGGATCTGGCTCTTGCGCGCGTTGGGGGCGCGCACGTCGATGCGGGAGCGGCGAGGCGGCGCTTCCGGCATGCCGCCGGTGCGCTCGGCGGCGTTGCGCACCTTGGGCCCGGAGCTGGTGCGGCGCGGGCGGTCCTCGGGATCGGGGTCCTCGGTCACCGGCTCCGGCGGCTCGCGGTTCTCCTCGCTGAAGATGACCTCTTCGCTGCGCAGCGGCTCGGGCGCCTCGCGCAGGGACACCGAGCTCTTGCGCACGCCGGGCCGCGACGGCCGCTGGGCCGGGGGCGCGCCGGTGAGCTGCTCGAGTTCCTGGGTGGGCGGCTTGGCGCGGGTGACGTTGTCGCTCGACGGCGAGCGGGCGAACTGGGTCGAGCCCGGCGCGTTGCTGTACTTGCGGCTCGGCTGCACCGCGGGCGGCGCTTCCCAGCCGGGCTCGTCTTCCGACGGGGGCCCGGCCTCGCCCGGGTTCGCCTGATCGGTGAGCGGCTCCGCCGGTCGGCGGTTGTCGGGCTTCGAGCTGCGCGGCTTCTTGCGGTCTTCCCAGCCGGGCGGCTCGGGCACCGCGGGCGAGGCGGACACCGAGTCGGCGCCCTGCGGGTTCGGCGCGCCCAGCTTGGCCTCGTCGCTCAGGCGCTCGGCGAAGAGCGTCTCCATGAGCTCGGAGACCTGCACGCTGGTGGCGACCAGCCGTTGCCCGATGAGGAACTCTTCCAGCGCCATCTGGAAGGTGCGCGCGTCCTTGTAGCGATCGTCGGCGGCCTTGGTGAGCGCGCGCATCACCACGTCGTCGAGCTCGCTCGGCACCTCGGCCACCACCGAGGGCGCCTCGATGTTGCACTCCAGCGCCGCCTGCAGCGTGGCGAGCTCGCTGTCGCGCTTGAGCGGCCGCACGCCGGTCAGGAGCTCGTAGAGCACCAGGCCGAGCGCGAAGACGTCGGTGCGGGCGTCGAGCGGCTTGCCGGCCGCCTGCTCGGGCGCCATGTAGGCGAACTTGCCCTTGATGGCCCCCGACTTGGTCATCGAGACCTGGTCCGCGGCCTTGGCGATGCCGAAGTCGACCACCTTCACCGAGCCGTCGAAGCTGATGAGGATGTTCTGGGGCGAGATGTCGCGGTGCACCACCTTGAGCGGCTGCCCGTTCTCGTCGCGGCGGGTGTGGGCGTAGTGCAGGCCTTCGCAGGCGCTGGCCACGATGCGAATGGCGAGGGGGCGGGCGATCCACTGGCCGGTGGACCAGGCCTTGCGCATCAGGCGGCCCAGGTCCTCGCCGTGGATGAACTCCATGGCGATGAAGTAGGTGCCGTCCTTCTCTCCGAAGTCGAAGATCTGCGCGATGTTCGGGTGGCTGAACTTGGCGGCGATCTTCGCCTCGTTCAGGAACATCTGGACGAACTCGGGGTCCTCTGCGAGGTGCGGGAGGATCCGCTTGATGACGACGTGTCGGTTGAAGCCTTCGATGCCGATCTGCTTCGCGAGCCACACCTCGGCCATGCCGCCCGTGGCGAGCTTCTTGATGAGCTGATAGTTGCCGAGGCGAGAGGGCTGGGCCATTGCTGGCTCGAAACGTCAGCCTCAAGCGTAGGGCACTGCCACCTGCACCCACAATGTTTCCGAGCGCCCCTCTCCTTCTCCTCTTGGCCCAGCTTGACGCGCGGCCCGACGAGGCCACCTTGGACCGGGGGCCGGCGGCGCTGAGCCTCGAGTGGCGCGACGCGGAGGACCGGCTGGACGCCTCGCTGACGCCGAACGCGCCGGTGGCCGGGGAGCCGCTGGAGGTCATCGTTCACGTGGGCTCCTTCGACGGGGCCGCCTTCGACGGCCCGGTGCGCATCAACCTGCGATCGATCAACGCGACCATGGGCCAATCGGTGACGGTGACCCGGGAGGCCGGCAAGCCCGCGTGGCGCGCCACCCTCACTCCCCAGGACCCGGGCACCACCACCATCGAGTTCGGCTTCCGGACCACCCGGAACAAGCTGGTGCACGCCAGCTTCGAGGTCGGTACCCCGGGGCTGCCGCGCTGGCCGTGGTACGTGGTCATCGGGCTGGGCACCGCGGGCGCCCTGGCCTTCGGAGTGCGCGCGGTGTTGCGGCGGTCAGCGGAGGGTGCGTGAAGCGAGGCGGCGGGAGCGCGGGGAAGAAGCGCGGCGGCGGTCCGGGCAAGAAGCGGAGCCCTCAGCCTGGTGGGCTGCGGCCCGCGCTCGCGCCCCAGAAGCCCGGCGGGGTGTCGCACAAGCGGCGCACCGACGAGGAGAAGCGCCGCAGCGACCTGTCGCCGTCGGAGCGCCCTGCCCGCATGGACCTGGTGTTCCAGTCCTGCCTGGTGGCCTACGGCTACGTCCGCCGGGAAGGCCGGCTGGCGGACCGCGCCCTGGACTTCACGCTGCGGCGGGCGAAGACGCTGTACTCGCACGAGCGGCGGCTGGTCGCCGAGAGCGTGTACGGGCTCCTGCGGCGCCAGCGCCTGGTGGACTGGCTGCTGGAGCGAGGGCGGCCCGGGTTCGAGCGGGTGCCGGCCTCGGCGCAGGACCTGGCGCGGCTCATCGTCTCGCGCTCGCTGGAAGAGCCGAACCTGCGCTGGCTCAACGCGCTGTCGATGGCCACCGCGAGCGATCGCGCGCTGGTGGAGCGGGTGCCCGAGCTGCTGCGCGAGCTGGGGAAGCTGCCCGAGTCGGAACGCTTCGGCATCGAGCTGTCGGTCCCCGACTTCCTCGCGCAGCGGCTGATCGCCGAGCTGGGCCCCAGGGCGCACGCGGTGATGAGCGCGATGAACCTGCGCGCGCCGCTCACCGCCCGCACCAACACGCTCAAGGGCACCCGCGACGAGCTGGTGAACCTGCTGCAGAGCGAAGATCTGCGCGTGCGCCCCACCCGGCGCTCGCCGCTGGGCGTGCTCCTGGACACCCGGGTGAACGCCTTCGGGCTGCAGGCGTTCCGCGACGGCCGCTTCGAGATCCAGGACGAAGGCAGCCAGCTGCTCGGCATGCTCGTCGACCCGATGCCCACCAAGGCGGTCGACGCCTGCGCGGGCGCCGGTGGCAAGACGCTGCAGCTCGCGGCGGAGATGAAGAACCGCGGGGAGCTGTACGCGATGGACGTGGACGCGCCGCGGCTGGACGAGCTCAAGGACCGCGCGCGGCGCGCGGGTGTGCACAACGTGCGCGTCTCGCTGCTCCCCGGCGATGACCAGGGCGCCGACGCGGCGGTGGGCGCGCTGGAGAAGAAGGCCGACCGCGTCTTCGTCGACGCGCCCTGCTCCGGCACCGGCACCTTCCGCCGCAAGCCCGACGCGCGCTACCGGCTCACCCCGGAGTCGCTCGACGAGCACGCCGCGCGCCAGCAGAAGCTGCTCGCTCGCTTCTCGCGCATGGTGAAGCCCGGGGGGCGGCTCATCTACGGCACCTGCAGCGTGCTCGAGAGCGAGAACGAGCAGGTGGTCGACGCCTTCCTCGAGGCCCACCCGGAGTTCTCGGTGATGAGCGCCGAGGGCCGCGTGCCCGCGGACACGCTGAGCGACCGGGGCTTCCTGCGGCTGTGGCCCGACGTGCACGACACCGACGGCTTCTTCGGGGCGATCCTGGTGCGCAGCAAGGCGCCCTGAGCCGCGCGCCTCACGGCGGCCCGAGCAGCCCGGCCGCAGGCCCAGGACCTTCGAGCGTCTGCAGGAACGCCGCGAGGTCCGATCGCTCGCGCTCGCTCAGGCCCAGCGCGTGGAGCTCGTTGGTCCCCGGGTAGCCGCCAGGGTCTCCGCCGCGGTCGAAGAAGTCGATCACCTGGGTGATGGTGCGCAGCTGGCCGGTGTGCATGAACGCCGGCCGCGAAGACGCACAGCGGAGCGTCGGGGTGCGGAACGCTCCGGCGAGCTCCGGTGCCACCGAGGAGGGCAGCCGGGCGTCGTCCCCGTCGCTGAAGGCGCTGCGGGTGTTCACCGGGCTGGCGATCGCCTTGGGCAGCCCGGCGACCGCCCCCGGGTCGTCGGCGTCGAGGAACACCACCGCCACCGTCTCCGCCTTGAGCCCGACGTTGTGGAACTTCTGGTCCGAGAAGAACGGGCCCGCGTGGCAGGTGGCGCATTGCCCCTTGCCGACGAAGAGCGCGGCGCCGCGCTGCTCGGCGCGCGAGAGCGCCGCGGCGTCGCCGTGCATCCACCGATCGAACCGGCCCTGGCCACAGGTGAGCCTGCGCTCGTAGGCGGCGATCGCCTTGCCGAGGTTCACCACCACGCGCAGCACGGCCTGGCGGTCGGCGGCGGCCAGGCCGTCGAACTCCGCGCCGTCGCCGGGGTTGCCGTGGCACTCGTACGTCTTCGGGGTGAGCTTGCGGCAGCCGGTGGTCGCCGCCGTCAACTGAGGGAAGCGCTTCGCATCGTCCAGCGCGGGCATCGGACCGAAGACCGCCTCGTACTCGGCGCGGTAGCGGGCGAAGACCTGCTCGGCGACGAAGAGGAGCGAGCTGTTCATCTCGTCGCGCGACTCGATGGGCCCGAAGACCTGGTTGAAGAGCGCGTCACGGCTCCCGTCCCACATCAGGAGCTTGGCCTGCCCCACGTCGAGCAGCGACGGAGTGCGGCGAAGGCCCCAGCCCGCGGCGAGGGAGATCTGGTGGCCCAGGGTGCGGGCGTCGGAGAAGCCGGCGTCGGCGACGTGGCAGCCGGCGCAGGAGACCTTGCCGGTCTCGCCGACGCGCCCGAGCGTCTCCGGGGAACCGTCGTTGTCGCCGTCGAGCAGCGCCCCGGAGAAGCCGGGGTCGAAGAAGAAGCGCTGGCCCAGCCGGGCGGCGGCGGCGGAGTCACCGAAGGCGTTGCTCACGTCGACCACCGGCCCGGGCAAGGCCTGCGGCGAGAGCGCCTCGAGGGCAGCCCTCTGCGCCGACGTGAAGAGCGGCGCCGGGTCGTTCGGATCCTCTCCAGCGTCGGCGGTGCCCGCGTCGAGCTCTCCGGCGTCCACGCCGGCGTCCGGACGGTCGACACCGGAGTCGGGCCCCGAGGTGCCTGGAGCGCACGCGGCGACGGTCGCGAGGAGCGCCAGGGCGAGGCGCTGGCTCACTGCAGCCCCGAGGCGGGCACGCAGGGGAAGCGGTTCGTGTCCCAGGCCGGCTCGGCGACGCCGCTCGAGAAGCCGAGGTTGTCCCAGTGCCGGCTGGACATGACCTGCTGGTGATCGATCCAGTGGGTGGCCCAGCTGCCGAGGTCGACGCCCGAGTGGTAGAGCACGTTGCCGAAGGTGACGGTGGCCGGGCCCGCGGGGAACTTGCCCGCCGGGAGATCGACGCAGCCGTACGGCTGGCCGCCGAAGAAGACGTAGACGCGCTGGGTGCTGGCGTAGACGTCGACGCGCGAGACGCGGTCGCCGCCCGCCTGGTCGATCATCTCCGGGTTGGGTGCGAGGAACGACGTGGCGCCGGACTTCAGGTGGTACAGGTCCCACCGCGGGCACTGGTTGTTCACGTCCCAGGTGCGGTGATCGCAGAGCTGCACCTGCAGATCGACCGGCCCGTCGCCGATCGTCTGCACGATGATCGTGGTGCCGGCGGCGAGGTTGTCCTGCACCGGCCAGCTGCGGTCGGAGATCAGCACCTGGGGGTAGCGCCGGCCGGTCGAGAACCAGTCGACCTCGAAGGTGGTGTGGAGGAACGAGGCCGCCGCCATGGTGCCCTTGGTCTTGGGGGTGAGGCGGAACTTGCCGTTGGTGTCGGCCGCCCAGTCCGCGAAGGTGACCCAGAGTTCCCCCATCACCACGCCGAGGCCCCACTCGACGGAGGCGGTCGAATAGAAGCCGGCGTTGAAGGTCGGGCTGTCCATGAAGGTGGTCTTGAAGCCCGCGTTGGTGGGGGCCGAGAAGGTCTCCGCCTGGGCGAAGCTGGCCGACCAGTCCATCGCGGGGAGCGGCGCGGGCGAGACCTTGAGACACGCGCGGGCCACCGGCCGGGGCCTGCTGCTCGCGGCGCCCTGCCCGTTGACGAAGACCTCGCCGTTGGGGTCGGCGGCGCGGACCTGCGCCGGGGTGAGGAACGCCGGGTACGTCACCCCGTCCTCGGTGAGCGGCGCGCGCGCGGTGGGCGAGAGGTGGCCCTGGAACGGGCACTGCGCGTCGAGCGCCTCGACCACCAGCGTGGTGCTGCCGGTGAGACCCGACCAGCGCAGCCGGGAGATCGGCTGGCTCTGCTGGCGGTAGGCGCGCTGGAAGCGGGTCTCGCCCACCACGAGCTCGTCGTGCGAGCGGCCGCAGCCGTTCTCGTAGAACACGCGCTTGAGCGCGCGGGTGCCCGCGGCCGGCGCGGACAGCACGTTGAAGGCCAGCGTCGGAGCGCCCCCGCGCGCCGTCTTCTCGGGGCCGTCGGTGAAGTAGAGCACCGCGTTGTTGTTGCCCTTGGCGGTGTACACGCCGCGGGTGACGCCGGTCTGCGCCGCGGCAGGCGCGTACCCGAGGATCCCGTCGTCGCGGAAGCGCTGGGTGAGCAGCGTGGTGCGGGTCGCCTCGCTCGTCGTGTAGGTCTTCACCCGCGATTCGGTCCACCGCATGAAGTAGCAGGAGTTGTCGGCGTCGGTGGCGGAGTCGCCCAGCGCGTAGACCGGCACGCGATCCGCCGCGGGCGACGCGAAGAGGTAGCCGAGCGTCGCTTCCTGCGTGCTGCGGGTGTAGCCGCTGATCGACTGGGTGAGCTGGGTCTTCACCGCGCCGCTCTGCACCTGGGCGTTGTTCTCCAGCGTGCTCGCGGGAGCGGCCCGATCGCCGGCGCAGCGGTAGGTCGCGTTGCGCACCACGAGCACGCCGGCGTCGCTGGTGAGCACGTCGGCGGCCGAGGGCTGCAGGTACACGCGGTAGTCGCGGGCGCCGTCCACCGGTTCGAAGGTGATCTCCGCCGAGTCGTTGCGCACCACCGCGGCCACGTCCTGGAGGAGCGCGATGCCCGCGTCGTCGCCGTCGCACGGCACCGCGGTGATCACCACGCCGGTGCCGCCACCTGCGGCGCCGCCGCCGCTGGACGCAGTGCCTCCCGCAGCCCCGCCGCCCGAAGCGCCCTGCCCGCCGCCCGTCGACCCCTGCCCGCCGCCAGCGCCCGCCTGGCCTCCACCGCTGGCACCTTGCCCACCGCCGGAGGTGGCCTGGCCGCCACCGGCCCCTTCGAGACTTCCGCCGCCGCTGGCCTGGGTGCCTCCGCCCGAGCCGCCGCCGCTGCTGACGGCGCCTCCGGCAGCGCCGCCACCTGCGCTGCCCATCTGGCCAACACCTTCGCCACAGGCGGTGAGCGCGATCAGTGCCGCCACCGAGAAGAGCCGCAGAGCGCCGAGGGTCATGCCCAGGGGCTGAGCAATCGACATGCCTCGAAAGTCCCCAACGGTTTCAGCACCTTGCTGCCTCGCGAGGCGCCCCCCAACTGATGCATCGCCACCACAGGTGGACCGAGGCTTCCCCAGGGGGCGATGTGTGCCTGCGCTCGCCTGCACCGCGCGCGGCCGGTAGCGTGCGCCCTTCGTGGAGTCCCAGGCGTCCAGCGGCATCACCGTCGCCACCCCGGAACGGGTGGCGCTCGACCTTCCGGTGGCGGGCATCGGGCACCGCGCGCTCGCCTGGCTGGCGGATGCTGGGGTGATGTTCGTCGCCCTGTTGCTCGTCTACTTCGTCTATTCGCTGGTGGGCCGCAGCGTGCTCGAGGTGGCGCAGGATCTCTCGGGAGCCGGCCGCGCGGTCGCCCTGCTCGCCGGGTTCGCCATCCTCCAGGGGTACTGGTCGGGCTTCGAGATCGCCTGGCGGGGACAGACGCCGGGCAAGCGGCTGCTGCGCATTCGCGTGGTGCGGCGCGATGGCGCCCCAGCTTCGGCCTTCGAGCTGGTCACCCGCAACCTGCTGCGGGCGATCGACTTCCTGCCCATGTGCTACCCGGCCGGCGTGGTGACCATGCTCGTCGATCGCCACCACCGGAGGCTGGGCGACCTGGTGGCGGGCACCGTGCTGGTGCGCGAGGAGCGCATCGCGCTGTCTCGCTACACCGACGCCGCCGCTTCGACGCTCCCGGTGGCCCAGTTCGAGACGGTGACTGCGTTGCTCGCGCGCTGGGACATGCTGGAGCCCGAGGCCCGGCTCCGGGTGGCGTCGGGGGTGCTGACCGGGCTCGGCCAGCCCACGCCCGGCGACGAGGCCTCGGCCCGGGCGTCGCTGGAGCGCTTGCTGAGGCGCGATGGCTGAGCCGATCACCGCGTTCGTCGCCCGCCGAGAACCCGACTGGCGCGCCCTGGAGGCGTTGCTGGAACGCCTCGAGCGATCGACGCTCACGCTGGCGGAGATCGAGCAGCTCGACCGGCTGTACCGGCGGGCGAGCGCCGACCTGGCGCGGGCGCAGGCGAGCTACCCCGGCACCGATGCGGCACGGTTCCTCAACCAGCTCTGCGGGCGGGCCTACGGCGGCGTGTACCGGCCGACGGTCAATCGCCTGGGGGCGCTCAAGCGCTTCTACGCCGTCGAGCTCCCCGGGCTGGTGCGCGCCGAGTGGCGGGCGATCGCGGTGAGCGCGGCGCTCATGGGGCTCGGGGTGATCCTCGGCGCGACCACCGTGGCGCTGGAGCCGACCGGGGTCGCCCTGCTGGTGCCGGATCAGATCCAGGAGACGGTGGCCCGGGGCCAGCTGTGGACCGACACCATCGAAGGCCAGTCGGCGTCCTCCGAGCTGGCGGTGCGCATCCTCACCAACAACCTGCAGGTGACGCTGCAGGTCTTCGCCTTCGGGCTCACCTTCGGGGTGCTCACCGTGGTGGGGCTGCTCGCCAACGGCCTGCAGATCGGCGCGCTGGTCACCCACTGCTTCCAGCACGGGCTGGGCGGAGGCCTGCTGGTCTTCATGGCGGCGCACGGCCCGCTCGAGCTGTCGATCATCGCCATCTCCGGCGGCGCAGGGCTGCTGCTCGCCCAGGGCCTGCTGCTGCCTGGCGAACGGACGCGCGCCGAGGCGCTGCGAACGCGTGGCGCGCGCGCGGTGCGGCTGGTGCTGGGGTGTGCGCCGATCCTGGCGCTGACCGGGGTGATCGAAGGCTTCGTCAGCCCGGGACACCTGTTTCCCGCGCCGGCCAAGATCGCGCTCGGCCTGACGCTGGGCTGCGTGTTCTGGCTCTGGCTCCTGCGGTCAGGCCGCGGCGCCGGGCAGCTCGGCGACGACGGGCGCTGAACCCGCGCCCAGGCGTTCCTGGCGGCGCTTCTCGCGGTGCGACTGCACCTTCTCGTACGCCTCGTTGAGCGCGCGCATCTTGTCCGCCGAGCCGCCGCGGTCCGGGTGGTGCTCCCGGGCGAGCTCGAGGTAGCGCTCGCGCACCCGCTCCTCGGTGTCGAAGGGCGAGACCCCGAGCATGCGGTAGGGGTCCTGGTCGTCGAGGGCGTTGAGCCAGCGCTCCAGCCGCGCCTTGACCTGGTCGAAGGCGGTCGGCGCGGCAGGTCTCGGCGCGCGGGTGCGGAACTTGGCGTCGGCGCGGAAGACCTCGGTGTACAGGCTCGAGACCCAGCGGTGGCAGCGCGCACAGTGGAAGTAGCGGACGGGCGAGCCAGCCGTGTGCTGGGTCGTCATCCGGATCCCGCAGTGGGTGCACTCGACGTCGACGTCTTCCAGGGTCACGGTGGCGGCGCGCTGGCGCAAGGTCGTGGGTTCCTTTCCACTGCTACAGATCTGCAGCCCGTTGTACCGTCGCCGTGACGCGGCGCAAGAAAACGGCCGCGCATCGCGGAGGACCACGTGAGAGACGCCCTTCCCCTGCTGCTCCTGGCAGCGTCGACCGCCTTCGGGGCCGGCAACAAGCTCGGCAGCCCGCGGGAAGACGACGCCCCCGCCGTCGCCAAGCTGGGCCCGGCGAGCGAGGAGCCGGCGCTGCTGCGCGGACTGCTGTGGGCCTTCGAGCCCGCGCCCTCGGAGATCCGGGTGCTGGCGGTGGAAGACCTGGGGCTCCTCGGCGATCCCCGTGCGCTGAACGCGCTGGCGCAGCTGATCGGCGACTCGAACCCCATGGTGCAGACGGCGGCGATCCGCGCCATCGGCGCCATGCGGAACCCGCGGGCGGAAGAGATCCTCTCCAACGTGGTGCGCCACCCGAGCCTGCCGGAGAAGCTCAAGGTGCAGGCGATCGAGACGCTGTTGCTCCAGAACACGCGCAGCTCGCTGCTCTTCCTGCACCTGGTGGCGCGCAGCCCGCTCTTCTCGTTCAACCTGCAGAACGCGGCGCGCCGCGTGCTCCAGAACACCACGCCCGAGGCCATGGGCCGCACGGGGACCTGATGATCGAGCGCACCCTCGCCTTCCTGGGCGCCGGCAACATGGGCGCCGCCATCATTCACGGCCTGCTCCGCTCCGGGACCAAGGCCGAGCGGATCATCGCCACCGTCCGGCGCGACGAGAAGGCCAAGGAGCTGGAGCGCTCGGCCCCGGGGATCCGGGTGCTGCGCGACAACCTCCAGGCGACCAAGGAAGCCGACGTGGTGATCCTCGGCGTCAAGCCGCAGGCGATGGAGAAGCTGCTCGCCACCGTCGGCCCGGCGCTCGACGGCTCGAAGCTGGTCATCTCCATCGCGGCCGGCGTGCCCATCGCCGCGCTGGAGCGGAAGATCCCCGGGCGGGCGCGGATCATCCGCACCATGCCCAACACGCCGGCACTGGTGGGCCGAGGGGCCACTGCCATCTCCCCCGGAGCCTTCGCCACCGACGACGACCTGGCGCTGGCGACCCGCATCTTCGACGCGGTGGGCATCACCACGGTGGTCGACGAGTCGCTCCTCGACGCGGTGACCGGGCTGTCCGGCTCCGGCCCTGCCTACGTGTTCCTGGTCATCGAGGCCCTCAGCGACGCGGGGGTGAAGGTCGGGCTCTCGCGCCACGTGGCGCTCAAGCTCGCCGCGCAGACGGTGCTGGGCAGTGCCCAGCTGCTGATCGAGACCCAGGCGCACCCCGGCGCGCTGAAGGATCAGGTCACCTCGCCCGGAGGCACCGCGATCGCCGGCCTGCACACCCTGGAAGCCGGCGGGCTGCGCACCACGCTGATCGACGCGGTGGAGGCGGCTTCCCAGCGCGCCAAGGAGCTGGGCGAGGCCTTCCTCGAGAAGGTCAGCCGGTCGGAATCGTGACCCTCGCGGGGGTGCGTGGGATAACCGCACCGATCCGCTCCCGCTTCGCTCCGAGGTGCCCGCGATGAAGATGACCCCCCTGGACGTGCGCCAGAAGCGCTTCGAGCGCGCGTTCCGCGGCTATGCCACCCGGGAAGTCGAAGGCTTCCTCGAGCTCGCCGCCTCCGAGCTGGAAGACGTGGTGCGCGAGAACATCTCGCTCAAGGAAGAGTTGCAGCGGGTGCAGGCGCGGCTCGAGCACCACCAGGACCGCGAGAAGACGCTGCAGGAGACGATGGTCACCGCCCAGCGCATCAGCGAGGACGTGAAGGCCCAGGCCCACAAGGAAGCCGAGGTGATCCTCGCCGAGGCGGAGCTCAAGGCCGACAAGATCGTGGCCCAGGCCAACGGCCGGCTCACCGGCCTGGTGAGCGAGATCAACGAGCTCAAGCGTCAGAAGGTGCAGTTCGAGGCCCAGCTGTCTTCGGTCATCGACAGCCACCAGAAGTTGCTGGAGACGTTCCGCGCGGCGGAGGCCGCCGACGTCGCCTTCCTGCTCCAGAAGCGCTCGGGCAACGAAAAGCCCTGAAGTCACTCGGGCAGCTGGCGCGCCGCCGTTCCATGGTTATGCATGGCGGACCGTGCTTGCCGCCCTCGCCCTCGCCGCGCTGACCGCCCTGGGGCCCACCCACGAGCTGCACGGCAAGCGCTTCACCGTCGTCACCACCGAGCGCGCCGAGCGGGCGGCCGAGAAGCTGCTGCCGGAGCTCGAGAAGGCGCGCGACGACGTCGAGAAGACCCTGGGCCGCGACTGGGACGGGGTCACCGAGGTCCGCGTGGGCGCCGACCGCGACGAGGCTCGCGAGCTGTCGCCGGGCGGCGAGGCGATGCCCACCTGGGCCGAGGCGCTGGCCTGGCCCGAGCTCAACGTGGTGCTGGTGCCTTCGCCCACGCTCGCCAAGACCGACGCCTACCTGACGCTGCGCCACGAGCTGGTGCACGTGGCGCTGGGGCGGCTGGCGCACGGGTGGCCGCGCTGGTTCCAGGAAGGCCTCGCCCAGCAGCTCACCCAGGAAAACCGCTTCAGCTTCCAGCGCTTCGAGACGCTCTCGCGCGCCGTGACCCAGGACCGCGTGTTTCCGCTGGAAGACCTCGCCACCCGCTTCCCCGAACGCGCCGACGACGTGGCCATCGCCTATGCGCAGAGCGCGTCGTTCGTCGGGTTCCTCTTCGAGCGCCACGGGCCCCAGGGCTTCGCCCGGCTGACCGACGAGCTGCGCACCGGCGTGCCGTTCGAGCAGGCCTTCGCCCGGGCGCTCCACACGTCGATCACCGCCGAGGAGCGGGTATGGCGGCTCGAGCTGCCGGGCCGCTTCCCGGCCTGGGTGGCGGTGGTGATGTCCGACGCGCTCTGGGGCGCGATCGCGCTCATCGTGGTGCTCGCCTGGTGGCGCCGGCGGCGCGCGATCCTCGCCTGGCGGACCGAGCAGGAGCGCGCCGAGCAGCTCGAGGATCTCGCGCTGGCCGCGGCGCTCCCCCCGGGCACGCCCCCGTACTGGGCGCTGCCGACGGAGCCTCAGCCCCCTCCTCCGCCCACGACGCTGCTCCACTGACCGTCAGGGCTGCGCGAGCGCCGTCTCTCCGGTGTGGCGCCTCGCCTGGGCCAGGTCCACCACCACCGTCTTCAGCTGCCGGGCGAGCGCCTGGAGCACGCCACCCAGGAGCTCGGGCCGGTCGGCCACCAGGTCGAGGAAGTCTCGGCGGTCGATGACGAGCGTGGTGAGCGCCTCGGTGGCCACGATGTCCGTGAGGCGCGGGGAGCCGTCGAGCAGCGAGAGGTCGCCGAAGGCTTCCCCCGCGCGCAGCGCCATCACCAGCTCGCCGTCGCGGCGCGCCTCCACCGCCCCCTCGGAGATGACGAAGAGAGCGTCGCCGGGGTCACCCGCCCGGTAGATCCGCTCGCCGGCCGCGAACCGCCGCTCGCGGGCCAGGGCGGCGAGCGCCACCAGGTCGTCGACGCCGGTCCGGGCGAAGATCTCCACCCGCTCCAGGGCGAAGAGGCGCTGCATGGTCTGCTGGCTCACGTCTGCCTCCACTTGGGTGATCGAAAGTCCTCGGGTCCGCGCTTCGTGCCTCGCCAGCGCGCTCAGGGTCCGGTCGTCTGCGGTCGACAGCGCGAGCACGGTGCCTTCGAACGAGCGGTCGCCCCGGGCCACCCCGGGCTCGAGGAGCGCGCGCGCCAGCTCGAGCTGCCGAGGGGTGAGCGCATTCTCGAGGAGCTCGAGCGCATAGGCGCGCTCCCGCGGCTCGCCCCGCAGGAGGTGGGTGTGCGCGCGTCGCATCAGGCGCATGTCGTGGGCCAGGCCGAGCAGCCAGAAGGCGATCTCCGTCGACTGGTCCTGCCGCTCCCGCAACACGCGCAGCAGCAGGTGTCGCCGGTCCAGCGCGCCGTCGAGCGCCGCGAGCGCCTTGCCCAAGAGCCCGTGCGCCTCGACCCGGCGCTCCAGCGCGGCCTCCAGCTGGGCCCGGTCGATCTCGGCCCCCGGCAGCTCCTCGCGCAGCCGGGCCAGCGCCAGGCCGACCCGGTAGTGCAGCGCGGCGTCGTCCCGCGCGTTGGAGAACAGCAACGCGTCGAGCGCGCGCTGCGTCTTCAGGTGGCGCAGCACCCGCGGCAGCTGCAGCCGCAGGCCGAGCGCGCGCGAGCGATCGTCGAGCGCCATGGCCAGCATCGGCACCACGGGGTCGCCCAGCGCCGAGAGCGCTTCCCGCGCTGCCCGGCGTTCGTCGCGCTGCGCGAGGAACCGCAGCAGCCGGGGCGCCAGCTCCAGCGCGCGCACCTCGCCGATGGCGTGGATCGCCACCTGCCGCACCGACGGGTCCTCGTCTTCCAGCGCGCGGGCGAGCTCGCCGCCATGGCCGGGCACACGCCCCAGGAGCCGGGCCACTTCGCGCCGCGTCGGCACCGGAGCCGCCTGCCACCCGGTGAGGGTGCGCCGGAGCGCGGCGAGCGCCCCGGGGTGCCGGCCGTCGAGCCCCAGGAGCGCGCCGATGCTCGCGCAGCGCACGCCCACGTCGCCGTCGTCGAGCAGCCGGGCCAGGAGCTCCGGGGCCCGCGCAGGCGACAGCGCGGCGATCGACCAGCACGCCTCGACGCGGGGGCGGCGCGCGGGGTCCGAGAGCAGCTGCTCGAGCGGGCCGACCACCTCGGTGGCTCGCTGTTCCCGGGCGAGGCGAGCGCCGCGCTCGCGCACCCGCTCGTGGGGGTGAGCGAGCAGCGTGGCCACGTGGGGCCGCAGCGGCACCGCGAGCGCCGACAGCAGGTCGACGGCCCGCAGCGCCCGCTCCGGCGACGGCGCCCGCAGCGCTTCCACCCACAGCCCCTCGTCGGCGTCGACCGTCGCGCGCGCGCCGGCCACCCGTTCCTCGAGCGCCGCCAGGTAGTGGGGCTGGAGCCGCCGCACCACCGCGGCCGCCACCAGCCCGAGCGCCACCACCAGCAGCGGCGGCCAGGGCCCTGCCCCGTCGCCGCGCACAGACAGCAACGCGAAGCCGGCCACCGCGAGGCCCCCTTTGCGGACCATGCCGTCGACCACCTGCCGGGTCGCGTGGCGGGTGCCGTCGGGGAGCGGCGCGTAGAGGAGCTGGAAGCCCACCGGGAGCAGGCTCATGGTGGCCGCCCCTTCCAGGAGCTTGAGCACGAAGGGGGCTTCGAGCCCCGTGCTCACCACGCACGACGCTGCGGCCAGCGTGAGCACCAGCGGCACCAGCAGCAGCGCGCGCACGATGCCCAGCGCGCGGAAGAGCCGCTCGGTGAGGAGCACCTGCAGCCCCACGCACAAGAGCCCGGTGGCGGCCTGCGACCAGGCGAAGAGCGACGCGAGCTGGGCCTCGTCGAGCGCGCTCGCCGAGCGGGCCCGGAACACGAAGTCGGCCAGGGCCCCCAGCACCGCGAGCGTCAGCACCGCCCACCCCAGCGCCCGCACGTACGGCCGCCCGGTGACCTCCGACCACGGCGCGACCACGGCGGCGCCCGGCGCGGTGAGGAGCGCGGGCGGCGCCACCACGCGGGACGCCGCCACCAGGAACGCGCCCGCGGCGGCCATCAGCAGCGGCGCGGTGTGCGGCCCGTGGACCAGCTGGGCCAGGAGCCCGCCGGCGATGGCGCCCGCCATGCCGATGCCGTTGACCCGGGGGAAGACCGACTTCGCCTCGCGCGCGTCGAAGTGCTCCGCCTGCTCGGCCCAGAAGCTCAGCGCCAGCTGGGTGGCCGACAGCTCGGCCAGCACCCACGCTGCCACCGCGGCCCAGGCGCTCCCCCACTCCAGCGCCGCCGCCGCGAGCAGCACCAGGAACACCAGCACGAGCGACAGGGTCCGGGTGCTCCAGCTCGACGCCGAACGCCGGGCGGCCCACAGCGCCACCGCGGAGGTCCCCAGCGCGGCCGCCGCGTAGAGCCACGGCAGCGCCTGTGCCCCGAGACGGGACAGCACCGCCGCGCTCGCCGCGGGCTTGGCGAGCGCCACTGCGGCGATGAAGAGCGCCTGGAACGCCGCCGCGGACAGCCACCGCAGCCGGCTCACCGGGTGTGGAGCTCGAGCTCGGCCTTCCCCAGGCTGGACGCGATCCGCAGCTGGTAGGCGCCCGGCTCTTCCGCGGGCCGGGGGAACCGGGCCACGTAGGCGACCCAGAAGGTGTCGAGATACGGGTAGATGCTGCGCAGGTCGAGCGACGCGCGGCCCATGCGCTTCACCTCGCGGGGAGCGAGTTCCTGCGCCCCGCTCGAGAGCGTGAGGCGCCAGATCGACGACGGCTTGTCGAAGTCGTCGAACTTCGGCTCGTTGCAGTGCACCCCGAAGACGACTTCCACCATGTCGCTCAGCCGCGCCTGCTCGCTGGCGAGGTTGGCCTCGACCTCGGCGGCAGGCAGCGCCTTGAAGCTGCCGGAGCGCCGCACCCGGGCTTCCACGAAGGCGGGCGTCTGCACCGTCGCCGCCACGAAGACCCGGGTGTCGAGCCCGTCGTACACCGCGCCGCGCGCGCTCACGCGCTCGATCTGTGCCTGGTACGCCGACTCCACCGCGGCGTCGGGTACCACCGGAGGCGGCTCGCCGATGCGGGGCACCCGCGCGGTGGCGCAGGCACAGCCCACCAGGAGCACCGCGGTGAGCGCCTTCACGGGAAGTCCCCCCGGCGGAAGAGCGCGTGCACCGGCACTCCGGTGGCCGCGATGGGCGCCACCCCACCTTCGTCGCGGTCGACGATCGCGAAGGCGCCGATGGGAACGAGGCCTTCGGCCCGCGCGCGCTCGATGGCCTTGATGGTCGACGCGCCGGTGGTGACCACGTCCTCGACGATCGCCACCTTGGCGCCGGGAGTGAAGGCCTGGAGCCCTTCGACCCACTGCCCCGTGCCGTGGCCCTTGGGTTCCTTGCGCACGTAGAAGGCGTGCAAGCTCTGGCCGCCGGCGAGGTGGCTGGTCAGGCTCACCGCGGACGCCAGCGGGTCGGCGCCCATGGTGAGCCCGCCGACCCCCACCGCCGCCGGCGCGTGGGTGCGGATCGCGTCGAGCAGGAGCCGCCCGACGAGCGCGTGGCCTTCGGCGAGCAGCACGGTCTTCTTGCAGTCGACGTAGAAGTCCGACTCGCGGCCCGACGAGAGCACCACCTTCTGGCGCTTGAACGAGCGCTCGATCAGCAGCGCGAGCAGCCGGCGGCGATCGTCCGCCACCGAAGGCAGGCTCACCGGCCACCCTCGAGCCACTCCACCAGCTGGGCGCTGTACTTGAGCTGCTCGATGAGCGCGTCGCGCCGCGCGGGCTCGAGGTCCTTGAAGACGTCGGCGAGCAGCGCGAGGTCCTGGTTGATCGCCGACAGCCGCACCGTGGCGTCGGCGGCCAGCTCGTCGGCGTCGACCTCTTCCGACGGTTCCTCGTCGACGTGCTCGGGCGCGAGCCCGTCGTCGTCGGCGAGCGCCTTGTCGAGCATGTCGCGCACCGCGGGCGACAGCCGGCGATCGCGTTCCAGCCGCTCGCGGGCCAGGGCCAGCTCTTCCCGGGTGACCGCGCGCGAGTGCACCGCTTCCGCGAGCGCGAGCAGCAGCGCCTCGTCGTCGGACAGATCGGTGTGCAGCCGGGCCAGCACCTTGTCGCGCTGGAGCAGCTTGAGCGCCGCCACCCGGCGAAAGCCGGTGATCACCTGGAACCGGTCGGGCGGCTTGAGCCGCAGCTCGATGGGGAACAGCTGCCCCAGCCGGGCGAGATCGGTCGCCAGCGGGCCGACGTCGCCCAGCGGGCGGAAGCGGTAGGTGTCGTCGTCGTCGAGCCGGTGCAGCGGGATGAGCGCCGGCGCGACGTGGTGCTTGCGCCCCGGGCGCCCTTCCGGCCCCGACGGCGCGGGCACTGGCGACGACGGCGCGGGTGCCGGAGGCGCGGCTTCCTGAGGCGTCACCGGCGCAGGCGGAGGCTCCGGCGGAGCCTCGGGGACCGTCATCGACTCCGGCGCCGGAGCGCCGGGCTCGTTCACGTCGGACATCTCACTTCTTGCCGGCCGGCTTCTTCACCACCACGCGCTTCTTGCCCGCGTCGACCAGCACCGGGGGCGCAGGCGGCGGCGGAGGCGCGGGCCGCGCGGCGCCAGCAGCGGGCGCGGC
>JAIBBQ010000051.1 GCA_019694595.1 Myxococcaceae bacterium
GCAGCGGGCGGCGGGCGGGCCGGCCGGGCGCTGGGTGGTGCCGTGCGAGGGCCTGCCGTGCACCGGCGACGTGCCCCCCTGAGGGGCTCCTCAGCGCGCCGCGGGCGGGGTAGAGCCTGCTGCCCGTGACGACGCTGCGACAGGGACCCGACGTGGAGGTCAGCCCGGAACACACGCCCTACGAGGCGCTGGGCGGCACGCCGGCGGTGAACGCGCTGGTGGAGCGCTTCTACGACGCGATGGAGGCCCACGAGCCCGAGCTGGCGGCGCTCCACGTGGTGGACGCCGCGGGCAAGGTGTCGCGCGAGTCTCGCGACCGCTTCGCGCTCTTCCTCGCCGGCTGGCTGGGCGGCCCGCAGACGTACACCGAGCGGCACGGGCACCCGCGGCTGCGCATGCGCCACGCGAAGGTCCCGGTCACCATCGCCACCCGCGACGCCTGGCTGCGCTCGATGGAGCGCGCGCTCGACGCGCAGGGTGTGACGGGCGGCGTGCGCTCGTACCTCGACGCCCGCTTCGCCGAGGTGGCGAACTTCCTGCGCAACCGCGACGAACCGACGCCGTGAAGCGCGCGCTCCTCGCGCTCGTCGCCGTGGTGCTGGCGCTGGCGGGAGGCTTCCGGCTGCTGGTGTCGCTGCGTGCCCGCCCGCTCTCCGAGGCGCTGGTGGCCAGGCTCGTGCTCGCCGCGAAGCTCCCCGCGCGCACGGTGGTGGGCGAGGTGGAGTCCGTCGAAGGCACGCGCTGCCTCGAGGAAGCACTCGCCGCGCTGCCGGGCGACGGCGAGCTGCCGGGGTGCCGCGAGGTCCGCCTCGGGCAGAGCAGCGCCGCGCCCCAGGCCTGCCACGACGCGGTGGCCGAGCTGTCGGAGCGCGCCCGCGCGGTGGTGCGCTGTGGCCGGGCGCAGACGGTGGAGGCCGCGCGCGAGCCGCCCTTCGAGCAGGAGGAGCCGTTCCGCCGGCGCGCGCAAGCCTTCGGGCAGGCGGGCTGGGTGCTGGGGCTCGAAGCCTCGCTCCTCGCGGGCCAGGGCAGCGCGGCGGAGGCGCTCGGTCCGTGCCGCGACCTGGTGGCGCTGGTGCGCGACCGCATCCTCGCCGAGACCGGCGCGCCCATGGGGGTGCTCGTCTTCCAGCAGGCGCTGCCCGGCTGTGCGCGCGCGGTGGACGCAGCGAGCGCGGCCGAGAAGCGCGCCTTCCTGGAGGAGCTCACCGCGGTGAGGCGAGAGGTCCCTTCGCTCGAGCGGGTGATGCTGGGCTTCACCGCGCTGCTCGAGCTCGAGCTGATGGCGCCGCTGCTCACGCCTGAGCAGCTGTCGGCGCTGCCCCAGGGCACCGCCACCGCGGCGCTGAGCGGCTCGAGCGCGCGCCCGGGGCTGCTGCTGCGGGAGCGCCTGGCCATCGCCTGGCCGGCCATCGCGCGGCGCTTCGAGACGGCGCGGGCCACCGCGGCGCTCCCCGGGGACCACCGGGCAGCGTTCGGCGCGCTGGACGCGGAGCTGGTCCGTCTGCCGCACCCGCCGGAGCTGGAGCTCAACCGGCTGGCGGAGACGGCCATCGCGTACGCCCAGCTGGACGCGGAGCTCGAGCTGCTGTCCGCGGCGGCGCGCCTCGATGCTCAGGGCTTCGACGTCGGGGCGCCTCCTGCGCTCACGGGGGGGCCGATCTCGCTGCGCCCCGAAGGCTCGGCGCTGGTGCTCACGCCGGTCGACCCCGCGCTCTCGACGGTGCAGGTGCGGATTCACCCCGACGCGCGGTGAGGCGCAAGGGTGCGCCGGGCGGTGCTAGGAGCGCGCGCCATGTCTCTCCCCCGCCTGGTGTCCCCGCTGGTGCTGACCATGTTGCTCGCCTGCAGTGCCGGACCCTCGGGCGGCAGCGCCGGCGGCGGAACCGGGAGTGCGGGCGGCGGCACAGCGACCGGAGGAGGCGACGGTGCCTCGGGTGGAGGGAGTGGCGGGAGTGGAGGGAGTGCCGGTGGTGGCTCGGCGGGCGGTGGATCCTCCGGTGGTGGCGCTCCCGGCGGCGGCTCGGCGGGCGGCGGCCAGAGTGCGCCTGACGCAGGGACCTGGGTGACGGGGCTCGCACCGCTCCCGGCACCGCAGCAGGAGTCGGCGGTCGCGGAGCTCGGCGGTCTCATCTACATCGTGGGCGGGCTGAGCGTCGGCTACGCGTTGATGGACGACGTGCTGGCGTACGACCCGGCGCAGAACACGTGGACGCGCAAGCACGCGCTGCCCAAGCCGCTCCACCACTGCAACCTGGCGGCGGTGGGCGGCAAGCTCTACGTGGTGGGCGCGCTGGAGAAGACGAGCTTCTCCGCGGTGGGCGACGTCTACGAGTACGACCCGGTGCAGGACCAGTGGGCCGCCAAGGCGTCGCTGCCCACCGGCACGCAGCGCGGCGCGAGCGCGGTGGCGGTGCTGGGCGGCAAGGTCTACGTGGCGGGCGGAAACCGGGGCGGCGCGGCGGTGACCGACGTCTCGGTCTACGACCCGGTCGCCAACAGCCACACCCCGCTGCCGGCGCTGCCGGTGGCGCGCGAGCACGTGGTGGGCGCCGCGCTGGCAGGCCGCCTGCTGGTCATCGGCGGGCGGCAGGGCACCACGAGCTCCATCACCGCGCGGGTCGACGTCTTCGACCCCGGCACCTCGAGCTGGAGCCTGGGCCCATCGCTGCCGACCGCGCGCGGAGGTCATGCCGCGGCGAGCGACGGGCAACGGGTGGTGGTGTTCGGCGGCGAGGGCAACGCGGCGGCGGGCTCGGGGGTGTTTCCGCAGACCGAGGTCTTCGACGGCAGCCTCTGGCGTGCAGCGCCCGACATGCCTTCGCCGAAGCACGGGACCGGCGCGGCCCACCTCGGAGGAACCTTTTACGTTCCGGGAGGAGCGACCAGCCAGGGGCTCGCGCCGGTGGTGACCTTCCAGGCCTACCGGTGACCGCTTTGTCTGCGCAGGACCCCCTGGGGTAGGGTCAACGAGAGCGGATCCCCAAAAGCCATGGCCATCGAGAGAGCAGCGAGGCGGCAGGTCACCCTTCCCACGTCCACCAAGGCGTCGGAGACCACGTCCACGGCCGAGGTCCGGCCCACCACGACGCCGGTGGCGAAGGCGAAGTCCGGCATCGCCGACGCAGTCGCGGCTCCGGTGATCGCTCGCCCGGCGGCGCGTTCCCAGCAGGTGGGCGGTGCGGCCGCCTCCTCGGTGAGCGGCGACTGGCTGGGCGGGGGGCAGTCGGGCCGAGAGATGATGACGGCGGCGCTGGCCCGGCACGGCCTGACGGGGACGAGCGACGCGCCGCCCCCCGCGGGTGCCAACATTCACCGGGCGAAGCTGGGCACCTCGGCGCTGATCAGCCCGGCCACCAGCCAGCTCGACCCGCGGGCCTCGGCGGCCGACAACATCGCCAAGCTCAAGGCCGAAGGCATTCCTCGCTTCCCCGGCCTGTCGGCGGCGGAGCGGGCCCACGAGACGGCGTTCGCGTCCGAGGTGGAGGCCGACCCGCAGCACTTCATCGAGGGCGCGATGATCCTCGCGCGCAACGACAAGCTCGACACGTCGATCTTCGAGGTCGACGCGATGAAGCGGCAGTACGGGCCGTACGGACAGGGCGCCAAGCCCGAGAACGCCGACGAGCGTGCGCTGCGCGGCACGATGAACCACGCCCTGCACCCGACCGCGGTGACGGTGGCCCGCCTGGCCTTCCTGGCCAAGCTCGACGAGCTCGGGAAGCTCCCCGAGGGCGACCCCAAGCGGCAGGTCTTCGTCACCAACGGCGGCTGTGCCGCGGGCAAGGGCTCGCTCACCGACGTGGTGAAGCAGCAGCTGGGCGACATTCCCTTCGGCGCGGTGTGGGACGCCGCGGGCGAAGGCGACGCACTCGAGAACGCGTGGATCCTCGAAGCCTGTCAGGCGCGCGGACTCAAGACGGTGTTCGGGTTCGTCGAGAACAACCCGATGATCAAGTACCAGGACGTCATCGCGCGTGGCGACCTCACCGGGCGCATCGTCGACGTGGCGACCTTCACCAACTCCTACGTCGAGGGCGCGAAGAACATGCGCGCCTTCCTCGAGTCGCCGGCGTACCTGAAGGCGCAGGCCGACGGCACCACCAGGACCTTCGGCGTCTACACCGGCCGCTTCGACCAGGCCTCGCTCGACGACTCCACCAAGCCGCCGTATCCCGACCTCCACCTGCTGGGAGACGGGGGCGTCATCAGCGCCAAGGACGTTCCCCGGCCGCCCTCGAAGACGGCCGTCCTCGCGGAGTGCATCGCCACCACCGAGCGTGCGCTCACCGACAAGCGCACCAAGGGCGAGCCCACCGACGTGCTCCTGCAAGGCGCACTGCAGTCGGCGCAGAAGTTCATCGCCAGCTGGGAGGACGCATGACCCCCGAGAAGAAGCAGCCGTCGCTGGACAAGACGGCCAAGGACTTCGCGGTGCGCCTCGCCAAGACGATGGCGGCGAACGACCCCGCGGCCGACGCCGCCTTCCAGAAGGCCGAGGCCGAGCGCGACGCCAAGGTGAGCGCGGCGCTCAAGGCCCACCTGGCGAAGAAGAAGCCGGCGAAGAAGTAGCCGACGTCGCGCGCTACTTCTCGTCGTTCTGCGCCAGCCCGAACGCGCCCGCGAGCCGGCCTTCGGCGGCGGCGAGTTCCACCTTGCGAATGTCGAGCTGCGCGCGGGCCTGAGCGGCGGCGCTGGCGGCGAAGAAGCGCTTGTTGTCGATGTCCGACAGCTCGAGCGAGGTGGCGGCGCCCAGCTGCACCGCGGCGTCGAGCTGCTTCTGCGCGCGGGTGGCGAGCGCGAGCTGCGCCTCGGCCTGCTCCAGCGCGGTCTGCGCGGCCGCGAGGTTGGCCTTCGCGCCCACCCAGGTGGCCTTGGCCTTGGCGCGGGTGGCGTCGACCATCGACGCGGCAGCGGCGGCCTTGGCCTCGTCTTCGTGGAGCTGCGAGTAGCGCGCCCCGCGGTCGTAGAGCGGAATGTTGGCCGCGAGGATGAAGTCGGCGGTGGCCGACTTTCCGGTGAAGCCTGGGTTCGAGCTGAAGTTGCCCTTCACCTGGGCGACGATGGTGGGCAGGAACGACAGCTTGTCGGCGAGCGGGAAGCGCCCGGCCGCCTGCGCCCCCAGCACGCTGGCGCGCACCGCGTAGGTCTTCTCCCAGGGCTCCGCGGCTTCCTCGGCAGCCGGGCCCAGGTCGGGCTTCGGCCCACCGGACAGCGCGCGCACCGGCTCGCCGCAGATGGCGGACAGCATGGCTTCCAGTCCTTCGCGGTTGCCCTGCAGCTGGGCGAGCGTGTTGCGCGCCTGGGCGGTCTCGCTCTGCGCCCGCAGGCTCGCCACCTCGACGGCGGTGCCGATCTTCACCTGGGCGGCCGCGTCGCGCTCGCGCTTGAGCGCCACCCCTTCCGCGTCCTTCGCGGCGCGCTCGAGTTCCACCAGGCCTTCGAGCCCCAGGTAGAGCCGGGCGACGTTGAGCAGCACCTGCTCCTGCGCTTCCAGCGCGCCCAGCCGCGCGGCCTCGGTGCCTTCCTTCGCCGCCGGCAGGAGAATCATCTGCGGGGTGAAGAGCAGCTGGGACGCGAGCAGCGTGCCGTACGCGGAGTTCGCGCCCACGATGCTGATGGGCGCGGGAATGAGCGAGGTGTCCTTGGGCTGCAGCTGGTACACGCCGCCGACCAGCTGAATGGTCTGCCCGAAGTCGAGCACCGCGGGCGCGGTGGTGTGCACCAGGCTCCCCTGGGCGGTGAGCTCGGGGAGGAAGGCGCCGATGACCCGTTCCGCCTGGGCCTTCGCCACTCCCGCCTGGGCCTGGGCGGCCTTGAGGTCGTGGCTGTTCTTCTGGGCGAGGCCGAGCGCCTCGGCGAGGGTGACTTCCCGCCGATCCGCGAAGGCGGCCGGTGCGCAGAGCAGCGCGAGCGCGAGCAGCGTTCTCACTTCGCCACCTCCGCGGACATCGAAGCTTCGGGCTGCTCGGCGCGGATCCGCAGCGACTTGGGGGTCAGCCGCTCGAAGACGCTGAACACCACCGGCACCACCAGCAGGGTGAGGAAGGTGGAGGTGATGACGCCGCCGATGACCACGATGGCCATGGGCGCGCGGAACTCGGCGCCGAGGCCCTTGCCGATGGCGGTGGGAATCATGCCCACGGCCATCGCCGCCGAGGTCATCAGGATGGGGCGCAGTCGCCGGGGGCCGGCCTTCAAGATGGCGGTCTCGAGGTCGTCACCCGCGCGGAGGTTCTGCAGCGCGCCGTCGACCAGGAGAATGGCGTTCTTGGTCACCAGGCCCATGAGGAGGATGACGCCGATCATCGCCCCCAGCGAGAGGTTGTAGCCGGTGAGCACCAGCGACAGCAGCGCACCGATGAGCGCGAGCGGCACCGACACCATGATGGTGAAGGGGTGCTTGAAGCTCTCGAACTGCGACGCGAGCACCATGTAGACGAAGACGAAGGCCAGGCCGAAGGCGACCGCGAAGGCGTCGTTCTGCTCGTCGAGCAGCTTGAGCTGACCGTCGAAGACCACCGAGTAGCCTTCGGCGACCGGGTTGGCCTTGAGGTGCGCCTTGAGCTGCGTGGCCACGTCGCCGAGCGCCGCGCCGTCGAGGTTGGCGTACACCGCGACCTGCCGCTGGCGGTTGTGGCGCTCGATGATGCTGGGGCCGTCGTGCCGCTCGACCTGGGCCACGTCTTCCAGCGGGCGCGGTCCCTTGGGCCCGAAGATGAGCATGCGCTTGACGGCTTCGGGGTCGCCGCGGTCCGCCTCCGCGAGGCGCACCACGATGGGCGTCTCGGTCTGGTCCTCGCGCAGCTTGCCGACTTCCTGGCCGTTGAGCGCCAGGCGCAGCTGCATGCCGAGCGCGCCGGCGGACAGGTCGCCGTCACCCGCACGCGAGCGGTCGATGCGGGCCTGCAGTTCCTGCCGCGGCGGGCTGTAGTCCACGCGCACGTCGGCGGTGCCCTTGATGTCCTTGAGCATCTTCTCGACGCGCTTGGCCTCGGCGAGCGCCACCTCGGTCTGCGGCCCGAGGATGCGCACCATGACGGGGAAGAAGTCGCCCGCGCCGTCGATGTCCGGCGGGTCGATGATGGCCACCTTGGTGTCGGGCAGCGCCGCCAGCGCGCTGCGGAAGTCTTCCTTCACCTTGAGGATGTTCTTGGCCCGCTTCTCCTTGGGCGTGAGCAGCACGCGCAGGCGCGCCTTGTTGGCGTCGCCGTTGCTGCCGATGATGCTGTACGCGTCGGTGACCTCGGGAATGCCGTGCAGCGCGTTCTCGGCCTGCAGGGCGACCACGCCGGTCTGGGTGACCGAGGAGCCTTCGGGCAGCTGCAGGTCGACGAGGAGCTGGCTGCGGTCCTGCGCGGCGATGAACTCCGCGCCCAGGCCGCGCGCGCCCATCACCGAGCCGACGATGACGCCCAGGGTGATGAGCCCGGTGAGCGCCTGGTGCTTCATCACCCAGTGCAGCACCCGCGCGTAGCCGCGCTCGTTGGCGGCGAAGAAGGCGCGGAAGACGGCGGCGACCGGGTTGTCCTTCACCACCTGGCCCGGCACCCGGCGCTTGGCGAGGCGCGCCGAGAGCATGGGGTCGAGCGTGAAGCTGATGAAGAGCGAGATGATGACCGCGGCGGAGATGGTGACGCCGAACTCCTTGAAGAACTGGCCGACCATGCCGGGCATGAAGGCCACCGGCACGAACACCGCGACCAGCGACAGGGTGGTGGCGAGCACGGCGAGGCCGACGTCCTTGGTGCCCTTGCTCGCGGCTTCCATGGGCGACTCGCCTTCTTCCAGGCGGTGGGTGATGGCTTCGCGGACCACCACCGCGTCGTCGATGAGCAGGCCGATGGCGAGCGAGAGCGCCAGCAGGGTCATCTGGTTCAGCGAGTAGCTGAAGATGCTCATGACGAAGAAGGTGCCCACCACGCTGGTGGGGAGCGCGAGCGAGCTGATGAAGGTGCCGCGCGCGTCGAGCAGGAACATGAGGATGATGAGGATCGCCATCGCGCCGCCGAAGAAGAGGGCGATCCACACCTCGTGGGCGTTGGCCTGGATGATCTTCGCCTGGTCGATGAGCAGCGTGGCCTTGAAGTCGTGGCCGAGCTGCGCGCCCAGGCCGTCGAGCACGCGCTTGGCGTTCTTCGCCACCTCGATGGTGTTGGAGCCGGGCGCCTTCACCACGTCGAGGAGCACCGCGTCCTTGCCGTTCAAGCGGGCGACGGTGCGCCGCTCGGCGACGCCGTCGGTCACCTCGGCCACCTCGCTCAGGAGCACCTGCGAGCCCGACTGGCTGCGCGCCACGGGGAGCGAGCGAATCGCGTCCACGTTGGGGAACTGGCCCAGCGCGCGCACGGGAATTTCCTTGGGGCCGACCTCGAGGTGGCCGGCGGGCACGTCGAGGTTCTCGAGACCGAGCTGCTGGGCGACGAGCGCCGGGGCGATGCCCGCGGCGAGCGCCTTGTCGACCGACACGTCGACCCGCACCTCGCGGGTGTCGCCGCCGAGCACGCGCACCTCGGCGACGCCTTCGAGCTGGGCGAGCGCGGGCTTCACCCGGTCCTCGATGAGCTGCCGCAGCTGGGGGCTGGGCATCGACGCCGACACCGCGTAGGTCTGGATGGGCGCGGCGCCGATGTCGATCTTCCCCACCACGGGGGTCTTGGCGTCCTTCGGGAGGTTGTTGGCGGTGGCGGCGACCTTGTCGCGCACGTCCTGCACCGCGCGGTCGAGCGACTGGGACAGCTTGAACTGGGTGACCACCACCGCGTAACTCTCGCGGCTCCAGGAGTGGATGAAGTCGACGCCGCTGATGCCGGCGATGGCGTCCTCGAGCGGCTTGATGACCTGGGACTCCACCTCGGCAGGCCCCGCGCCCGGGTACACCACGGTGGTGACCACCACCGGGAAGGACACGTTGGGGAAGAGGTCGGTGCCCAGGCTGCGCAGGCCGAAGAGCCCGAGCACGACGAGCAGGAGCGCCAGCATGGTGGTGAACACCGGGCGCTTGATGGAGACGTCGGAGAGCGTCATGGCTTTTCCTCGGAGAACCGAACGTCAGGGCTGCGGCAGGAACGCCTTGGCGAGCGTGTTGGCGGTGAAGCGCCCGTCGGCGTTGGGCACGGCGATCTCCACCGGGATGCGCCGGGTCTGCGGATCCGCCGCGGGGATGATGACCTTCACCACCGCGTCGTCGGTGGCGGCGTTCGAGCCGATGGCCTGCACGCGCACCTTCTGGCCCGGCTTCACGTACGCGCGGGCGCCTTCGGCGATGGTGGTCTTGAGGATGAGCGGGTCGAGCTGCTGCACGATGTAGACGGGCACGCCGGGGCCGACCATGCCGCCGATCTGATCCGGCGCGTCGACCACCGTGCCACCGAACGGCGCCCGGAGGTCGTGCTTGCGGCGGGCCGCGCGCGCCTGGGCGAGCTGGGCCTTGGCGGCGAGCACCTGGGCCTGGGCCTGCTTGGCGGTCGCCGCGGCGCCGCGCGACTGGAGGTCGGACACGCTGCCTTCGGCCTTGAGCTTCTCGTTGCGACCGGCGACGTCGAGCGCCATCTCCGCGCCCGCCTCGGCGGCGGCCACCGCGGCCTCGGCCTGGGCGACCTGGGCGTCGGCGATCTCCGGGTCGAGCTGCCCGAGCACCTGCCCCAGCTGGATGACCTGGCCCTTCTGGGCGAGCGTCTTGAGCAGGCGGCCTCCGACCTCGAAGCCCCAGGGACCGAGCTTCGACGGCGCGAGCACGCCCGTCACCTCGTCGCGGCCCTTCTTGTCCTCGGGCTTGGGAATCGAGGTCTCCTGCGCGAACACGGGCAAGGACACCAGCACTGCCACCGGCCACCACTTCATCGAACGCCTCCTGAATGAGCTCGAGCTGTCGCTGCGTTTCGCCGGCGCGCGCGCGGGCGGGAAGTCCTGGGGGCGGCCGCCTTGGGCGCGCTGCCTTCGCGGATGAGCCGCTGGATGGCATTCACCCAGCGGGGAAAGTCGGGGGGGGCCTTGAGCCGCGTCATGCGGGCGGCGAGCAGGAAGTACGTGCCCACCACCAGCGAGCCGAAGACCTCGGGAGGCATGTCGTCGCGGCAGGCACCCAGGCCCTGCATGCGGGTGTACGCCTCTTCCAGCCGGGCGACCTCGGCGTCGGCGAGGTCCCACGCCACGCCCTCGAAGCGGGTGCCCGAGGCGCCGCGCAGGAGCACGGTGAAGATGCGGCGCTCCTGCCACATGAGCCGCAGCACCTCTTCGTCGTGGTGGCTCTCGAGCGCCAGCAGCGCCTCGTGGCGCGCGGAGCGCTCGCGCACGTCACGCGCGGTGATGGGGTTCTTCGACAGGAACTCGGTGACCGCCGCCTCGCGCTCCACCACGTGCGCGGCCAGGCGCGTGGTCATCGCGTCGAGCAGCTCCTGGAAGAGCGCTTCCTTGTCGGCGAAGTGCAGATAGAAGGCGCCCTTCGACAGACCCGCGAGCCGGGTGATGTCCTCGATGCGCGCGCGCGCGATGCCCACCCGGGCGAGTTCCTGGGCGCCGGCCTCGAGGAGGCTGGTACGGGCGTGCGGATCAGCGTGGCGGGCCATGGGGCGAGCGATGACTAACCCGCGGGTCAGGAATTGCCACCGATTTCTGAATCCGGGGTCAGAAATTCGGCCTCTGGGGCCGATGATCAGGCCTGTTGCGACCTGTCGCACCTCCGCGCCCCCGTGCCGTGGTAGCGCTTCGGGCCATGGCGCTCGCCCCCGCTCCCCTGTCCCGCCGCGTGCTCGCCGGGGGCCTCGACGCCCTGGCCCTGGCCGCTCTCGCCGGGCTGGTGGTGGTGGTGCCCGCCTGGCTCACCGGGGTCCTGATGCCGATGTGGAGCGTGCTCGCGGTGCTCGTCGGCTACGCGGTGCTGCCGCTGGTGACCTTCGGGCGCACCCCCGGACTGCGGGCGCTGGGGCTCGAGCTGGTGTCCGCCGACGGCGGCCCGGTCGACGCGACCAAGGTGCTGATGCGCGAGACGGTCGGCCGTGGGCTCCTGCCCGCCGCGGTGTTGCTGGCGGTGCCGGTGACGCTGGCGACCCGCGCGCTCGGCCTCGGACAGGGGCTGGTGTTCGAAGGCGTGCAGCTCCTCTTCTTCCAGGTCGCCCTGGTGCTCTTCGGCCTCGCGGTGGTGGGTCACCTGATGGCGCTCGGCCGGCCCGACCGGCGCACCCTGGCCGACCTGATGGCGGGGAGCGCCGTGCGGGTGTTCGAGCCCGCGCCCACGGTGGCCGACCCCGAGGTGGCGCTCTTCACCGCCCAGCGGACGCAGGCGCGGCGCCGCGCGTTCTGGACCGCCGAGGCGATGCTGGTCGCCCTGGTGGTCGGCCTGCCGGTCGCGCTCGAGGCCGGAGCAGGCAGCAGCGAGGCCCGGCTGGCGAGGCTGCGCCGCGAGACGCTGGAAGAGCAGCTCAAGTACGAGCCCACCAACGGGGCCATCGCCGACGAGGTGGCCGAGGCGCTGGATGCCGAAGGCGACCACCGGCACGCGGAAGAGATTCGCGAGAAGTTCCGTCAGGCGCACCTCGCGGCGGAGCGCGAGCGCGAGCAGACGCTGCGAGCCTCCTGGGCCAAGGACGAGACGAGCACCGCCACCACCGCGGCGCTGGTGGAGCTGCTCGACGACCAGCACCGCATCGACGAGGCACTGGTGGTCTACCGCCGCTACGTCGAGGTGAAGCACGAGCCGGAGCGCCGCGTGGGCCTCGCGAAGTGGCTCTGGGAACGGCGCCGGCGACCGGAGGCCATCGCGGAGGCGCGCGCCGCGCTGCAGGACGACCCCACGCTCACCGACACCCACGCGCTGCTGGGGAAGATGCTGCTGGAGCACGGTGACCCCGACTGCCGCGCCGAGCTGTACCTCGCGAGCCTGGAGTCCCCGACCGACGGCGAGGTGCAGGACGACTTCGACCGCGCCAACGAGGAGCACGGCCCGCTCACCACCGCCGAGCTCAAGGCGCTCAAGGCGCAGCACGCGCGGCGAGCGCCCACCAAGTAGGCCCAGGAAATTGCGCTGACTCCGGGTGGTCGTACCCTCACCCACATGAAGCGACTCCTCCCTCTGCTCGCGCTCGCTGCCTGTGGTCCCGCTGCCGTCTCCGAGGTGCCGTGTCTGGCGCTCGGGGTCCCCGAAGGGCAGGCGCTCTCGACCAGCGCGCCGTCGAAGGTGTCGGTGCTCTTCACCGCGCAGACCTGCAACGGCGCGCCGCTCACCAACGTGTCGACGGATCAGCTCACGCTGGAAGAAGACAACCACCCGCTGTCGGCCTTCGAGTCGCACCGCGTGCTGACGCCGCGGGCCGAGGCCTCGCAGGTGAACTCGCTGCTGCTGCTCGACCTCTCGGGCAGCATCCTCGAGAGCGGCGCCTTCGACGCCATGGCCAACGCGGCGAGCGCGTACATCGACGCGGTGACGGCGGAAGGCGGCCAGCGCATGGCGCTCGCCACCTTCGACGGCCGGGCGGACCCGCAGGTGCTGACGCCCTTCACCGCCGACCGGGTGGCGCTGCAGGCGGGCCTGGCCTCGCTCCGTCAGCGCCAGTGCAACACCAACCGCGACTGCCCGCGCGACGTGAACGCCGGCACCTGCGCCGGCTGGCGCTGCGTCGACGAGTCGACCGACTTGAACGGCGCGGTGCTCTCGGGCCTCGCGATGCTCGACGAGGCCAACGCGCGCGCGAGCGGCGTGCCGTACCGCGACAGCGCGCTGGTGCTCTTCACCGACGGCGCGGACCAGGCCGGCCGGGTGAGCAGCGGCAAGGCGCTGCAGGCGGTGCGGGGCAACGCGGCCCACGTCTTCACCGTGGCCTTCGGGCCCGAGGCCGACCAGCAGACGCTGGGCCTGCTCGGCAAGAGCGGCGCCTTCCAGGCGAAGGACAGCGCGCAGCTGCTCACCGCGTTCGACCACATCGCCGACTCGGTGCGCGCGCTCGCCAACCGCTACTACCAGCTCGAGTACTGCAGCCCGAAGCGCGGGGGCACGCACACGCTCACCGTGCGGCTCAAGATTCCCACTCCGCTGGGCGCGCAGGAAGGCACGCTCACCCGCGCCTTCGACGCCACCGGCTTCACCTCGGGCTGCGAGCTCTAGCGCCGCGGCCCTTCAGCGGCGGAGCAGGACTTCCGACAGCCAGCGGGTGACGGCGTCCCGGCTCGCCTCGGGCCAGCGGAAGCCCTGCGCCGCCAGGAACTCGGACGCCCGCAGAGTCTCCGGAGCCTCGAGGACGCGCCGCAGGACCTTCAGGTCCATCAGCGACGTGAGCTGCTCGAGCGTGGAGCGCTCGTCACCCGTGAGGGACTCGGCGCCAGGCAACAGGCGCGGGTCGATGGGCTCCGGCGTGAAGAGGTTCAGCGTGGACGCCCTGGGAACGCCCGAGCGCGCGAGCGTCACCAGCGCACGCGCGCAGGCGTCGACGGGCGTGAGGGAGGTGACGCACGGCGCGGGGTCGTGCGCGGAGGCGAGCGCGACCGACGCCAGCAGGAACCGCAGCCCGGAATCTCCGGCGTTGCGCTGGAAGCGCCCGTCGCGGTCGCGGCCCACCAGCATGCCGACCCGGTAGACGGCGAAGTCGAGGCCTTCGACGGCTCGCAGCGCCTGCTCACCGGCGCTCTTGGACGCCACGTACGGCAGGAACCGGGTGCCTTCGAACGCCAGGCTCACGGTGGAGACGTGGTGCAGCGGAGCACGCGCCGCGACGCAGAACGCAGCGACCTGCCGGACCCCGGCGACGTTGGCCTGCTCGAGCTGCCGGAGCTCGCCGAGCCAGCGGACGTCCGCGGCGCAGTGCACGACGGCGCCCACCCGTGCCGCGAGCGCGGAGAACTCCTGCGCCGACAGCCCGAGCTGCTCGTGTCCCAGGTCACCGGGGAGCGCGCGAACCCGCGACGGCAACGGCTGCCCCGGGAAGTAGTGGTCCCAGACCTGCTCGAGCCTCGCCGCGGCCTCCGCCGTCCCGGGGGCGCGCACCAGGCACAGGACCTCGTCGGCGGTGGAGCGGAGCAGCTCGTCCAGCACGTGGATGCCGAGGAAACCGGTGGCGCCGGTGAGCAGCACCGCTCGGTCGCGGTCGATGGCCACGCGAGGCCCGGCGGGATCCACTGCGCTGACGGACGGGCGGTGCGGCGCGCTGTCGGCCGCGGAGACCTCGCGGGTCACCTCGGCGAGACGGCGCAGCGTCCGCAGCTGGAAGAGGTCCTCCGGCGAGAGCGTGAGCCCGTGGTGCTGGGCAGCCGCGCAGAGGGAGATGACCGCGAGGGAGTCGAGGCCCGACTCGAAGAGGTCCTCGTCGAGCGACGGCGCGCTCCCCAGGACCTCGCGCCACAGCGTCGCCAGGCGTGCCTGGGCCGGAGTGAGGTCCACCGCGAGCTGCTCGGAGGAAAGGAGCGACAGCGCCTCGCGGGCCGCGCGCTCGGTGTCGACCTTGCCGCTGGGGGAATGCCAGAGCCGCGGGACCACGAAGAGGTGCTCCGGCACGTGCGAGCTGGGCAGCGCGAGCGCGAGCGACCGGCGCAGCTCCGCGGGCTCGGCCCGTGCCCCGCCGAGGGGCTGCACCAGCGCGGCGAGCGACGTGCGGCCACCGCGTGACAGGGCGACCACCGTGGCGTCGCGCACCGCGGCGTGCGCCCGCAGCGCCTGCTCGATCTCCTTCAGGTCGACGCGGTGGCCGCGGATCTTCACCTGCGCATCGCGCCGGCCGTGGAACTCGAGCTGTCCGTCGGCCGACCACGACACCTCGTCGCCGGAGAGGAACGCCCGCTTTCCGCCGGGCAAGGTCACGAACCGCCGCGCGCTCGCCTCCGCATCCGAGAGATAGCCGCGCGCGAGGCACGGCCCGGAGATGGCGAGCTCACCGCGCACGCCGAGCGGCACCGGCCGGCGCTGCGAATCCAGCACGGCGCACTGGAACCCGGGCAGCGGCCGCCCGAGAACCACGCGCCCATCGGCGGTGCCGTGAGACGTGGTGTTGATGGTGGCCTCGGTGGGCCCGTAGGAGTTGAGCACCACCGCCCGAGGGAGCTGGGCGCGCAGCCGGGCGGCGAGGCCCGCCGGGAGCTCCTCTCCGCCGAGCACCACCGCGCGGACGCTCTCCAGCGCCTCCCGCGGTGGCCCCATCGCCGCGAGGAAGGACGGCGTCACCGACAGCACGTCGATGCGCGCGGAGCGGACGAAGCCCCAGAAGCGCTCCGGCGTGGTGAGGGTCGCGGCCTCCGGCACCACCACCGTGCCCCCGGTGGCCAGAGCGAGGAACAGCGCCTCCAGGCTGGCGTCGAACGAGAGCCGCGCGGTGAGGAGGTAGCGTTGCGCGGGCTTCGCGGTGAAGGCCCAGGCCTGCCGCAGCGCGCGCACCTGCGCCTTCAGACTCCCGCGCTCGACCGCCACCGCGACCGGAGTGCCGGTGGTCCCCGAGGTGAGCACCACGTACGCGAGGCCTCCGTCGGGCAGCGCACGCGGGACGGACTCGGGGCGGGACCGCGGCCCTCGCACGAGGGGCCAGCGCTCGAGCGCGAGCGGTCCTGGCTCGCCCACCACGGCCTTCGCCCCGGAGCGCGCGACGATGTCGCCCCGGACTGCCTCCGGTGCGTCCGCGGGCACGAAGACCCAGGGACACCCCGCGTCCCACAGCGCGAGGATGGCGGCGACGGAGGCGGCCGAGTTCGCGCCGGCCACGGCGACGACCGCTTCCGCCTCGCGCCGTCGGTCCGCGAAGGCCTCCGCGGCGCCGGCGACCTCGGCGCGCGTCCAAGAACCGTCGGGACCTTCGACCAGCAGGTGGTCGCCTCCCTCGCTCGGCGACAGCGTGGCATCACCGGTCGCAGTGAGCTCCGGCCCGAGCGGGAAGCGACGGGTGACGAGCTCCTCTTCCCCCGGGGCGAACCAGTCGACCTTCGAGAGCGCCTGGGCCGGGTCGGCCGCGATGGCGGCGAGGGCGATGCCGAGGTGTCGACAGAGGAGCGCGAAGGCCGCCTCGCTCCCCCCGGCCGCCGGGTCGAAGGGGTGGGCGATGCAGTGGAACGCCGCGGTGCGGCCGGAGAAGGTGACGTTCACCGCCACGTCGCCGCCCGGCGGGATGACGGGGCTGCGCGGATTCACCGTCATCGCCACTGGCCCGAGGCTGAACGGCGGGAACTCGTGGGGGTCGAAGAGCGGCGAGTTGACGATGAGGTTGAGGAAGGGGAACGGCGGCTCGAGCCCGGGGGGCAGACACTCCTGCAGCACGAAGGCGCCGGGCACGTCGGCGAAGCGCTGCGCGAGCTTCATCCCCACCCGCACCTGCTGCGCGAGCTCGGCGAGCGTCGCGTCGGGCGCGCACCGCAGCCGCAAGGGCAGCGTGTTCACCAGGTAGCCGAGCGCGCCGGGCGCGTTCTTCCGGTTGGCGTAGGTGCAGAAGAAGGCCACGTCGTCGACGCGGGTGTGGAGCCGCCAGGCGAGCGCGATGGCCGTCAGCGCGAGCGTCACCGGCGTCACCCCGATGGCGCGGGCGACGCTGTCCCAGGTGTCGTCGGGTCCACCGGGCACCTCGAGACGGAAGAGCTGCTCCCGCGCCAGGGGGCGCGTCGCGGCCTCGCGCAGCGGCGCGTCGGTGCGGAGCGCGGCGGGCGCACACCCCGGCAGCCGCGGGAACTCGCCCAGTCCCTCGAGGTACCGCGTCCACTCTTCCCGGGCCGGCTCGAAGGCACCCGCCGCCCGGGCCGCGTGCTCCGCGCGCGCCACCTCGGAGTACGGAGTGAACGCGGCGTCGACCTCCAGCGTCCGCGAGCGCTCGTCGCGCGAGCACTTCTCGTAGGCCGCGGCGAGTTCCCCGAGGAACAGCCCCGCGGACACGCCGTCGAAGGTGATGTGGTGCGTCGCCAGCACGAGCGCGTGGCGCTCCACGCCCAGGGTGACGAGGTGTGCGCGGAAGACCGGGCCGTCGACCAGGTCGAACCGGCGCCGGCCGACGTCGCGGAGAATCCCGTCGAGCGCGGCCACGGCCTCCGCCTCTGGCAGCCCGGAGAGGTCGGTGCGCTCGACGTGCTGCAGGCGGTCGAGCAGCTCGTGGGCCCAGACCTCTCCGCCCTGGAGGAAGTACCGGGTGTGGACGGTCTCCACGCGCGCCAGCACGTCCTGCAGCACGCGGCAGAAGAGCTCGACGTCGAGCGGCCCGGTGAGGTCGAGCGCCGCGGCGGTGTTGGCGCTCAGCGACGCGTGCTCGCCGACGCGGTCGAGCACGAAGAGCGCCGCCTGGTTGGCGGTGGCCTTGAACGCAGGCCCCGTCGCCCGGCGACCGTTCCCCTGCCCTTGCGCCTGTGGACGGTCCTTCGAGGGCACGACTCTCTCTCTGGCGACAGCGCGACGACCCCGGCCGGCGAGCGGTGACGATAGCCCTGACCCTGGCGCCGAAGTCACGCCCGGGCGACGGGAGTGTCGGCCCTCACCTCTGGGGGACGCGCCTCGCCAGACCGCGAGCCTCGAGGAGGCGAACCAACCTGGAAAACTCGGCGGTCCCGAGCTGCGCGGCGTCGACGAGCAGCCCGACCGGAAGCTCGAGCTCGGACAGAGCCTGGGCGCTGAACTCGAGCGCCACCCGGGACGGGGACGTCACCGACGGGGCGACGAAGCCCCAGCCGAGCTCGCGCAGCTGGCCTTTTCCGGTCGCGAGCCACACGGACTGCGCGTCGAAGATGAGCCGGGGAGCGCCGCGGACACGCTCGACGACCGAGCCCCAGGCGGCCACCACCGCCACGATCAGGCCGAGGAGCAAGAGGATCACCCAGCCGACGAAGGCGAGGGCATACACTGCGGTCACCAGGAACACCGCGAGGAGCACGAGGACGATCCGGCCCAGGGCGGTCCGTGCCCTCAGGCGCCAGTGGCTCCACGTGGCGCCCAAGCTCCCGCAGCGCACGACCACCTCCACGCGGTCGCCGCCGTCGTTCACCGCGGGCTGACGGCCGTCGCCCGGCGCCGCCGCAGCAGCGCGAGGCCGAGCAGCATCGCGGGGAAGACCTCGACGCTGGTGCAGCCGCAGCCGCTCTTCATCGGCGTGCCGCCGCCACCCTCGCCCGAGCCGCCGCCGGTGGTGCCGGTGCCACCACCCGCGCCGCCGCCCTGGCCGCCGTCGCCCATGCCGCCGTCGGTGCCGCCGTCGAGGGTGAGGCAGGCGTCGTCGACCTTGCCGTTGCAGTCGTCGTCGAGCCCGTTGCAGAGCTCCTGGCTGGGCTTCACCTCGTCGGTGCACTTGGAGTACGCGGCGCCCGCGCAGGTCCGCTTGCCGGCGTGGCACACGCCCGCGTCGCGGGTAGTCGACGGGCCGGTGTAGCAGGGGCGCTCGTCGTCGACGCGGCAGTGGCAGCCTTCGTCGATGGTGCCGTCGCAGGTGTCGTCGATGCCGTTGCACGTTTCCTGGGACAGGGCCGCCTTGGGCATGCAGGTCGACGGCGTGCCGCCGCGGCACGCGGGCCCGAACTGGATGCAGCCGCCGGTGCCGCAGCGCTCCCAGCCGATCTGATCCGCGCTCATGGTGTCGTTCTGACCGTCGCAGTCGTCGTCGACCAACCCGTCGCACGTCTCCTTCTGCGGCAGGGTGAAGGCGCCGAGCAACATGCCCCAGCCGCCGTCGGTGCCGCACACCTGGCCCACGGTGGCGCCGCACGGCGGGTTGATGGGGTACAGGCCGCCGTCGACGAGCAGCGGGGCCGGAGGCGCCACGTTGCGCCGCCGCACGCCCGCGCCGCCGCCGTCGGGGAAAAGGCAGTCGAGCCCGTCGTCGGGAATGCCGTTGCAGTCGTTGTCGATGCCGTCGGGAATCTCGGCGCGCAGAGTGCCCGGCACGCAGGCGCCCGGCTTGCCGCCCTTGCACTCGTACGCGACGCGGAAGCACTCACCCACGCCGCAGGTGGCGATGCTGTAGCCGTCGTCGATGACGCCGTCGCAGTCGTTGTCCTTGAGGTCGCAGACCTCGGCCGACGGCTGCACCTGACCGAGGCAGGTCACCCGGCCCGACACGCACTTGAGCGCGCCCGCGGTGCACACCCCGCGCTCGCCGAAGACCTGGCAGCTCGCGTTGGGGTCGGTGCCCTCGTCGACCTCGCCGTCGCAGTCGTTGTCCAGCCCGTCGCAGACCTCGGGGAACGGTCCCACCATGTCGCGGCAGGCGCTCCAGAAGCCGTTGCGGCAGACCTGGGTGCCCTGGCGGCACTCGCCCTTGCCCAGGGTCGCGTTGTCCTGCGTGTAGCAGGAGCGCGAGGCGCCCATCGGGCACTGCTGCGCGCCCGTCTCGCAGTCGGCGGGCAGCTTGTTCGACGGGTCGAAGACCAGCGGGCAGGTCGCGCTGCCGAGCGGCAGCTGCAGGCTGCCGGCGTCGCTCGACGGGTAGGTGTGCCGCACGCCGTCGCCGTCCTGGAAGAGGAAGTAGTACGGGTGGCAGCCTTCGGGCAGCACGTCGGGGTCGGGGAAAGTCGTGAAGTAGGTGCCGTTGTCCGCGGTGCCCGCGCTGCCGAGGTCCATGTCGAAGCAGTGGCCGCCGACCACCAGCGCGGCACGCTGCGGAGCCTTGCCGGTGCCGTCGAAGTAGTTGGCGGCGAAGGCGACCTGCGAGGTGTTGAGCGGCTTGGGCGGGTTGTAGATGGCGGACGCCGCCGGAATCCTCGGCACCGTCACCGCGCCGCGGCCGAAGGCCACCGACCAGTAGCTGTCGTTGCAGGAGCCGCCCGACGACACGAAGTTGCCGGTGCCCAGCTCGGTGCCCGCGTCGTCGTAGATGAGGTCGCGGTAGCCGGGGTTGTTCAGCATCACGTTGGCCATGTCGCCCGCGCTCGCGACCTGCTTTGCCACGCCGCTCGCGGACAGGGTGTTGAAGCCGAAGAGCGCGTAGCGCTCGGTGGCGCCCTGCCCCGGGCCGGCGTCGCAGGTCTGGTTGCAGGCCATGCCGGTGCACTCCGCCGGCGCCACGCAGGTGGGCGTGCCGGTGCCGGCGTCACCCAGCACGCAGCAGTTCTCGTTCTGGTAGCAGCCGACCTCGGACTCGTGGCGGCCGGTGAAGCGCGCGCCCAGGTTCGCCTCGCGCGAGTAGACGAGCGGCACCAGGTGCGTCGCGGTGAAGCCGCCGTCGGGCAGGCCCGGGCCGGTGGCGCGTGCCTGGTTGAGCAGCACGTGGAGCATGCGCTCCTGGTCGCTCGGGAAGCCGCCGATGGTCTCACCCAGCGCGCTCTGGCTCCGCGCCACCGAGGAGACGGGCGTCGACCGCGCGGGCGCCGCGGCGGGCTCGAGCACCGTGCGTTCGGTGCACGCGGTGAGGAGCAAGAGCACGCCGGCACTGCGGAACGAGAAGGGCATCGTGGTCTCCGAAGAAGCGAAAGGGGGCGGACTACTGCGCGGCCTTGATCTTGGCGATGGCGTCGCGCGCGGCGTCGGCGAGGGGCGGCAGCGGGTCCTTGGTCATCGTCTCCAGCGCGCTCAGCGCGGGCGCGCTCGCCTTGCCGATGGCGCCCAGCGCGTTGGCGCTGTTCCACCGCACGTCGGCGTCGGCGTCGGTGACGCCCTTGGTGAGCGCGGGCACGCACGCCTTGGCCGCGGGCCCGAGCTTGGTGGCCACCGCGGCGACCTGCGAGCGCACCATGGGCAGCGGGTCGCCGAGCGCCTTCACCAGCTCCGGCACCACGGCCGGCCCCAGGGCCGCCAGCGAGGCGATGGCGCCGTCCATCGCGTCGAGGTCCTTCTCCCGGAACACCTGGATGTACTTGGCCGCGTCCTTGGCTGCGCCGCCCTTTCCCTTCACCGGGGCACCGGCGAGCGCGACGGCGGACAGACCGAGGAGCGTCAGGACGAGAAGGCGGTGCATGGGCGGACCTCCGGCAGCGGAAAGTGCGCCCTCTACCACGCGCCGGTCGCGCGCGGCCGACGCAGCGCCAGCGCTGCCAGCGCGAGGAGCACCCAGCCCATCGAGGCCCCTTCGCCCGCGGCGCACCCGCAGCCCTTGCCGCCGCTGGTGCCCCCGCCGCCGCCCGAGGCGCCGACGGAGTCGATGGTCACCACCGTGGAGCCGCTCACCCCGCCGCAGGTGGCGGTGACGGTGGCGCTGCCCGCGTGGCTGCCGGCGGTGAAGTTGCCCGTGGCCGCGTCGACGAAGCCTTCGCCCACCGCGCTCCAGGCGCAGCCGGTGACCGGCACGTCGGCGCCGGCGAGGTCCTTGCCCGCGGCCGACAGCTGCAGCGACAGCCCGGTCTGCACGTGCGGGTTGGCGGGCGTCACCACCACCGCGGCGAGGCCGGACTTCACCTCCACGGTGACGAAGCCGGTGGTGGACAGCCCCGCCTCGTCGAGGACCTCGACCTGCAGGGTGTACGTGCCCACGGCGCGGAAAGTGACGGTGGTGGCCTTGGCGGCGTTGGTGCCGTTGGGCGCGAAGGTGACCGCGGCGACGGGGTTGAGCGCGCTCCAGGTGTAGGTGAGCTTCGCCTCGCCGTTGTCGTCGTCGGCGGTGACGCTCGCCTGTGCGGTGGCGCCCATGACCGGGTTGGGCGTGACGGTGGGGCCGGCGGTGACGCGCGGCACCGGGCCCACCACCACCTTGACCGCAGCGGTGCCGGTGAGGCCGTCGACCTCCGCGCTCACCGAGAAGTCGCCCACCGACATCGCGGTGAACTTGCCCGACGGCGAGATGGTGCCGCCGCCCGACACCATCCACTGCGCCTCGGTGGTGGCGTCGACGCCGGCGTCGAACTGGTCGCGCACCTCGGCGAGGAACTGCTTGTCGGTGTCGACTTCCACCGTCGCGCTCGCAGGCACCACCAGCACCTGCGAGGTGGTCTGCAGCACCAGCACGGTGACGTGGCCGGTGGCCTTGAGGCCGCCCGAGTCCTCGATGTCCACCTGGAAGGAGTACGCGCCCGGGCGCGCGAAGGTGACGGTGATGGTCTTGGCGGCGTTGGTGCCGTTGCCCGCGGGAATCACCGCCGGCGCGGGCCCGAAGGTCTGGCTCCACCGGTAGACGAGCGCGGCCTCGCCTTCGATGGGGTCGTCGCCCAGCACGGTGAGCTGCGTCGTGGTGCCGGGCACCGGGCTCGGCGTGGCGTGCGGCGGGAAGGCGATGATGGGCGGAGCGTTGGGGTTGAGGACGGTGAAGTCCTCGCCCAGCAGGTCGCCGCCGTCGACGTCCACCGCGCGGCTCGCGGGGCTGAACTGGTAGCCGGCCTTCGACGGAGTCAGCGTCCACGGGCCGTTGGGCACCCCCACCAGCGCGTAGTTGCCCTGGGAGTCGGTGCCCGAGTCGCGCAGGCCGTCGGTGACGTTGGCGTTCTGCAGCGGCGCGCCGGCCTCGTCGAGGTGGCCGCGCACCACGTACGCCTCGCCGGCGCTGGCGTTGAAGACGAGGCCCGAGACGGGAGCGCTGGCCACGGTGACGGGGTTCGAGAACGCGGGGGTGATGACCTGCGCGGGCGCGGTGGCCGTGAGGTTCCACTTCCCGGGCGGCACCTTGGGCAAGGTGAAGAGCCACTTGCCGCCGGACAGCGCGGTCTGCACCGGCGCGCGCACGCCGTCGGTCACGGTGTGCGGACCGGCGAGGCCCTGGACCTCGCCGCTCACCGCCACCACCTTCTCGGCGAAGTCGCGGCCCGAGAGGTTGCCGTTGGTCACCTGCACCGGGTTCGAGAAGCCGACGGTGGCGAAGTCCTGCCCCGGCAGGCCGGTGGCGGACAGCACGTACGCGCCCGCGGGGATTCCGGTGAGCGTGTACTGCCCTTCCTGGCCCGCGGTGCTCGACGACACGGTGGAGTACTGGTTGGCGCTCACGGTGACGCCGCCCAGCCCCACGCCCGCGGAGCTCACCTTGCCGGTGATGGTGAAGAGCGCGCGGGTGGCGTTGAAGGTGAGGCCGGTGACGGCGGCGCTCACCGCGACGGGGTTGGTGAACTGGGGGCTGAAGCTGTAGCCGGGCTTCACCGCGGTGACGGCCACCGAGCCCTGCGGCACGCCGGCGATGGTGAAGTTGCCCTGCGAGTCGGTGAAGGTGAAGCGACTGCCGGCGTTGACGCGCACGCCTTCGACGCCGCTGCCCTGCTCGAGCACCTTGCCGCCGACGCGGAAGCCGGCCGGGCTGCCCCACTTCACCAGCGCGGTGGCGGTGGCGGTGCCGCCCTTCATGTCGCTCACCACCACGCGGGCCACCACGTCCTTCGCGGCGGTGAAGGCGCGGCTCTGCGTCGCCTGGTTGGTCGACTGGCTGCCGTCGCCGAAGTCCCAGAAGTAGGCGAGGGTGTCGCCGTCCTGGTCCATCGCGGTGGCGGTGAAGGTCACCGACGCGCCCACGGCCGGCGCGGCGGTGCTGGGCACCAAGGTGACGGTGGGCGAATGGTTCGAAGGGAAGAGGCCGCGGTTCACCACCACGTCGAGCGCGGTGGGCGAGCTCGCCACCTCGCCAGTGGGCGTGATGTGGATGCCGGCGGTGCGGTCGGAGAAGGTGCGGCCGATCTCCAGCGCGGCGTCGTCGGCCCGCTGCGTCCACGGCGTCATGTCGAGGAGGTCGGACGAGTCGGGCGACGGGTAGCCCCAGCGAATGACGGCGCCGCGGTCGGAGTTGCCGCCCGCCGACGGCCGGTACTCCACCCAGTAGTCGCGCGCGCCGGAGATGGGCACCCGCAGGCCGTGCAGCGCGCCGGGCGAGCGGACCTCGAGGTCCACCAGGCGGAAGGTGCCGGAGCTCGTCGCGGTGGTGACCTCGGAGCCGACGAACCAGTCGAGCGAGCTCTTGTACCAGGCGTTGTGCTGGCCGCTGCCGCTGCCCATGATCTCGTACGGGTCGCCGTACTCCAGGCTCGAGCCCGCGCCGATGATGGTGTCGCCGCTCGCCTGCCAGAAGTTGGCGTGGCTGAGGCCGTAGTTGTGGCCGATCTCGTGCGCCATGGTGTCGGCATCGAAGGCGCCGTTCACCCACGCGCCCTTCTGGCCGACGAAGCCCAGGCCCGACCAGCCCCAGGCGCTCACGTAGGAGAAGGCCACCACGTCGAGCTGGTACTGCGCGGGGTCGAAGCCCGCCTGCGCGGCGGCGGCGCGCGCGTCCTGCAGCAGGCGCGAGGTGTCGTTGGCCTGCGCGTACGCCGCCTTGCTCTTCGGCATGCGCAGCGTGGGCGTCACCGTGCCGGTGATGGAGGTGCGGTCGTAGCTCGAGTCCTTGTAGTACTGGCCGAGCGTCTGCACCGCGAGCGTGGCCTGCGTCGCGTTCACCGGGTCGCCGGGGGCGTCGGTGAAGTCGACGCGCATGTAGAGCAGCTTCTTGAGACCGGTGGTGTACGCCGAGGCCTGCACGGTGGAATGCGGCACGCCGGTGTCGAAGAGCGCCGCCCAGCCGTCGAGAGCGAGGCCCGTGGCGTGGACCTTCTGCGTGTGGAGCCGCAGGAGCTCGCCGTACCCGGTGACGCGCAGGCGCTGCTCGCCCACGCGCAGCCAGCGCTCCACCGCGGTGCTGCGGTGCCGCGCGTCATAGGCCGCCAGCACCTCGAAGGTGCCCTGCGCGTCGAGCGGGAGCTCGAGCTCGCCTGCGACCTCCGCCGGCACCTGCTCGCGGCGCAGGAGCCAGGTGAGCGCGGTGCGCGGATCGCTCTGGATGAGCCCGAGCAGCGCCTTGCGCCGCGCCTTCGCCAGGCCGACGCCTTCGGGGAGCAGCTGCGCGCGCGCCACGCCCATGGGCGCCTCGCGGTAGCGGGTGTTCCAGGCGAGGAATTGCTCGTGGGCGTTCCCGGCGAAGGCGGGAGCCGACGCGAGGAGCGCCAGGACGAGGATGACGGAGGAAGGACGCATGGGGGACCTGCGGTGGGTGAGACCGGCCGTGCTGCGGCGCGCACCCTAGGCGCCCCGGTCGCGCCTGTCGCCACCAGCGCGGCATGGCCTGTCACCCGGAGCTGCGGGGCCTCAGGGTGACCTCCACCAGGTCCCCGTCGCCTTTCTCGCCACGTACCCGCGCGGGCACCGCGAGCAGCGTGCAGGCGAGCTTGGTGTCACGCCACACGCTGGTCTGCCACGTCTGGCCGTCGACGCTCGCCGTGACCGGCGTGCGCCCGAACGCCGCGGCGCCCGGCGGAGCGCAGCGCGGCGGCACCCGCACGAAGGTCCAGCCTCCCTGCCCCGGGTATCGGAACAGCCGCCCGCGGAAACGCGCCGCCTTCAGCGGAACTTGCCCGAGGCGATGGTCCACAGCACCTCGGCGCTGTCGCGCACGCTCTCGAGCGGCTTGGTCGCGGCCCGCAGGCGGTCGAGCGTCTCCGAGCCCGGGTTCGCCACCTTCCGCCGCGCCGCGCCGAGCGCGCCGAGCTCGTTCTCGTACGGGAGCTTCTGCTTCCAGTCGAGCGCCGGGTTGGCGAGGAACATCGTCTTCAGGTCCGCCGCGTAGGCGTCGAGCTCCTCGAGGCTCACCTTGCCGTCGCGGTTGCCCACGCCGTTGGCGCCCTGGTCGGCGTGCTGCGCCGCGCGCCGCGCCGTGGACTCGGTGCGAGAAGCGTCGATGCGCCACAGCGGGAGGTCGCGAATCGTGGACATGGTCGTCATTCCTTCGTGGAGGGTCTGACGGGGTTGTCGAGGCCGGTGTGGGGAAGGTTGCGACCTGCACCCACCAGCCGCCGACGCCCTGAACCTTCTGATTTCATTCGAGAAGCGCAGTGGGCGCGCGACCGCGCCGGGCCAAGCGCGCTTTCAAAGCCGCCCACTTCAGTACGTGCGGCAGCCGCAATTCCGGAAGGCGGAGTGCACGGCGCCGTGGTCGTGGCCTTCGTGGGCGAAGTCGTCGGCGTTGCAGCCCTGCGCGGTGGAGCCCGGTGCGCAGAGGCTCGCGGTGCCGGCCCACGCGCCGCCCGCGTACCAGTTGGCCCCGCACCGGCGCGAGGTGCGCGGCGAGCTGCCGACGCGGTTGCCGCGGAAGGCGTTGGTGGTGGCCGCCGACCAGTTGCCCGCGACGTCGAGGCCGGTGCCGCGCGCGACGTAGTACCCCATGCCCACGCAGGCCGAGCTGTCGCAGGTGGCGAGGAAGGTGTTGTCGCGGATGTCGTTGCCGATGGCGGCGAAGCTGCCCTGGTCGCGTCGCTTCACCATCAGGTACGCGAGCGACTGCCGGCGGCCGTCGGGCAAGTCGGAGTACGGGGCGGCGCCGGAGGCCGAGAAGCGGTCGTCGTTCGGGAAGTGCACGCCCACCGTGTTCCAGTCGCGGCCCTGGTTCTCCACCCGGTTGCGCGCGTAGGTGGAGTAGCGCGGCACGCCGGTGCGCATGGTGGCGGCCGAGTTGCACTTGGCGCCCACCTCGCCGACCGGCGCGGGGAAGCGGCGAGTACCGGGGTTGTAGAGGTGGTTGTCGAGCACCTTCATGTGCCAGCAGTCGTCGAAGTCGATGACGTCGCGGCAGGTGTCGTGAATCTCGTTGTCCGCGAGCACCGCCCCGTTGTGGTTGCGCGCGCAGTAGATGGCGCCGCCTTCCAGCCCGTCGCCCACGCACCACCCGTTGTCGTGGATGTGGTTGCGCCGGACGATGCCGAAGCCGGCGAAGGTGATGGGGTTGGAGCGGTTGAGGAAGAGCTCGGAGTCTTCCACCACGTTGTTCGACGCGCTGGTGAGGCCCGCGCCGAAGACCACGCCCAGCACCAGGCCGTGCAGCTTGGCGTGGCGCACCACGTTGTCCTGGTCGCCCGGGTTGAAGGCGAGCCCCGAGTGGTGGTTCACCGGCCCCACCGTCGCCCCGCAGCGGGGGATGACGTGGCGCTCGAGGGGGTTGAAGAGCTCCACGTGCTCGAGGAGGTTGTGGCGGCCGTCGACGTTGACGACCGAGTTGGGCCGCACCTCGCTGGTGACGTTGTTCATGTTGAGCTTGAGGAAGCGCAGCGTGCCGCCCACGTCGAGCTCGCCGCGGCCACAGCCGTTGCTCGCGGTGCGGGAGCAGACGGTCACCAGCCGGTTGGAGGCGAAGCGCGGCGTGCCGATGGCGCGCACCTCGGCCCAGGCGGTGTCCGGCCCGGCGCCCTCCGTGGTGAGCAGCGCACCCGACGGCACGGTGATGGGCGCCTCGAGGCGGAAGACGGCGCCCGGGTGGAGTCGCGCGAAGTCGCAGCGATTGAGACAGCTCTGCAGCAGCCGCCGGTTCTCGGCCGCGGTGGCCTGCGGACGGAGGTCCACGCAGCTCGAGCTGCAGTCGGCCACCGGTGCGGTCTCGGCCACGTCGTTGAAGCCTTCGGCCTCGGCGGGCGCGGGCTGCACCGTCGAGCTGTCGGGGTCGAACGACGCCGCGCCCACTTCGGGAATGGTGAGTGCGTAGGGTTCCTCGCTGGTGAGCGCGGTCTCGTCGACGTCGACCACCCCGCCGCAGGCCGTGAGGGTGCACAGCGACGAGAGGAGCAGCGAGCGAGAGCGCATGTTCGGTTTCCTTCGCGAGGGCGACGACTGTCGAGTTCTCGGGAATCGAGAAGCGCGCGTTTCGCCCGCAGCGCCCGAGGCTCGAAGTGCGCGGATCGCCGTCGACGGCGCGCGCGAAAGCGAAGCCTCGAGTGGACACCTGTCATCCCGTATCGGACGCCGCGCGCCAGCGCCGCGCCGAATGAAAACCAATTTGGCGGTGCGCCCCTCCGGGGCCACGGTGCCGGCGCCGACCACGCTCCTCGCTGTCAGTGAGGCCGTGCGGGGCTAGAGTGCGGCCACTCGATGCGAGGGGGTCACACCATGGATCGCCGCACGCTGAACCGGTCGCTGCTGCTCGGTCTCGCCGCCGCCCTCACCACCGAAGCGCTCGCGGGACCCAGGCGTCGGCGCATCCGTCGCCGGGTGCGTCGGCGGATCCGCCGCCGGATCCGCCGCCACGTGCTGTGGCGCACGGTCGCCGGCCGCAGGCTGCTGGTGGTGCCCGTCGCCGTCGCGGTGGGCTGGGAGCTGGCGGTCGACCAGCGCGTGGTGGTGGTGCGCGAGGTGCGCGCGGAGACGGTGGTGGTGGCGGACCTGAAGACCAGCGCGACCGAGGAGCTCCCCGCGGTGCGCGAGGACGACGCGGAGAACGCGAAGGAGCTGCCCGGCACCGTGCTCGCGGAAGGCGACACCACCACGCCGAGCCGCGAGACCGAGGAAGAGGTCGAAGAAGAGGTCGACGGGTAGCGCGCTCCGCTCGTGCGCCCGGCGAGCCTCGCGCTGCTGCTGTCGCTGTCGGGGCCGGCGCTCGCGCAGAGCCTGCGCGTCGAGCGCGCCCCGGTCTCGGTCGCGGCGCGCTTCACGCAAGGGCCCTTCCAGGCCACCCGGCTCCTCGCCAACGGCCAGGAGGACACCTCGGGACAGCCGCTCGGCCTCACGGTGACCGCCGGCGCAGGCCGCGCGGTGCTCAGCGCCAGCCCGACGGCCGGGGTCTCCAGCTGGGCCAACGTGCTGCAGCTCGACGTGCCCGCGGGCCAGAGCCGGTCGCCGCCCTTCTACCTGCGCGCACAGGCCACCGGCGCGCAGTCCTTCACCGTCGCCGCCCCGTCGTCGGCGGCCGCTCCGGCCACCGCCACCTTCACGGTGACCGACCCGGCGCTGGGCGACGACTTCGAGACCGGCTCGGTCACGCTGCAGTCGACCCCGCCCGGGCGGTGGACCTCCATCACCGCCGGCCAGGGAACGGTCGAAGCGCTCGCCGCCGCGGCGCACCGGGGCGCCTACGGGCTCCACTGCGTCGACCCCGCGGGCACCTCGAGCTCGAATTTTCCAGCCTCGGTGTCCCACGTCGTCGACCCCTTCCCGGGCGACCTGTCCTTGCGCTGCTGGCTGAGGCTCATGAGCTTCAGCGAGAGCGAGCACGTGCGGCTCTTCAAGGTCGACCTCGACGCCTTCGCCGCCGGCGCCTTCGAGCTGGTGCTCAGTCCACAGCGCCGCCTCTACGTCACCGCGTGGGACGCGCAGAACTTCTACTTCGGCAGCCAGAGCGACGCCGGCACGCTGCCCGTCGGCTCGTGGCACCTGCTGGAGGTGACCCGCCGCGGCACCTCGAGCGCTGCGGCGACGACCGACGCCTTCCTCGACGGCGAGCTCGTCTCCAGCGTGCAGCCGCTCGACGTGCGCGGGCAGCGCTACGGCTCGGTCAACTTCGGCGCCTTCTTCGAGAACGACGTGACCGCGGCGATGACCGTCGACGTCGACGACGCCCGGGTGAGCACCGCCCCCCAGGCCACCTTCCTCGAGGTGCAGGTGCCGCCGTCGAGCGCCACCAGCTGCGTTCCGTTCACCGTGTCGCTGCGCGACGTCTTCGGCGCCCAGGTGCCCGCGCCCTACGCGCTGGACCTGGTCGCGCCCGTGGGCGTGCAGGGCCCGTTCGGCGACCCCGCGTGCACCGCTGCAGGCACCATCGCGCAGGGAACGGTGGTCGCGACCCGTTACGCCTCGACGGCGTCCTCGGAGCTGCTCGCCGGGTTCACCCACCCCGACTTCATTCCCCGGCCGGTGCGCAGCGACGGCGGCACCTCGCCGGTCGACGCCGGGCCGGGCGACGGCGGCCTGGCCGATGGGGGGAGCCGGGACGCGCGCCCGCTCGCGGTCGGCTGCGGGTGCGGGGCCGGTGGAAGTGGCGTGGGCCCGGGCGTCCTGCTGTGGCTCGGGCTCGCCGCGGCGAGGCGGCGGGCGCGGCGGCGCTAGGCCCGCGCTAGGCCCGCGCTAGGCCCGCGCTAGGCCGAGAGGATGGGCAGCTTCTCGCCCGCCACCGCCCACTCGTACGCGTTGCGCCAGTTGCTCTGACGGGGAATCACGTCGGGCGGCCGGTAGCCGTAGCCGCCGTGGTTCGACTCCGCGCCGTTCGCAGGCCCGCCCCACTGGGTCTTCGGCACGTCGAGCCACTGCAGCATCGAGCCCAGCATCTGGTGGAAGGTGAGCCCCACGTACGGCGTCGAGGCCGACACGCTGCCGTCGTAGTGCTGCGGCAGGTGGCGGGTCAGGTCGCGGTAGTCGACGTGGAGCCCCGTCTTGAGCGCCCCGCGCGCGCTGCCGAACGTCACCACCGGGATGTTCTCCTGGCAGTGGCCGTAGGTGCCGTGCTCCTGCGTGAAGTACACGAGCGTGCGGTCGAGCAGCGAGCTCCCGTCTGCGGCGGTCACCGAGTCCAGCGTCGAGGCCAGCGGCACGATGACGTCGCGGAACATGCGGGTGCGCGATTGGTCCATGTCCACCTGCGCCGCCGCCTCGTCGGTCTTGTGGGAGACGAGCTGGTGGAACGGGTCGTTGATGAGCGTGCCGAAGGTCGTGTCCCACCCCTGGAAGAGGTAGCTCACGACGCGGGTGAGCCCGCAGCTGAGCGCGGCCACCACGATGTCCTTGTAGGCGCCGTAGTAGTCGGAGTGGCTCTGCGGGTTGTTGCCCTGCACCTGGGGCGTGGCGCCCGGCCGGGCCGGCGCGGTGCACGCGGTGGGCGTCGCCAGGCCCAGGCGGCGCTGGATCTCAGCCACCCGCGCCACGTGCTCGTCGAGCCGCGCCTTGTCGAGCTTCGACAGCCGCGGGTTGGTGCGCAGCCGCTTGTAGTCCTCGAGCACCAGGTCGACCACCGGCCCGCGCGCCGGCTTGGGCGCGGTGAAGCCGGCGAAGAGCAGGTCCCACAGCTGCTGCAGCGACATGCTGGGCGGAATCTCGCCCGCGTTGACCGCCTTGCCTTCACCGCCGCCGGGGTACCAGTAGCTCAGGTTGCCGAAGGTGCTGATGGTGACCGAGCGACGCACCACCGAGCCCAGGTTTCCGTAGAACGCGGCGGAGTTCGCGAGCACCTGGTCGATGGTCGCGCGCGGGTGCGCCGAGATGGCGCGCCCCGAGATGCCGGTGGGCGAGTCGCCGCCCGCCACGCCCGCGTCTCCCTGCGCGAAGTTGCCGAAGGTCGCCGCCGAGTGGTGGTTCACGTCGAAGGGCAGGTCGATGCCCTGCACCAGGTTCATCTTCCCCAGGAGCCTGGGGGTCAGCTCGGTCGAGCGGCCGCGGATGACCTCCGACACCACCGTCTCTCCGTTGGCCTGCGTGCTCGGCAGCGCCTGCGAGCGCACGGTGCGGCCGGCGTAGGTGCGGCTCGCCGCCGCGGCCCCCATCGCGGGGAAGAACTTGTCGGCCCAGCAGCCTCCGTAGGCGCCCATGAAGCCGATGAAGATCTTGTCCGACGCGGCGGCCTGGGCGCGCGCCTCGAGCGGAGTCAGCAGCGACGGCAGCGCGGGAATGGCGAGCGCGGCGTGACCGGCACTGCGCAGGAACCAGCGGCGGCTGAACTTCACGGGACCTCCAGGGCGATGCGGCGCTTGAACTCGGGAGCGGTGACGAACGCCTCCAGCACCTCGGGAATCGACGCGCCGCCGCGCGCCAGGGGCTCGACCCGCGACAGCAGGCACTGGTCGGAGGCGACCTCGCCCGTCCGCGCGAAGGTGAAGCGGAAGTACTGGGTCACCATGCACGACTCGAACTTCTTGCTCTCGGCGATGCGCGCGGTGAGCTCGACCGCGTCGGCGGTGGGCCGGCCGTCGCTCGAGAGCACGTACGGCGTCGACCGGGTGTCCACGCTCTGCTCGGCGACCACCGCGCCGGTGGTGGGCGAGAACACCTTCTCGCTGGTGCGGGCGCGGCCGAGCGCGTCGAAGCCTTCGAAGGCGAAGCCCAGCGGGTTGATGGAGGTGCGGTGGCACGCCGCGCAGCCGCCGCTGTCGGTCATCGCGCTGGCCTTCGCGCGGTCGCCTTCGGTGCCGGTGAGCGGCGTGGCGGCGGCCTGGGCGGCGGCGTTGGGCGGCGCCTCGCCGAGCGCATCGCAGAGCATGCCCACCCGCATCCGGACCCCGCGGAGGATGGGGTGGCTCGACACGTTGCCGGTGGTGAGGAAAGCGAGGCGGGTGAAGAGCCCCGCGCGCCCACCGCCCGGCGGAGCCTGCGGCGTCGACACCCCGTCCCACGGCGAGACGCCGTAGAGGCCGGCGGTGGCCGCGTCGCGGGTGTAGACGGCCTTGTCCTGGAGCAGCGCGGCGAGCGACGCCCGGCCGGCGACCGCGGCGTCCACCGCGCCGAAGACGTCGTCGAGCACGCCGTCGACCGAGGTGGGCAGCGCCTGGGTGCCGACCAGCGCCTTGTAGTCGGCGTAGGTGAGCGAGTCGGTCAGCTTCGGGGTGCGCTGGAGCTGGAACCAGCCGGTGAAGAAGCCGTGCAGCGTCGCCTTGGCGCGCGCATCGCCGAGGAGCCGCGCCACCTGGGCCCGGTACCCGGTGTCGGTGAGGAGCTCGCCGCTGCCCGCAGCCGCCCACAGCGCGTCGTCGGGCAGCTCGTCCCACAGCGCGAGCGAGAGCCGCGCCGCGAGCTCGTACGCGGTGAGCGAGGCGGTGGCGGGCGCGGTGCCGGCGCCTTCCACCACGAAGAAGGTCTCGGGCGACGCGAAGAGGACCGCGAGCACGTCGGCGAGCGACTCTGGCGAGATGGGCGTGCCGCGCAGCGCGCGCCGGTAGAAGGTGACGTCGTCGGCGGTGAAGGGGCGGTGGAGCAGCCGGCTGCCCTGGGTCTTCAGGAAGGTGTCGAGGCAGGCGGAGTCGTTGCTGGTGTCGGCGTCGGCGAGGCAGGCGCCGAACACCTTGCCGCGCCGGGCCGCGCTGGCGGTGAGCGCCTGGCCCAGCTTCACCGCGAGCGCGTACTGCGCGTCGGCCTGGTCCTGGCTCAGGACCTGATCCGCGCGCTCGAAGCCGTCGCGGCCCTTGTTGGCGGCGGACACGAAGCGGTCGGCCGGGAGCGCGCCGAGCTGCGTCGACGACTCGGCGAGCACCGCCGACGACTCCGAGCCCGCGAGCCGCGCGATGGCGGTGGTGATGCTGGAGACGAGCTGGCGGTGGCTCAGCCGGCGCAGCGGCACGTCGACGAGCGGCGAAGCGTTGGCGTCACACGCGTAGCGCAGGGGCGCGACGCCGTTCACCGGCTCCGGCGTGTTGGGCGTGGTGGGCGTGGTGGGCGACCCCGGCGTGCCGGGCGTGCCAGGAACCCCGGGGACGACCGGGTGGCTCGGCTGCTCCGGTCCCACGGGCGACAGCGGCTCGGGGGTCTCGATGTCCGCCGTGCACCCGAGCCACAGGGCCGCGACGCACCCCGCGACGATTCGAGCCCCGCCCAAAGTCGCCAGCTGCTGCTGCGCCACGGTGAACCTCCTTCGGCGGTGCTCTCAGGAGTGAGTGGTATGAGACACAGCAGCAGGCTCACCCTGGAATCCGTCGCCGGGACCGTTCTGGTTCTTCCGTGATTTCAGCCACCTGCGACCGGCTCACCAGTTGAGCGTCAAGGTGGTGAACAACACCAGCAAGGGCGAGGTGCGCAGGCCTTCGCCCCGGGACTTGCCCCCGTACTGGAGCGCGAGGACCCGCCGGTTCAGCCAGTCCGGCAGCTTGGGGACGATGATCTTCTCGGTCGGCATCTCCGGAAGCGGAACTGGCTTCACCTGCACCGACGACTTTCCTGAGCGCTGACGCATCACGTCCCCCGATCACCGCGAGTTCTGCAGTCAGGTCTCCCGGGGCGTGAAAAACGGCTCACCGGCCGCCCTCAGTTGCAGCCGACCGGGCTGGTCGACACCACGGCCTCGTCGAGGAAGACCTCGCCGGTCGCGGTCGCCGGAGCGAGGTACGTGATGCCGAAGAGCGCATTCCCCATGCCTCCCGCGGGCAAGGTGTCGACGCCGCTCACCGCGATGGCGGGGGCACCGTCGAGGGTGAGGGAGGCGCTCCCGGCGGTGTCGCTCAGCGTCAGCGAGAGCAGCACGCAGCTCCACTGGTCCCGCGGGAGCGTGACGCTGGAGACGGGGTACTGCCCTGCGGTGGTGAGGCTCAGCTGCAGCTGGTTGCCCGAGAGCGCCGCGAAGACGCCCTGGTACGGCGCCGTCGACTCGCCCACCCCGAAGAGGTTCATGCCCTGGAAGTTCGCGGACGACGGCACGAACACGTGCACGCGCGCGTACAGGGTGCCGGTGCGCAGCGCGCCCAGCCCACCGTGGCCCCAGAAGGCCTGCGGCGTGGTCTCCGGGCCGGCGGTGGCGCGCAGCGAGCGGCCTCCGCGGCGGGCCCGCGCCGCGCTGAGCGCCAGGGTTCCCGTCGAGGAGGTGATGGCGAAGCCGCCGCCGAACTTCACGTTCTCGAACGGGTGACAGGCGAGCCTGGTGGTCGCGTCGCGGCAGCTGGTGTCGAGGCCGAGGTCGAGCGCGCTGGCGCCGGTGCCCGTGAGCCCGTCGCGCACCGCCTGGTAGGCCGGCTTGGCGACCAGCGCGTCGTCGTAGAGGAGCGGGTCGTCGGCGCCGTACTGCGAGTCGATCCAGCTGTACTTGTCGGCGAAGCCCCAGAAGGTCACCTCGTCGCAGCCGGGCTCCTCGCGGCACACCGTGGTGAGCAGCCGCACCACCTGCGCCTGGTACGCGAGCCGAGCGGCCGGCGACAGGTCGAGGCCCGCGACGCGCACGTCGACTTCGGTGAAGTGCACCTTCACGCCGAGCGCGGCGAAGCGGCGAATGTTGGCGCGGAGGTCGGCTTCCCGCAGCGCGAAGGCCGCGAAGTCGTAGGCGTCGACGTGGAACTGCATGCCCACCGCGTCGATGGGCGCGCCGGCGGCCTTGAGCTGCTGCACCAGCCGGTACGCGGCGTCGGACTTCGCGTTCAGCGTCTCGATGTCGTAGTCGTTGTAGGCGAGCACGGCGCCCGGCGCGGCGGCGCGGGCCCGGCGGAGCGCGAGCTCGAGGTACCCGCTGCCCAGCTTGCGCAGGAAGAGCGTGTCGCGCAGCTGGCCCTGGTCGTCGAGCGCCTCGTTGACCACGTCCCACACCGCGACCGACGCCGAGTACCGGCCCACCACGGCGTCGATGTGCCCTTCGAGCTGCGCGCGCACCTCCGAAGGCGTCAGCGCGTCGCTCATCCACCCCGGGAGCTGCTGGTGCCAGACGAGCGTGTGCCCGCGCACGCTCTGCCCGTGCGCCTGGGCGAAGGCCACCAGCGCGTCGGCGTCGGCGAAGTCGTAGGTCCCCGGCTGCGGGTGAATCGAGGCCCACTTCATCGCGTTCTCCGGCGTCACCCGGTTGAAGTCGTCCGCGAGAATGGCGCGGTACCGCGCGTCGTCGCGCAGGGCCTTGGCGTCGACCGCCGCGCCCACGATGCCGAGCGCGGGGGACACCCAGCCGCGCAGCCCGGCGTCCGCCCGGCCCGCGTCGCTGGCCCCGGCGTCGATGCCCCCGCCGTCGCTCGGGCCTCCGCTGTCGGACGCCGCCCCGGCGTCG
>JAIBBQ010000279.1 GCA_019694595.1 Myxococcaceae bacterium
GCGATGTGGCCGCACTTCGCGCTCTTCGGGCTGGCGAGTGCCGGCGCCGCGGCGCTCGGGCCGCTGCTGCAGCGCGCCCTCGCCGGCCTGCCGACCGAGGCGCTGCGCGGCCTGGCATACGCGTACTTCGCCATGGGCGTGGCCGCGGCGGCGGTGGCGCTTCAGCAGAGCCGGTCGCGCTTCGCCGGGCGGTGGGGCGCCCTGGCGGGCACGGTGGCATCGGCGCTGGCGGTGTGGCGGCTCCTGGAGAGCGCGCCGTGAGTCTGCCTGCGCGCCTCAAGTGGCGGGTGTTCGGCCGCAGCCTCTTCCTGCAGGCGGGGTTCAACCCCGAAGGCCTGCAGAACCTGGGGCTGGTGTACGCGCTCCTGCCGGCGCTGGAGCACCTCTACCCCGACGACCAGGCCCGCGCGCTCGCGGTGCGCCGGCACCTGGCGACCTTCAACACCCACCCGTACGTGGCGGCGGCCATCATCGGCGGGGTGGTCTTTCACGAGGAACGCATCGCCCGGGGCGAGGAGCCGCCCGCCGCGGTGGAGCGCTTCAAGGACGCGCTGATGGGGCCGCTGGCCGCGCTGGGCGACGGCTTCTTCTGGCTGTCGCTCAAGCCGGCGGTGGGGGCCTCCTGCGCGGCGCTGGTGCCGCTCATCGGCGCCTGGGCAGGGCTGGTGTTCCTGGTGGTCTACAACGCGGTGCACCTGTGGGCCCGGCTGTACTTCTTCTTCCTCGGGCTCTCGCGAGGCGACGGGCTCCTGGTGCGGCTCGGCGAGCTGCGGCTGCCGCGGTGGAGCGAGCGGCTGCGCAACCTGGCCGCGCTGTGCACGGGCGGGCTGGGGGCGTACCTGGCGGTGGCCTTCGGCGCCCTGGCGGACCCCGAGCGGGCGGTGGCGCTGTCGCTGGCCACGGTGGGGCTGGGCATTCTGGCGTACCTGGCAGCGCGGCGGGCGGTGAGCCCGTACGCGTTGCTCTACACTGCGGCGCTGGGCGCCTTCGCGTGGGGGGCGGCGCTGTGACGATGACGACGGCCAAGGGCGACTTCGAGATCATCAACGCACTCGGGCTGCACGCCCGGGCGGCGGCGCAGCTGGTGAAGGCCGCCAACAGCTACCCGTGCGACGTGGCGGTGGAGTGCGAGGGGCAGTCGGTGAACGGAAAGTCCATCATGGGCGTGCTGATGCTGGCGGCGGCGCAGGGCATGCGGGTGACCATCACCTGCACGGGCGAAGGCGCGCAGGCCTGCGTGGACGCCATCGGCGCGCTCATCGCCGCGCGCTTCGGAGAGCCGCAGTGACCGCCAGCGCGAGCTTCACCGGCATCGGCGCCAGCCCCGGGGTGTCGGTGGGGCACGCCTTCGTGCTCGACGGGCGCAAGGTCCGCTACCCCAAGGTGAAGCTGCGGCCGGAAGAGGTCGAGCCGGAAATCCTGCGGCTGAAGACGGCCATCGACCTGTCGGACCGGCAGCTCCAGGAGCTCAAGGGCAAGCTGGCACACGACGAGGTGGGCGCGGACCACGCGCTCATTCTCGAGGCGCACCGGATGATGCTGCACGACCCCATGCTGCTGGTGGAGACGCAGCGGCTGGTGAAGAACGACGCCATCAACGCCGAGTGGGCGCTGCGGCGGGTGGCGAAGCGGCTGCGCCACCAGTTCGACAACCTCGACGACGAGTACTTCCGCGAGCGGCGCAGCGACGTGGACTTCGTGGCCGACCGGGTGGTGAGGAACCTCCTCGGCCAGGCGGTCGACGAGGAAGTGCAGCTCCCGTCGGACGCGGTGGTGGTGGCCCACGACATCTCCCCCGCCGACGCGGCGATGCTGGTGAAGACCGGCCGGGTGGCGGCCTTCGTCACCGACCTCGGCGGGCAGACCTCCCACACCGCCATCGTGGCCCGCGCGCGGGAGACGCCGGCGGTGCTGGGCTGCGGCCGGGTGAGCGAGCAGGTGCGCACCGGCGACCTGCTGGCGGTCGACGGCACCCGCGGGCTGGTGCTGGTCAACCCCACCGATTCCCAGCTGGCGCTCTTCCGCGAGACGATGCGCCGCCACCTGGCGAGCGAAGCCTCCGCGCTCAAGACGGCGGAGCTCGAGGCGCGCACGCTCGACGGGGCGAGCCTGGCGCTGTGGGGGAACATGGAGTTCCCCGAGGAGGTGCCGTCGCTCCTGGCGCACGGCGCCCAGGGCATCGGCCTGTACCGCACCGAGTTCCTCTTCCTGAACCGGCCCGACGCGCCGACGGAAGAGGAGCACTACCAGAGCTACAAGCAGGTGCTCACCGCGATGGGGAACCGCCCGGTGACCATTCGCACCCTCGACCTGGGCGGCGACAAGGTGCCGGGCAAGAAGCAGGAGCGCGAGGTCAACCCGGCGATGGGGTTGCGGGCGATTCGCTACTGCCTGCAGCACCGCGAGATGTTCCGGGTGCAGCTGCGGGCGCTCCTGCGCGCGAGCGTGCACGGCAACCTGCGGGTGATGTTCCCGCTCATCTCGGGGCTGTCGGAGCTGCGCGAGGCGCGCAGCGAGCTCGAGCACTGCCGCAGCGAGCTGGGGCGTGCCGGGCTGCCGGTGGGCAAGCGCTTTCCCATCGGGGTCATGGTGGAGACGCCGTCCGCGGCGTGGATCGCCGACCGCCTGGCGCAGGAAGCCGACTTCTTCAGCATCGGGACCAACGACCTCATCCAGTACTCGCTGGCCATCGACCGGCAGAACCGCGACGTGGCCTACCTGTACCGGCCGTTGCACCTCGCGGTGCTGCGGGCGCTGGAGTCCATCGTCACCGCGGCGAAGGGGGCGCGCATCCCCGTCTCGATGTGCGGCGAGATGGCGGGCGACCCGACCTTCACCCTGGTGCTGGTGGCGCTGGGCTTCGACTCGCTGTCGATGACCGCGGGTCAGCTGGCGCCGGTGAAGCGCATCATCCGCGAGACGAACCAGGCCGACGCCAAGGCGCTGCTCACCGAGGCGATGACCTTCTCGACCGCGGAGGAGATCGAGCGCTTCATCCGCGCGGAGATGGAGAAGCGCTTCGGCGGCGACTGAGGTGCGCCGCCGATGGGGCTCAGACGCGCATCGGCATCACGATGGCGGTGTAGGTGCCATCGCCGGGGCCGTGCAGCACGCCGGGGCTGTGCTCGTCGCCCAGCTCGAGGGCGATCTCGTCGGCTTCCACCGCGCCCAGCACGTCGAGCAGGTAGCGGGCGTTGAAGCCCACGGTGAGCGGGCCGCCGCGGTAGGCGACGTCGAGGTCGTCCTTCGCCTCGCCGAGGTCGGGGTTCTGCGCGGTGATGCGCAGCTGGTTCTCGGCCAGCGAGACCTTCACCGCGTGCGACTTCTCGGCCGACAGCAGGCTGATGCGCTTGAGCGCGTCGAAGAGCCGGGCGCGGGGAATGAGCAGCCGGCGCTCGCCCTGCTTGGGAATGACCTTCTGGTACTCGGGGAACTGGCCGTCGATGAGGCGCATCACCATCGAGAGGCCGGGCTTCTTGAAGAGCGCGGAGTTCTCGGCGAAGCCCAGCGACATCTCGGCTTCGGGCGCCTCTTCCAGCAGGCGCTTGAGCTCGAAGAGGCCCTTGCGGGGAATGACGATGCCGCCCTTCAACTTGAAGTCGCCCGGCAGCTCGCGCTCGATGAGGCAGAGGCGGTGCCCGTCGGTGGCGACCATGCGCACCTTGCCGCCTTCGCGGGGCTCGAAGAAGACGCCGTTCAGGATGTAGCGGGTCTCGTCGGTGGAGATGGCGAAGGACGTCTTCTTGATCATCTCCAGCAGCGTGGCGCCGCTGAGCTTGACCAGGGTCGCGCTCTCTTCCTTCGGGAGCTTGGGGTACTCCTCGGGCGCCATGCCCACGATCTTGTAGTGGGCGCTGCCGGAGGTGATCTCCGCGTAGTTGTTGGGCAGCTTCTTCACCGTGAGCTGCGCCTCGGGCAGCGACTGCACGATGTCGAAGAGGTACTTGGCCGAGAGCGTCACCTGGCCGGGCTTCATCACCTCGGCGGGGTGCTCGCTCACGATGCCGATGTCGAGGTCGAAGGCGGTGACGCTCACCCCCGCCTTGGTGGCCGACACCAGCACGTTGGAGAGGATGGGCATCGTCGACTTGCGTTCGACAATGCCCTGCGCGCGGTGCAGCGCCTTCTTCAGCTCGTCGGCCGCGATGCGGAATTCCATGGCGGAGCGGGTCTAGCCCGCGCCATGGGGCGAGGCAACGACCGACACGCCGGCTCCGGTCGGATCTGCCGCCAGCACCGGCGGGGTGGGCACCGACCCCCGTGGGCGGGCGCCTAGCGGGTGCGGTTGGCGTGGATGTTGTCCATCACCAGGGGGTTCTGCTCGCGGTTGGCCTGCTGGAAGTCGACGGCCGGGTTGAGCCCGGGGAGCGTCGGCGTCTTCAGGTTCTGGATGATGAATTCCTGCTCGGTGACGATGGCGGTGGGCGCCCCGGTGCCTTCGGCGGGCATCGCCAGGCCCTGCTGCGCGGTGCCGGCCTGCGCCGGCGCCCCGTTCGCCTCGTCCAGCGGACCACCGCAGCCCACGAGCATCCCCACGGCCAGCGCAGCAGCGAACACGGTCTTCATGGCGTTCCCTCCGGGTTCATCAGGTTGACGGCAGACGAAAAGAGACTGCATCGAGCCGGCGAGCGACCTGCTTTGGGGGACTGCGTTCTTCGTTCCGTTGCATGCGCTTGACCCGTACGTCTGGGTCGCGCCTTTGCACCCCACCCTTTCGGAGTGGTTCGCCCGTTCGCCTCGAAAAACTGCAGGGAGAATGATGTGCCGGGCCTGCCAGCGCGTCAATTGAGGTGTTCTGCGCCTGTGGTGCGCGCGGTGCGCCTAACATGCGCTCCATGCCCCGGCCTCCCAAGTGGCTGCTCGCAGCGCGCACCGGCAACGCGCCCCCGGGCGACTGGCTGTCCCGCGCGCTGTCCCGCGCCGGGGTGCTGCGGCCCGACGAGGCGCTGGCCGCCATCGACGCCGGGCGGGTGAAGGTGGGCGGGAAGGTCACCACCAAGCCCTTCACCCCGGTGACGGCGCAGACCGAGGTGACGGTCGACGGCCAGCCGGTGCGGCTGGAGACGGTGACGCGGGTGCTGGTGCTCAACAAGCCCAAGGGCGTGGTGAGCGCCGCCAAGGACGACCAGAAGGTGGGCACGGTGTTCGACGTGCTCGACGCGGCGTTGCCCGAGCCGCTGCGCGGCTACGGCTGGCACGCGGTGGGCCGGCTCGACCGCGACACCACCGGCCTGTTGCTCTTCACCAACGACGAGCGCTTCGTGGCCCACGCCACCAGCCCCGACCGCCACCTGCCCAAGCGCTACGTGGCGCAGGTCTACGGCGAAGTGACCAAGGAGAAGCTCGCGACGCTCGCGCGGGGCATGACGCTCGACGACGGCCCCACCCGGCCGGCGAAGGCCGAGGCCCGCGGCGCAGGCGCGGTGGTGCTGACGCTGGTCGAAGGCCGCCACCACCAGGCCAAGCGCATGCTGGGCGCGGTGGGCCTGTCGGCGCACGCGCTGCACCGCGAGGCCATCGGAAGCTTGGTGCTCGACGTGCCCGAGCGCGGCCTGCGCGAGCTGTCGCAGGAAGAGATCGCCGCCGCGCTGCGCTTCGACCCCGTGGCCCGCCAGAGCCTGCCGGAGGCGCGGTGACCCACGCCGCGCAGCTCGACCTGCTCGACGGGCCGGCGCTCCACCAGCTGGTGGTGCAGACCCGGCTCAAGCAGGCGCGCGAGTCGGTGTGGATCGCCACCGCCAACGTGAAGGCCATGCTGGTCGAGCTCGACGGCCAGTACCGCCCGGTGGTCGACCTCTTCGCCCAGCTCCAGCGGCGCGGCGTCGAGGTGCGGCTGCTCCACGCCGAGCTGCCGTCTCGCCCGTTCCGCGACGCCTTCGACAAGCACCAGGCGCTGGTGCACGGCGGCCTCGGGCTGCGCCTGTGCCCGCGGGTGCACTTCAAGTGCGTGCTGGTGGACCAGGCGTGGCTGTACCTGGGCAGCGCCAACCTCACCGGGGCCGGCCTCGGCGCCAAGAGCCCCGACGGCCGCAACTTCGAGCTCGGCGTGGTGACCGAGGACGCCGCGCTCATCGACCAGACGGCGGCGCTCTTCGAGTCGGTGTGGAGCGGCGCGCCCTGCGCCACCTGCCGGCTGCACGGCGAGTGCCCCGACCCCATCGGCCCCGGGCCGTCGAAGGCGAGGCGAGGCCGGGGCCGCGGGAGCCAGGGCGTGCGCCTGGGTCGAAGCCGCCGCCTGCGCTGAGGCCCCGAGGCGCTACGCTGCCCGGCGTGCTCGACGCGCTCATCCTCGACCTGGGCAACGTGCTCGCCTTCCACGACAACGCCCTGCTCTTCCGTGCGCTGGGCGAGTGCTTCGACCGGCCGCCGGAACGTTTCCAGGCGGAGCTGGAGAAGGACCTCTGGGACCGGGTGAACCTGGGCGAGCTGCCCGGCGACGCGCTGCGCGTCGAGCTCAACCGCCAGCTCGGCACCGCCGTCTCTCGCGCCGACTTCGAGGCCGCCTGGAGCTGCCACTTCACGGTGCACCACGAGATGGTGGCGGTGGTGGACCGGCTCGTCGGGCGGCTGCCGCTGGTGCTCCTGAGCAACACCCACGACCTCCACGTCGCCGCGCTGCGGCCGCGGCTGCCGGTGCTCCAGCGCTTCGACGCGCTGGTGCTCTCGTGCGAGGTGCGGCTCAAGAAGCCCGACCCGCGCATCTACCGCGAGGCGGTGGCGCGCAGCGGCGCGGCGCCGGGCCGCTGTGCCTTCTTCGACGACGTCGAGACCTACGCCCGGGCGGCCACCGCGCAGGGGCTCCACGGGCGCGTCTTCACCACCGCGGCGGCCTTCGTGCGCGACCTCGAGGCGCTCGGCGTCGCCGCCTAGAGCACCTGCGCCCGGGCGCCTTGGGCGGCGGGCACGCGCGGCTCGATGACGACGTGGGGCTCGGTGTCGGTGAGGTCCACGCTCACCGCGCGCGCGTCGGACACGGGGCCGCTCCAGCTGCGCTCGCGGTTGTAGCGGAGCGTGGTGACCCTGAGGTGCACCACCTGGCCCGGCCGCACCCGGACCTCGCACGGCGAGCACGCGGGCAAGTCCTCGCCGTCGATGGCCACCGTCGCGCCCGGCGGCCGGCTCTGGATGAGGAGCCGCTCACCAGCGGGCACGGGCGCGGGCGACGGGCCGTCGCCGCCGCGGAGCGAGAGCGCCTCGCCGAGCGCGAGCGCCGCGGCCGCCCCCAGCGCGAGCGCCACCAGCAG
>JAIBBQ010000280.1 GCA_019694595.1 Myxococcaceae bacterium
TGCGCGTCGACGTCACCGCCCTGCGCACGCTCGCCACGCGCGGCTGCTTCGAGTCGGAGCCCCAGGTGCGCGCGCGGGTGAAGGTGCAGACGCCGGCGGGCGAGGTGCTGGGCATCGACGAGGTGGCGCTGCCGGGCCTGCGCTTCGATGCCGCCGCGCTGCCGCCGCTTCCCGCGGGCCTCGAGCGGGGTGACGGGTGCGAGGTCACCCTCGCGCAGGACGTGGTGGGCGCCTACGCGCTCGAGGTAGCGCTGGCCCCCCGCACGCTCGCCTTCCGCGCCACGCGCCCGCGCGAGGCCCACCTGGCGCGCGCAGCGCAGGCGATCGATCACACGGTGACGGTGCTCGAGCTGTCCCGCGAGCCGCGCTTCGATTGGCCGCTCCTGCCGGTGCAGGTGCGCCAGGCGGGTGCGAGCCTCACCGCGCCCTTCGTGCTGTCCACCAACGACGCCCGCTCCCAGGTGTCGCCCGCGGCGGCCGACGGGGCGGGGCTCAAGACGGGCCTGGGGCTCTTCGACGGGCTGCCGCTCCCCGATGGGCTCGAGCTGCCGCAGGAGCTGCGCGCGTTCCAGGGGGTGGCCTACGACGCGCTGGAGCTGGCCCCGGGCGTCGGCGTGCGCCAGGGCTCGCTGCGCCCGGTGAAGGGGTGGACCAACCCGGGGCTCTCGGGCCTCGTGGGCGGCGACGTGTGGGGGCGCTTCGACGCCACCATCGACCTGCCGGCCGGCGTGCTGGTGCTGTCGCGGCCGCGGGTGCTGGAAAGCGGCAGCTTCCAGCGGTGCCAGCGCGGCGAGGCGCTGGGGGAAGACGCGTGCTTCGAGCTCGACGCGCACCCGTCCGCCCCCGGGCTCGAGACGGCGGTGACCGTGTGGCGCGGGCTGCCGCTGGGCGGCCGGCTGCTCTTCGACGTGCAGCCGGCGCAGGCGGGCGAGCGGCTCGGGTGCCGGGTGGGCATCACCTTCCCTCCGCAGGACCGCGGCGCGTCGTCGGCGCACGTCTTCCCCTGGGCGCGGCTGGCGCAGACGCAGCCCGGCTGCGCGGAGCTGCTGCGCACCGCGAAGGGGGCGACGCTCTCGGCCTTCGAGGAGTCACCCGTCGACCAGTGCCCGGGCACCTGCGCCTTCGTGCAGGACCTCCGCAGCCGTCAGGTGAGCTGCGAGTGCGAGGGCGGCGCGGGGTCGGGCGAAGGCGAGCGGCGCTTGCTCGAGCTCTACCGCCACCTCATCGAGCGGCAGCAGAAGGCGCACGAGCGCGCGCTCGAGCCCGAAGACCCGTGACGGCTCACTCGTCGTTGGCGGTGGCGCGGAAGGCGTCGAGCACCGCCTGCGACGCGCGGCTCAGGTACTTGCCCTTGCGCTGCAGGATGCCGATGGGCCGGGTCCAGGTGCCTTCGGTGAAGGCGCGCGTCACCAGCGTGCCCAGCGCCACTTCCTGCTTCACGGTGGGCAGCGGCAGCACGGAGAGCCCGAGGCCGAGTTCCACCGCGCGCTTGATGGTCTCGACGTTGTCCATCTCCATCGCGGGAGCGAACTCGAGGCCCTTGTCGCGGAACACGCGGTCGATGCCCTTGCGGGTGGGCGCCTCGCGGTCGAAGGCGATGAAGGGCTGGCTGGCCACCGCGGCCATCGCCACCTTCGCCTTGGCGGCGAGCGGGTGGTTGGGCGGCATCACCACCGCGAGCTTGTCTTCGCGGAAGGGGATGACGTCGACGCCCGCGCGCGGCTGGGGCCAGGCCACCAGGCCGAGGTCCGCCGCGCCGAGGATGACGTCGTCGTACACTTGGTCGCTGCGGCGGTAGTTGAGCCGCAGGTTCACCTTGGGGTGCGTCTTCAGCAGCAGCCGCTGGATGTTCTGCAGCTCGTGCAGGCCCACCGAGTAGATGGTGGACACGTTCGCCGCGCCGGACACCTCGGTCGCCTGCTCTCGGATCTCCTGCTCGACTTCCACGAAGCGGGAGAGGATCTCCTTGCAGCCGCGGAACAGGCGCTCGCCGGCCGGGGTCGGCGTCACCGCCCGGGCGCTGCGCGAGAGCAGCCGCTGCTCGTAGCGGGTCTCCAGCGCGCGGATCTGCTGGCTCACCGCCGACTGGGTCACGTGATTGAGCTGTGCCGCGCGCGAGAAGGAGCCGGTCTCCACCACGTCGCAGAACATCTTCAGTGACTCGAGCTGCATGGTGTCGAGGCTCCCGGGGCGTGTAGTGTTGGAACTGCTTAACCGGCAGCACATCATTAGTGCAAGTTGTGCTGAGAAGTCCCTGGAACCTCGCGGGGGGCGCGCTGTCTGGCGCACCCATGATCCCCGCGCTCCTGGCCTCCCTCGCGCTCGCCGCCGCGCCTGCCCCCAAGCTGCCGCTCCGCTCGCTGGTGCTCTACGAGAACGGCCTCGGGTACTACGAGCGCAGCGGCTTCTTGCCCGGCGGCGCGGTGGTCGACCTGCCGCTCGAGCCGGGGCAGCTCGACGACGCGCTCAAGTCGATGGTGGTGCTCTCGCAGACCCACCTGGCCTCGGTGGCCTTCGCGCCCCCGCTGGCGGCGGAGGCCGCGCGCAGCCTCGCGGGGCTCCCGTCGCCCGACGAGCAGCGCTCGCTGGAGTCGCTGGTGCGCGCGCTCAAGGGCGTGGAAGTCGAGGTCCGCCGCGACGAAGGCCCGGTGCTCCTGGGCCGCGTGGTGGAGGTCACCCAGGACGAGGAGCGGGACCTCAAGGGCAACCCGGTGCCCGCGCCGGGGCTGCTGCTCTTCGGCGAGTCGGGGCTCCATCGTCTGAAGCTGTCGGAGCTCGCCTCGGTGCGCCCGCTCGACGGCTCGGTGCGGCTGGCCTGGCAGCGCGCCGCGGCCAGCACCTCGCGCAAGCCCGAGCGGCAGGCGCTGCAGGTGCGCGCCGGACAGGGGGGCGGCAGCGTGGCGCTCGGGTACACCACCGAGGCGCCGGTGTGGCGCACCACGTACCGGCTGGTGCTGGGCAAGAGCGCGAGCCGGCTGCAGGGCTTCGCGCTGGTGCACAACGACTCCGACGAAGCGTGGAATTCGGTGAAGGTGACGCTCGCCTCGGGGCGGCCCGCGTCCTTCGTCTTCCCGCTCGCGGGCCCGCGCTACGGGCGGCGCGAGCTGGTGAGCCCCGAGGACGGGCTGGAGACGGCGCCGCAGCTCGCCACCGAGGAGGTGCAGGAACACCTGCGCGGCCCGCTGGAGTCGGTGGCCCTGGGCTCCATCGGCACGGTGGGCTACGGCGCCGGCGGCGGCGGCTACGGCTCGGGCAGCGGCTCCCTGGTGGCGGGGCGCAGCGGGCGCACCGAGGCGAGCGTGCAGCCGAGCACCGTGCTCGCCGACGGGCCGTCGCCGCTGGAGCCGGCGGCGACCAGCGAGGCGGGCGACCTCTTCCTCTACACGGTGAAGGAGCCGGTGGTGCTCCCCGCGCGGCAGAGCGCGCTGTTGCCCATCATCGACGCCAAGGCCACCGCGGAGCGGGTCACCGTCATCGACGGCAGCGGCCGCGCGCAGCTCGCGGTGCGTCTGAAGAACGACACCGGCGTCACGCTCGAAGGCGGCACGGTGTCCATCTTCACCGACGGCGCCTACGCCGGAGAGGCGCAGGTCGACCGCTTCAAGCCCGACGAGGTGCGCGTGGTGCGCCATGGCGACGACCTGGACCTCGAGGTGGCGCGCCAGGACCGCCGCGAGGCGGGCCCCACCAAGCTCGTGCAGCGCGACGCGCGCACCGGCGCGGTGAAGCTCCACCGCGTCGACCGCATCGTGCACCCGCTCACGCTCACCTCGCGCAGCGAGCGGCCGCGCACCGTGCTGGTCGAGCTGCCGCACGGGGGCTTCCGCGTCACCGCGGGCGCCGACGAGGACGTGCGCTCGCCCGGGCAGCCCCGCTTCGCGCGCCTGTCGCTCACGCCGCACGAGGCGAAGACGCTCGAGCTGGTGGAAGAAGGCGCCTTCGTGGAGACGGTGCAGGCCGAGCAGCTCGGCACCGCACGGCTCGACGGGCTGCTCGCCGACGCCATCGGCCCCGAGGTGCGCAAGCAGCTCGCGGCCCTGCGCGAGCAGGCCGCGCTGGTGGAGAAGGTGGAGCAGCGCCGCAAGGACGTGGAGGCAGGCACCGCGGAGCTCGAGCGCGAGGTGGCGCGGGTGCGCGAGGACCTGAGCGCCGCGGGCAAGGGTGGGGCCACGCAGGTCGCGCAGACGCTCGGCCAGAAGCTCCTCGGGCTCGAGGAGAAGCTCAGCGCGCTGCGCGAGGAGAAGGCCAGCCTGGGCAAGCAGGCGCAGGCCGCCCGGCAGGCCCTGGTCGCGAGCCGCTGAATCATCGAAGCTCCCGGTGCGTCAGCGCACCATGCGACCCGCTTTCGTCCTTCTCGCCGTGCTCGGCCTCGCCGGCTGCCGCTCCGTCACCGCGCCGCGCGGCGACTGTCCGCGGGGGCAGGTGCTGTGCGCTCCGAACGTGGGCATCGCCATGGCGGATCAGCCGTCGCTGGTGTGCACCGAGCCCTGCCGGCCCGGCGCCGACTTCGGCCCAGGCATCGGGTACTGCGACGACACCGGCTGCCCGAGGTACATGGTCCCATGAGCCTGCCCACCTTCGCCGTCGCCGTGCTCGTCGGTTGTCTGGGGAGTGGCGTGCTGCGCGATCAACCGTTGCCCAAGCCCGTCGGACCCTGTCCGGAAGGGCTGGTGTATTGCCCCATCAACACCGGCGTTCGCCCGCCCGATGGGACGAAGATGATGCACTGCGTGAAGCCGTGCCAGCCAGGGCAGTACGGCCCGAACATCGGAAACTGCAACGCGAGGACCGGGTGCGCCGTGCTGTACGTGCCGTCGGCGCCGCCGCCGCCGCACGGTCCTCGCTAGAGGACGAAGCCGACGGTGAGCATGATGCCGAAGCCGTCGTCGAGCGCGCCGCCCGCCACGTACTTGTCGCCGACCTCGGGCTTCAGCGAGTACCAGTAGCGGTTGTAGTCGCCGAGCAGCTTCACCTCGACCGGGCCGAAGCCCACCGCGGCGCCCAGGTGCGCGTCGAGGCCGCCCACGGACAGCCGCGGGAAGTACGCGGTGCGAATCTCGCCCACGGCGAGCGGCGCGTCGTAGGCGAAGCCGGCCAGCACCGAGAGGGGACCGATGACCTTGGTGCGCGTCCCGAGGCCGATGCGCAGGTTGGTGTAGCGCACGTCGGGCACGGTGGGCTTGGCCGCGCCCGAGGCCCCGGCCGCGATGGCGAAGGTCTGCAGGCCGAGGCCCAGGGTGGGGCGCAGCTCCATCGGACCGACGGGGATGCGGGCCAGCGCGCCCAGGCGGAAGCGCAGCGCGCTGGTGCCGTAGCGGGTGCCGTCGGCGGCGACCGAGCTGATGCCCACCGCCATGTCGAAGCTGGTGGCGAGGCCGAAGTTGGCGCCCCAGCCCCGGGTGAAGTGCGCACCCGGGAACCACTCGGCGTCGAGCGCGATGGCGGGCCCCAGCCCGAGCCGGTACTTGGAGAGCTGGGCGAAGATGTTGTCCACGAAGAAGAGGCGGCGCGAGAACATGCGCAGGCCCACGCCCGCGCGCAGCGCCACCGGCTTGTCGCCCGACACCTCGTCCGAGGGCTCCACCGGCGCCTCCACCACCTCGGCCTTGGGCGGCGGCTCGTTGCGCTTGGTCTTGGTCTTCGGCTTGGGCGCCTCTTCCTCTTCTTCGGGCTCGGGCTTCGGCTCCACCTTGGGCTTGGGCTCGACCTTGGCGACCGGCTTCTCTTCCGGCTCGCCCTTGGGCGCGGGCTTCTCTTCGGGCTCGGCCGAAGGCACCTTGCCCTTGCCGACCGCCTGCAGCAGCTGGGTCGCGTCGCCCTTGGGAATCGACTTCACCGGCCGCTTGCCCGGAGGCGCCTTCAACTTGAAGCTGGACAGCAGGTCGCCGTCGGCGCCGTTGAGCACCTGCACGGTGTAGACGCCGCCCGCGAGGCGCGCGGTCACCAGCGCGGAGGCCTTGGTCTCCAGGCAGGCCGCCTTCACCTCGCCGGCACCGGGCGTGGCCGAGAGGCTGACGCCCTTGATGGTCACCTTGCTGCCGAGCGCCTTCTCCAGCGCCGGCTTGATGGGCTTGGGCGCGTCGAGCAGCACGGTGCCCTTGGCGAGCACCGGCAAGGACACCAGGGCGAGCCACAGCGAGAGCGCGCGCATCAGGTGCCTCCGTCCCCGCCCAGGCGGGCGAGATAGCTCTCGACGCACTTGACCTCGTCGGCGGTGAGCGGGTCGGCACCGAGCGGCATCTGCGAGCCGCACGTGGGCGCGGCCTTCACCTTGTTCAGCATGTAGCTCTGCAGCGGCAGCATCATGCAGCCGGTCGCCTTGCCGGTGGCGATGCGCTCGCCCGCGCCGGGCGCCACCAGGTCGAGGTTGTTGGCCGGGGCCGGGCTCTCGTGGCAGCCGGAGCCGCCGCACTTCACCTTGAAGAGGCCCGCGTCGGGGTGGGTGAGGCCTTCCGGGTCGCAGGAGTCGCCGGCGTCGGCGCCCATCAGGAAGCGCTCGGGGTTCTCCAGGGAGCCGGGGCAGCCGACCAGCAGGACGAGCGAGCCCCCGGCGATGAGCAAGCGAAGGCTGCGGAGCATGTGCGGCATTGTGCCCCGCGCCCGCCCTTTGGAAAGATCAATTCGCGAAGGAAAGTGTGTCAGGGCAGCCGCTGCATCTCCGGGAAGCGCACCATGACGGTGGCCTCGGACAGGCCCGCCCCCTTGAGTTCGGGGGCCCAGAACACTTCCGCTCCCAGGAGGACCGACGAGAGCAGCCGCGCCCGGTCCTCGAGCAGCGCCCGCACCTGGGTGACGTCGTCGAGGCGGCTGACGCCCTGCAGCGGCGCGCGCGTCGCCAGCACCAGCGCCACCACCACCAGGCCTTCGCCGGGCGTGCCCGGGGCGCCCTGCGCGCGCAGGCGGAAGTCGTCGACCGCGGCCCGGTAGCTCTGCTCGAGCGCCGCGTTGTTCACCGCGGGCTCCCGCTCTCCGTAGCCGAAGAGCTTCCACTGGGGCTGCACCGCCAGCAGCGCGTTGGCCACCTCTCGTACCAGCCGTGCCCGGGCCTCGGCGCCTTCGAGCGGGCCGGTGGCGCCGGCGCGCAGCAGGTGCGTCTCCAGATCGGCGCGGTGGGTGGTTTCCTGGGACGCCGTCTCGCGAAGGCCGCCGAGAAGAAGGCCAACGCGAACGCTCAGGCGAACGCCGGAACTCCCGGCGGGCCGAGCATCACCGTGGTCACCGATCTCGTC